>NZ_CP014595.1:978000-1304000 GCF_001687105.1 Salipiger sp. CCB-MM3
GACATGAAGGGCTTCATCGCCGCCGCGCTGGCGCTGGCCGAACCGGTCTCGAAGATGCAGCTCAAGCGCCCGCTGCACCTGTGCTTCACTCATGACGAAGAGGTCGGCTGCCTCGGCGCCCGCGCGCTGGTGCCCGAGTTGCAGCGCCTCGGCTATGCGCCGCGCATGGCCATCATCGGCGAGCCAACGGGCATGCGGCTGATCGAGGGCCACAAGGGCTGCTGCGAATACACCACCCGGTTCCACGGGCTCGAGGGCCATGGCTCGGCGCCGGATCGGGGCGTCAACGCGGTGCTTTACGCGCTGCGCTACACCAACAGGCTGATGGAACTGGCCGAGGCGCTGAAGGTGCGCGCGCCGCAGGGCAGCCGCTTTGATCCGCCGTGGACCACCGTGAACGTCGGGCGTCTCGCGGGCGGCGCCGCGCATAACGTCATCCCCGGCAAGGCCGAGATCGACTGGGAGATGCGCCCGGTGCAGCCCGGCGACGCCGCATTCGTCAAAGAGGCGCTCGCCCATTGCGTCGAGAATGAATTGCTGCCCGCGATGCGCGCTGTGCACCCGAACGCCGAGATCACCACCGAGGTGATCGGCGAGGTGGTGGGCCTGATGCCCCTGCCCGACAATGAGGCGCGCGATCTCATCTCCCGGCTCACCGGCAGCAATTCCGCCGACGTCGTGCCCTTCGGCACCGAAGCGGGCCTCTTCCAGCAGATGGGCATGTCGGTGGTGGTCTGCGGCCCCGGCGAGATTGCACAGGCGCATAAGCCTGACGAATTCGTCACCCGCGGCCAGTTGGCGCAATGCCTCGGTCTGCTCGAGGGCGTAGCTCAAAGCCTGCGCGCCTGAGCCGCCCCTTCCTCTTGGCAAAAATATCCCACGGGGGTGCGGGGGTGTGAAACCCCCGCTGCTGACCTCTCAGCCCACGCGCCACCCATCAAGCGCCTCGGGTACGACCAGCCGCGCCCCCGGCCTCAGCCGCGCCGCGATGCGCCGCAGATCGCTGGGATCAAAGCCGATACACCCGGCCGTCGGATAGCCCGGCCGCCGCCATTGATGCAGGAAGATCGCCGAGCCGCGCCCGGGCTCCGCCTCGGGCCAGTTCCAATCGGTGATCAGCACAAGATCATACAGCGGATCGGCACGGCGCAGGGTTTCATGGCTGGGCGCGAAAGGCGCTTCGACCAGTTGGTTGTAGGCCGGAGAGGCGACATCATCGCACCACAGATCACGCAGACCGATGGGCGTGGCCCAGGGCGCGGGCTGCGCCATGCGGTCGGGCCGATAGAGCATCGCAACGATCCGATGTACCCCCACCGGGGTCGCGCCATCGCCCTCACGCTTGCCGGCACGCACCCCGCCGCGCCCGATGACGCAGGGCCAGAGCCGCCCGTCGAACCGCAGTCCGGCGCGGGTCAGCAGCAGGTCCGAGGCGCTCACAGCAGGTGGCCCGATTTCGCGGCCTTGGTGGCAAGGTAGCGCTCGTTGAAGGCGTTCTCGCCCACCTTCAGCGGCACACGCTCGGCGACGGTGATGCCGCAGCGCTCCATCATCGCCATCTTGGCGGGGTTGTTGGTCAGCAGCCGCACCGCGCCAAAGCCCATCTTGCGCAGGATCTCGGCTCCGAGCCGGAAGTCGCGCTCGTCATCCTCGAAGCCGAGGCGGTGGTTCGCCTCAACCGTGTCGAACCCCTGATCCTGCAGCGCATAGGCGCGCATCTTGTTGGCCAGCCCGATGCCCCGGCCTTCTTGGTTGAGGTAAAGCAGCACACCCGACCCCTCGGCCCCCATCTGCGCCAGCGCCGCATTGAGCTGCGGGCCGCAGTCGCATTTCAGCGAGCCCAGAAGGTCGCCGGTGAAACAGGCCGAATGCAGCCGCGACAGCACCGGCAGCGAACGGTCCGGGCGGCCGATCTCGATGGCGTAATGTTCGTCCGAGCCATCCTCGGGGCGGAAGATGTGCAGCCGGGCGTTCTGTGCCGCGCGCAGCGGCACCTTGGCGGCGACCACGTGGTCTAGCCGCGCCAGCGTCAGCATGTAGGGTCCGGCGGGGTCGGCCTCGACCACGGTCAGGCATTCGCCCTGCGCAAATCCCTCGGGGTCGTCCAGCGGCAGGATCAGCGCGGCGGGCAGCAGCCGGGCCGATTTGACCAGCGTGATCGCCAGCCGGTGCAGCCCGGTATCGCCGCCGCGGCGGGTGGCGAGCGGGCCCTTCATCGGCTTGGCGAGGTCATCGGCGGGATCGGCGATCGCCTGCACCCAGTCCAGCCCCGCGTCCTGCGGCAGGATCACCCGCGCCAGATCGCCATCATAGGCCCGCGCTTTCAGCGTCTCGGCGCGGCGCGCGGTGACAGTCAGGTCAAGGTCCCCCGGCAGCGCGCGCAGCACCGCCAGCCGCGCCGCCGAGACCGTCTCGGCCGCGACCACCAGCGCACCGGCACCGCTGGCCGTGCGCAGGACTACCGGCACGCCCATGCGCAGATCCGCACGGGCGCGGGCGAGGAGTTCTCCGAGATCGGGCGCGAGGGTCATCTGCATCTTCCTGTCTTGGCCCGGCGGGCCGGGCAGAGGGTACACCCGGGCAGGCCCGCCCGGGAAGGCGCTGAAACAAAGCAGCTTCAATCCTGTAACAAAAGCCCGCGCGCAACACGAGAGCGTGACATTGCTGCAGCAAAACTTGTCTGTACGCCTCTGCGGTTACATGTGATCCACCAACACGAAGACGGAGAGGCAGATGGCCCAGATCAAGAATATCCTGCTGGTAGACGATGACGACGACCTGCGCGAGGCGCTGGCAGAGCAATTGGTCATGACCGAGGATTTCGAGGTGTTCGAGGCCGAGACCGGCGCCGCCGCAATGGCCCGCGCAAAGGAACAGGTCTACGATCTTCTCATTCTCGACGTCGGCCTGCCCGACACCGATGGCCGCGAGCTGTGCAAGCTGATGCGCAAGCAGGGGGTCAAATCGCCGATCCTTATGCTGACCGGCCATGACACCGATGCGGACACGATCCTTGGCCTCGACGCGGGCGCCAACGACTACGTGACCAAACCCTTCAAATTCCCGGTGCTGCTGGCCCGCATCCGCGCGCAGCTGCGCCAGCACGAACAGTCCGAGGACGCGGTTTTCACCGTTGGGCCTTACACGTTCAAACCCTCGATGAAGCTGCTGGTGACGGAAGACGATCGCAAAATCCGCCTGACCGAGAAAGAGACGAACATCCTCAAGTTCCTCTACCGCTCGACCGAAGGCGTGGTGCCGCGCGAGATCCTGCTGCACGAGGTTTGGGGCTATAACGCCGGTGTGACGACCCACACGCTGGAGACGCACATTTACCGCCTGCGCCAGAAAATCGAGCCCGATCCTTCGAACGCCCGAATTTTGGTCACTGAATCCGGGGGATACAGACTGGTTGCCTGACAAATCGGCGGAAATGTCACGTCCACGCGGTTTTCCGCCAACCCCGCCTCACTCGCCCATTGGTTGACATTGGACTTGGTGATAGGGTAACCTAGCCTTTCGGATAGGAGGCTGACTGGCCTCCTCGAAAGACACAGAGTTCCCGTTGCATGTGCGGGTTATCACATGCACCTCCCTGTTGGACCTGGCCGGGCTTTGTGCCCGGCCTTTTTTCATCACAAGCAGCGTCGCCGCTGCGCTTTCCCATCTGTAACTCTCGTTGACGGCATGCCGCCTTACTCCTGCCGGGCCGCTCTGGCTTTGTGATACACGCGGCGTGTAAGCCGTGCCGGAATCGGCGCTCCGGCTGCGGCATCCCCTCCGCGAAGCCGAAGCGCCCACAAACCCCGTCCGTTCCTTCCGTGAGCGGTGGCCGATCGGCTTGCACTTCCGATCTGTGCGGAAAATCGTTAACAAATCGGAAAAGTGACAGAAGATTCCCGGCTTTTCGCGCCGGCCTGTCTGCGGTGCTTGCCGTTGCCGCAACAGATGGTAGAAGCCCGGCGCCCCTGCCGGAAAGGACTGAGCTTGACCGACACGCCCCGACGCCTCGAACACCCGAGCATGAACGCACCGCTGCTGGATTGGTGGATGCGCGACTACGACCATGTCTTCGTCGTGCTCAACCCGTTCTTCAGCGTCCCCGGCTTTGCGCCGGATACTGCCGCTTGGGGGCCTTTGCGCAGCGAGGCCACCACGCAGCAAGAGCTTGAGGCGCTGATCGAAAGCCTTGGCGACGGCCAGCCCAACCAACCGCCCGACGCCTTCGACGAGATCATCAAGACCACCGGCCAGCCGATCCGCTGGGACATGGTGGCGCAGGCGCTTGGCGTCGCGGACTTCGAGCATTTTGCGCATATGGTCTGGCTCTGGGTCATCGGCGCGGAGCCGCCCGAAGCGGATGTGACGCTGATATCGCGCATCGCCCGGCACTGCCGCAACGAAGGGCTCTACAAGCCCGAGGAAGACTGGCTGCCGCTGGTGGTCGAGCCAATGCTGCTGCCCTATTTTGAGGCCCTGCGGCTCGATGAGGTGACGCTCTGGGACGAGACGCGAACCTCCTCGCTGGAGTGCCCGATAGACGCGTTCCACCGCGACGAGCCGCCCGTGGCACTGATGGATGCGCCGATCTCGGCGATCTCGGCTCCGGGGATGCTGCTTAGCTGGTCGCAGGATCAGGTGACCGGCCTGCTGGCGATGACCGAAGAGATGCGACAGAAGGCCGACCCCGCCCGCTTCCTCGAAGGCTTCTGGGCCGGCACCCGCACCTCCTCGCTGGTGCTCGACCCAACCCATGCGCGGACCCCTGCCCTGCTGCACTGAGCCGCACGACACCCGCCAATACAAAACGCCCCGACCGAAAGGCCGGGGCGTTCGCGTTTTCAGAGGTGGCCGAGGCCGCGGATCACTCCGCGGTCTCTTCCTTCTTCTCAGCAGAGATCTCTTCGCCGGTCTCTTGGTCGACCATCTTCATGGCGAGGCGCACCTTGCCGCGATCGTCGAAGCCCAGAAGCTTCACGTAGACTTCCTGACCTTCCTTCAGCACATCCGACGGATGGTTCAGGCGGCGGTTCTCGATCTGGCTGACGTGCACGAGGCCGTCGCGCTTGCCGAAGAAGTTCACGAAGGCACCGAAATCGACGATCTTCACGACCTTGCCTTTGTAGATCGAACCCTCTTCCGGCTCTGCCACGATCGAGTAGATCATGTCATAGGCCTTCTGGATGGCTTCACCGTTGGCCGAGGCGATCTTGATCACGCCATCGTCGTTGATGTCGACCTTGGCGCCCGACACTTCGACGATCTCGCGGATCACCTTGCCGCCCGAACCGATCACTTCACGGATCTTGTCGGTCGGGATCTGCATGGTCTCGATGCGCGGCGCGTGAACCGAGAACTCTGCCGCTTCGGTCAGAGCCTTGGCCATCTCGCCGAGGATGTGCATCCGGCCTTCTTTCGCCTGCGACAAAGCCTGCT
Source organism: Salipiger sp. CCB-MM3 (assembly GCF_001687105.1). Classification (NCBI taxonomy): domain Bacteria; kingdom Pseudomonadati; phylum Pseudomonadota; class Alphaproteobacteria; order Rhodobacterales; family Roseobacteraceae; genus Salipiger; species Salipiger sp. CCB-MM3. The sequence continues at coordinate 983,437 of NZ_CP014595.1, forward strand.
TCATGATCTCGGGAGTGATGCCCGCGACCTTGATGTCCATCTGCAGCGAGGTGATGCCGTTTTCGGTGCCTGCGACTTTGAAGTCCATGTCGCCGAGGTGGTCTTCGTCGCCGAGGATGTCGGTCAGAACCGCATACTCACCGTCGTCTTCCAGCACGAGGCCCATGGCCACACCGGCCACCGGCGCCTTCAGCGGAACGCCTGCATCCATCATCGACAGCGAGCCGCCGCAGACGGAGGCCATCGAGGACGAGCCGTTGGATTCGGTGATCTCCGACACCACGCGAATGGTGTAGGGGAAGTCGGTCGGAGCGGGCAGCACGGCCTGCAGCGCGCGCCATGCCAGCTTGCCGTGGCCGATTTCACGGCGACCCGGCGAGCCAACGCGGCCCACTTCACCAACCGAATACGGCGGGAAGTTGTAGTGCAGCAGGAAGTTGCTGCGGAAGTTGCCGTGCAGCGCGTCGATGATCTGCTCATCGTCGCCGGTGCCCAGCGTGGTCACGACCAGCGCCTGCGTTTCACCGCGGGTGAACAGCGACGAGCCGTGGGTCCGCGGCAGAACGCCGGTTTCCGACACGATCGAGCGAACCTGATCGAGGGCACGACCGTCGATGCGACGCTTGTTCTTGACCACGTCCGAGCGCAGCACAACCGACTCGAGCTTCTTGATCGCCGAACCGAGGTTCGCGTCTTCAAGCTGCTCTTCGCTCAGTTCTGCCTTGATCGCTTCCTTGGCGGCCGACACGGCGGCGACGCGCGCCTGCTTATCGGTGATCGCGTAGGCTTCTTTCATCTTGGCTTCGCCAAGACCCTTCACCACGTCGAACAGCTCGGAGTAATCCGGTGCCTGGAAGTCGAAAGGCTCTTTCGCGGCGGATTCGGCCAGATCGATGATCAGGTCGACAACCGGCTGGATCTGCTCGTGCGCGAAGGTCACGGCGCCCAGCATCTCTTCTTCGGTCAGCTCGTAAGCTTCCGATTCCACCATCATCACGGCGTCTTTGGTGCCGGCGACGACGAGGTCGAGACGCTGCTCGGGGTTGTTGCGCAGCCCCTGCATGTCGTCGACGGTCGGGTTCAGCACGTATTCGCCATCGGTGTAACCGACGCGGCAGCCTGCGATCGGGCCCATGAAGGGCACGCCCGAGATGGTCAGCGCAGCCGAGGCAGCGATCATCGCAACGACATCAGGGTCGTTGACGAGGTCGTGCGACAGCACGGTGCACATCACCAGCACTTCATGCTTGAAGCCGGGGACGAAGAGCGGACGGATCGGACGGTCGATCAGGCGTGCGGTCAGCGTCTCTTTCTCGGTCGGACGCGCCTCGCGCTTGAAGAAGCCACCGGGCACCTTGCCCGCGGCGTAGTATTTTTCTTGGTAGTGAACGGTCAGCGGGAAGAAATCCTGACCCGGCTTCGGTTCCTTCGCGAAGGTCACGTTGGCCATGACCGAGGTCTCGCCGAGCGTCGCGATGACGGTGCCATCTGCCTGGCGGGCGACTTTCCCGGTCTCGAGGGTGAGGGTTTCCTCGCCCCACTGCATGGATTTCGTCGTTACGTTGAACATGTAGCGTATCCTGTAAGGGAGCACTCCCGGCCCTCCGGGTCTCCCGTTTGCATGGTGGCCCCATTGCCACCGCTCCCTATCCTCTTGCATGTGCCCGGGAGCCAAAGGCGTCACGTCTCAGATGGGGGGCGCATACATGAGAATCCGGCTTTTGGGAAGCAATAAGCGCGGAGCCGCCCGGACGGGCCATTGCAGGCCGACGATGACCCGGCGGGCCGCATCGGGTTTTCCTGCGCGGGCGTCAGGGGTTCCGTGAAATCGCTTCTGCAAATGCCTGAGGTACGCCTTGCCGCGCGAAATGACGCGCGTCAGATGTGGATGCGCCCTGCCGGAAACGCAAAACGCCCGCTCCAATGGAGCGGGCGCTGCGAATTCCGTATCCGGAGCGGATCAGCGGCGGATGCCGAGGCGCTGGATCAGGGCGGTGTAACGCGCCTCTTCCTTGCCCTTCAGGTAGTCCAGCAGCTTGCGGCGCTGAGCCACGAGCTTCAGAAGGCCACGACGCGAGTGGTTGTCCTTCTTGTGGGTCTTGAAGTGCTCGGTCAGGGTCGAGATGCGGCTGGTGAGGATAGCAACCTGAACTTCGGGCGAACCGGTGTCGCCTTCTTTGGTTGCGAATTCCTTCATCAGGCGGTTCTTTTCTTCAACGGTGATCGACATCGGGGTCTCCTTCAGGGTTAGAGGGATGGCACAAGCCGGGATGTCGTCCAGCAGGGCCCGTGGAGAAATCCGGCCCGCATGGCCGGATGCGGGCGTATAGGGCGATTCAGCGTAAAAGGAAAGCCCGAAGTTGCCGGGGCCGCTGTGGCTCACGTCCCCGCAAGATCGGGCGCGCCACCATTCAGCAGGGCGATACTGTCAAGCGTTGGGACAGCGTCGCTGGGCAGATGCGCAAGCACTTCGCCATCTACCACAAGCTCGGTCACCCCCGCCACCTCTGCGCTTTCACGAAGCTCCAACTCCGGCGCATCCGCATCCCCGCCCGCACCATCGTAGAAGACGATCAATTGATCTTGCGACGGATCGAAATCCACCAGTTCGGCCGCCGCCTCCCCGGCACTCCATTCGCCAAGGATAAAACCGTCCGCCCCGGCACCGCCGCTCGCCAGATCGCCCGCGCCGATCCAGAGCGTGTCGCTGCCCGAGCCGCCGTTGAGAAAATCCGCATCGTCCTGATCGTGCCCCCCGGCATCCGCCTCGACCCCCGACAGCAGGTCGTCGCCCCAACCGCCAAACAGCGTATCGGCGCCGCTTCCACCGATCAGCGTGTCATCGCCCTCGCGCCCCAAAAGCGCGTCCTGCCCTGCGCCCCCTAGGAGCAGATCGGCGCCAAGCCCGCCCTGCGCCTCGTCATCGCCCGCGCCCCCGTCGAGCGCGCCGCCACCGTCATGGGCAAAGAGCAGATCATCCCCCTCCGCCCCGCGCAGCACATCGCTGCCTGCGTCGCCGTGCAGCGTGTCATTGCCCTCGCCCCCCAGCACCGTGTCGTTGCCATCCCCGCCGAGCAGTTCGTCATCGCTGCCGCGCCCGTCGAGAAAATCCTCGCCCGCACCGCCGCCAAGAAGATCGGTCAGCGGCGTGCCAATCAGAATGTCCGCCCCGTCACTTCCCGCGTCGATACGGCCCGTCTCGATCTGGCTCGTCTCGATCTGGCCGGGATCACTCTGGCCCGTATCACTCTGCGCCGCGTTCCAATCCGTGTCGAAACTGGCGCTGACTTGGTCGAGCAGGCTGGTGTCCAGCGGCACATCCTCCTCGCCCCCTTCTGCGGGCCCTGAGGCCGCGTCATCGCCGCCGCTCTCGTCCGCGCCCTCGCCGCCCGGCGACGCGAAGATTGCCAGCGAGCCCAACAGCGCCATGCCCATTAGTCCGGTCAGAAACAGCATCCCTTAGCTCCCAAGGCGAGAAGCCGGAAGTCTGAGTGACACCCCGCGCGGTAACCAAGCGCATTCGCCCGCGAAGGTTAACGCGAGCGCTGCCAAATTTGCGGCTGCTGGCTGTAGGACACGTAAAGCGGGTGACGCGGATGGCCGTCCTTGGTCAGCCCAAGCACATGCAGATCCCCCGAAAGCACCCCCGCGATCTCCGCCCCGCGTCCCAGATGCACGCCATGCACGCCCCAGCCCGCCAGCGTCAGCCCCGCCTCGGCGTGCCAGCGCAGCAATAGCGCGTCATTCTCCGCACCCACCGGGGCGGGCGCGCGGCGCAGATCGGCGGGTTTGGTGGCGCGATAGCCAAAGAGATTGGCGATCCGCATGCCGCCGAAGCCAAGCGCCTGCGCGCGGCGCTGGCAGCGTTCGATGGTGGGATCGTTCTGCCGTTCGTCGGCGGTGGAGGGGTTGAGCATGATCCACAGCAGCAGCCCGCCCGGATGCGCCGGGTCCCAGACCCGCTCGAGCCCATAGCGATAGGCCTCGCAGGGCGAGTAGAGCGCCCGCGAGCGCATGCCGTTCTCTTCGTGCCGCCGCTCGATCATGGCGCCCTTCTGGCGCGCTTGGCGGCGCGGGACAAGTCCCCGCCCGGCTCACCGGCGCCGTTGACTTGCTCCGCATCGCGGCTCAGGGTCCGCCAAAGACCGAGACAGCAAGGACATTCCCCAGATGGACATCACCCGGATCGAAGCCGCCGCCGCGCGGCTCAAGGGCCACGCGCGCCGCACGCCGCTGCTTTCCTCCCCGTTTCTCGACGAGATCGCCGGGCGCCGCGTGCTGATAAAGGCCGAGTGCCTGCAGCACACCGGCAGCTTCAAGTTCCGCGGCGCGTGGTCGGCACTTTCGGCGCTCGATCCGGAGGTGCGTGCCAAAGGGGTGATCGCCTTTTCCTCGGGCAACCATGCGCAGGGCATCGCCGCCGCCGCCAAGGGGTTTGGCGTTCCGGCGGTGATCATCATGCCCGCTGACGCCCCCGCCGCCAAGGTCGCGGGCACCAAGGGGCTGGGCGCCGAGGTGGTACCCTATGACCGCGAGACCGAAGACCGCGACGCGCTTGGCGCGCAGCTCGCTGCCGAGCGCGGGCTGACGCTGGTCAAACCCTTCGACGAGCCCGAAGTGATCGCCGGACAAGGCACCTGCGGGCTGGAGATCGCCGAACAGGCCGCCGAGGCGGGCGTGACACAGGCCGACGTCATCGTCTGCTGCGGCGGCGGTGGTCTGACCTCGGGCATCGCGCTGGCGCTGGAGGCGAAGGCTCCCGGCCTGCGCGTGCGCCCCGCCGAGCCCGAGGGCTTTGACGACGTGAAGCGCTCGCTGGAGGCGGGCGCGATCCAGCGCAACGCCGCCATGGGGGGCAACATCTGCGATGCAATCGTCACGCCGCAGCCCGGCGATCTCACCTTCCCGATCATCAACCGGCTCTGCGGCCCCGGGCTGGCGGTGAGCGAGGAAGAGGCGCTGAAGGCGATGCAACTTGCCGTGCGCCACCTCAAAATCGTCGCCGAGCCGGGTGGCGCGGTGGCGCTGGCCTCGGCGCTCTTCCGCCCTGGGCAGATCGAAGGCGACGCGGTGATCTGCACCGTCTCGGGCGGCAATGTCGATCCGGCGATCCTCGCCCGCGCCCTTGCGCTGGACATCTGACGCGAAAGAGGCGCGGCCCTCCCCGGACCGCGCCCCTTCTTCTCTTTCCAAATACGCCGGGGAGCGCGAGGGGCTGGCCCCTCGCTATCTTCCAGACCTGCGCATCAATCCAATGCGTTCAGCCGTCGATCCGCCGCGCCTCGTCGAGCAGCATCACCGGAATGCCCTCGCGGATCGGGAAGGCCAGCGCAGCGTTCTTGCTGATCAGCTCCTGCTGCTCGGCGTCATATTCCAGCACCCCATGGGTGACCGGGCAGACCAGCGCCTCAAGCATGCGGCGGTCGAAGACAAAGGTCTCTTCGGCGGAAGCTTCACTCATTGAATCAGGTCCTCTTCACCGCCACGCAGGGCGAATTCGATCAGGGTCACAAGCGTTTCGCGGCGCGACGCCAGTCGCGGCGCCTCAAGCAGCGCCTGCTTTTCCTCGGGCACGAAATCCAGCAGCATCGACAGCGAATTGATCAGCAACTCGTCTTCCGCTTCCTTGAGCGTATCCCAATCCGCCGACAGGCCGCGCGCTTCGAAATAGCGGTCGAGCAGACGCAGGAAAGCACCGCGATCAAAGCTGTCATCGCTGTCGGCATGGGCGTCGAGATCATGCTCGAACCCGTTCCAGTCCACCTCGCAGCGGCGATAGGGCGTGAACCCTTCCACCTCTTTCTGGATGCGGAAGCGCGACAGGCCCGACAGGGTGATCATGTAGCGCCCGTCCTCGGTCTCCGAGAACTGCGTGATCCGCCCGGCGCAGCCGATGCGCTGCAGCGCGGGCGTTTCGCTTTCGTCGTGGCCCAGCGGCTGCACCATGCCAATCAGGCGTGTGTCGGTCTTCAGCGCGTCATCCAGCATCGCCAGATAACGCGGCTCGAAGATGTGCAGCGGCAGGCGCGAGCGCGGCAGCAGCAGGGCACCGGGAAGCGGGAAAACCGGGATCATCCCCGGGAGATCAGTTCGTCTCACCATGACCTGCGAGCTAGAGCGCCGCGGCGCTCAGGCAAATATCATCGAGCTAAGTTTACGGCGCCCGTTGAGAACAACCGGATCGTTCGGCTTCAGCGCCTCGAAGATGGTGAAAAGCTGCGCCTTGGCGGCGCCGTCGTTCCACTCGCGGTCGCGGCGGAAAAGCTCCAGCAACTGGGTCACCGCGTCTTCGGTCTCGCCATGGGCATAGAGCGCCTGCGCCAGATCGAAACGGGCTTGCAGGTCCGCCGGGTCGGCCTCGACTTTCGCGGTCAGTTCGGCGACCGGGCCGGCGTTGCTGGCCTGTTTGGCAAGCTCGATCTTGGCATGAGCTGCTTCCAGCTCAGGCGCTTTGGAGATCTCGACCGGCGCGCCGTTGAGCACGGCTTCGGCCTGATCGAGGTCATCGAGCGCGAGATAGCAGGACACCAGACCGGCATAGGCCTTGGCGTTCTGCGGGTCTTCTTCGAGGATCGCGGCAAAGACCTGCGCGGCGTCGGCAGCGGCGCCCTGCTCCAGCATCTCTTCTGCGGTGGCGATCGCTTCATCGAGCCCGCCCGACGCATCACCGCCCGAGGCCTGCACCACGCGGTCGATGAAGCTTTTCAGTTCCGACGGCGGCAGCGCGCCCTGAAAGCCGTCGATCGGCTGGCCCTTGTAGAAGGCATAGACGGTGGGGATCGACTGGATGCGCAGCTGACCGGCGATCATCTGCGCCTCGTCGACGTTGACCTTGGCCATCTTCACCGCGCCCTTGGCCTCGGTGACGGCGGCTTCCAGCGCCGGTCCAAGCTGCTTGCACGGGCCGCACCAGGGCGCCCAGAAATCCACGATCACCGGCACTTCCTGCGAGGCGTCGATCACCTCTGCCATGAAGTCGGCTTCGCTGACGTCCTTGATGAGATCGGCCTTGGGGGCCTCGGTCTTGCCCAGTTCCAGCATGCTGTGTCCTCCGCTGCGGCGGTTTGCTTGGCGTGTTACATGGCGCAGGCGGGGGCGCGATGCAAGGGCGCGGCCCCCTGCCCGCCGCCGCTCAGGCGTGGCGGGTCAGCTCTGCCCAGATCGGAAGATGGTCCGAGGCGCGCCGCGCAGCGCCCGACTGTTCGACCCCGGCGGCATGCAGCGTCAGGCTGCTGCCATAGGCCACGCCATCAAGCGCGACGAAGGGTCGCGAGGCGTGATAGCTGCGGCCCGGCAGGGTGAGTGTGAAGTCGCGCTCCCACGGCTCATAGCCGCGCACGTCCGACCATTCGTTGAAATCGCCGAAGATGGCCGCCTCGGCGCGCAGATCGCCCAAGTGATCCCGGATTTCCGACATCTGCTTGAGCCGGTAGCGGCGCAGCAACCCAAGGTGAGCGCCCACGACATTCACCCCCTCGACCCGCGCCATGACCGCGCCGCGTGGCTCCAGCCCGGGCAGTTCGATGCGCGCGGTCTGGGTGACCTCGAGCCCCCTGCGCACAAAGATCGCATTGCCGTGCCAGCCGAGGCTGACCTCGTTGCGTGCCAGCGGCACAACCTCATAGTCGGTCTCTTGCGCGATCAGAAAGCGCGGGATTGCAGCGGGGCGCGGACCAAGCCGCAGATCGGCCTCCTGCAGCACCACGACGTCGGCGTCGATCTGCCCCAAAACCTGCAGGATGCGCGCCGGATCGCGGCGGCGGTCGATCCCCATGGCCTTGCGGATGTTGTAGCTTGCGATCTTCAGCGGGGCACTCATACGGGTCTTCCTCAGAGGATTGGCGCCAGCAGCCGGGCGAACGGCGCGGCCAGACGGATCCAGCGCGGGTGTTCGCTCAGCGGCTTCTCCATGATGTAGGCGCTGGTGAAATCAGCCTCCAGCATCTTTGCCACCCGCTGCGCGAAACCCCGGTCAAAAATCAGTGCCATTGTCTCGAAATTGAGCCGGAACGAGCGGTTATCCAGATTGGCCGACCCGACGGCCGCGAAATCATCGTCCACGAGCACCACCTTTTGGTGCACGAAGCCGCCCTTGTAGCGCAGCACATCGACACCCGCGGCGCGCACCTCGTCGAAAAACGCGTGTGCGGCCAGCCACGGCAGGTAGTGGTCGATGCTGTCGGGCACCAGCACCTTCACGTCGCAGCCGCGCAGCGCGGCGCAGACCAGCGCCGAGAGCACATCTTGGTCCGGCACGAAATAGGGCGAGGCGATCCACACCCGCTCGCGCGCTTCGGCCATGGCGGAGATGAAGAACATCGCGCCGGTGTCCATGTCGTCGGCGGGTCCGGTGGGCAGCACCAGCCCGGTCAGATCCTCGGGCGCGCGGTCGGGGTGCCAATTGAGCTCTTCGCCGATGCTTTCCAGCGTGGCCCAGTGCCAGTCTTCGGCAAAGACCAGTTGCAACTGCGCCACCATCGGCCCGCGCAGGTGCAGATGCGTGTCGCGCCACGGCCCGAACGAGGGGTTCTTGCCAAGGTAGTCGTCCTTGACGTTGTGACCGCCGATAAACCCCTCGTGGCCGTCGATGATCACCGTTTTGCGGTGGTTGCGGAAGTTGATCTGAAAGCGCGAGGTGGGCCCCGGCGCATTCTTTGGATCGACCACCTGCACCCCCGCTTCGCGCAGCCGCGTCAGATAGCCGCCGGGCAGACCGTAGCTGCCGACACCGTCGAAGATCAGCCGCACCGAAACACCACGCTGCGCGGCGGCGATCATGTGGTCGGCCAGCTCATCCCCCAGATCATCGTCGGCAATCGTGTAGAATTGCACCAAAAGGTAGTTATGCGCCCGGTCCATGGCGGCAAAGACAGCGTCGAAGGTCTCGGCGCCATCGACCAGCAGATCTGCCGAGTTGCCCCCGACCACGGGCATCGCCGCCAGCTTCTCGAAAGAATGGTAGCGGGCCGGATCGCTGTTGTCGGGCGGATAATGCGCACAGAAGGCATCGAGCTCGCGGCGCACCCTGCGGCTGCTGCGACGGGTGATGCGGTAGCCGCGGAGTTTGTGCTGGCCGAAAAAGAGATAGGACGGCAGGGCGAACCACGGTGCCGCCAGCAGGAAGACGGTCCAAGCCGCTGCGCCCTGCGGCGTGCGCGCCGTCGAGACCGCGCGCCAGACGGCGTAGGCCACCGCCAGCGGCAGGAGCACCGCCAGAAAGACGGCAAAAATCGTGGTGTTGGAGCCCATGCGCGCTCTCCGCTGTTGCGCGCCGGAGAGTGTCTACCGGCCCGCCTCAACCAGAGCGCATCGCGAATTGTTCCGCAAGTGCCCGGCCTTGCAGCAGCCGGCCACGGAAATTTATCGCTTGGGTCTCAGGGATCGCCTCAGAGGTCGAAGGTGGCGAAGACCGGCGCGTGATCCGACGGTTTCTCCCAGCCGCGCGCGGTGCGCAGCACCCGCGAGCCGTGTCCGGCGCTCGCGATATCCGGCGTTGCCCAGACGTGATCGAGCCGCCGTCCCTTGTCCGCCGCATCCCAGTCGCGGGCGCGGTAGGACCACCACGAATAGAGCAGCCCCTCGGGGATGTCCTGCCGAGTGATGTCGACCCATTTGCCCGCGTCTTGCACCTGCGCCAGTTGCTCGACCTCGATGGGCGTGTGCGAGACCACCTTGAGCAGCTTTTTGTGGCTCCAGACGTCATCCTCACGCGGAGCGATGTTGAGATCGCCCACAAGGATGGACTTTTGCGGTGCCTCGGCGTGGAACCAGTCGCGCATCTCGGTGAGGTAGTCGAGCTTTTGCCCGAACTTCACGTTCACCTCGCGGTTGGGCTCGTCGCCGCCTGCGGGCACATAGAAGTTCTGGATGGTCACGCCGTTCTCGAGCGTCGCCGAGACATGGCGGGCATGGCCAAGCGCGGCGAAATCGCGGTCGCCGGCATCGACGATCGGCAGCTTCGACAGGATCGCTACGCCGTTGTAGCCCTTCTGCCCGCGCGCCACGATGTGGTGATAGCCAAGCGCCGCGAATTGCTCGAGCGGGATCTTCTCCACCGGGCTCTTGGTCTCCTGCAGGCACAGCACGTCCGGCCCTTCCTCGGCCAGCAGCTTGAGGACGATGGGCTCGCGCAGGCGGACCGAGTTGATGTTCCAGGTGGCAAGGGTGAAGGACATGAGGCGGGCTCCTTTTCTCGCGCGGAAAATGTCAGCCTGCCGGCACGGGCGCAACCCGGATCCCGGCGTTATGGCCCGCCCGGAGCATCCCTTTAGAGCACAAGCGCGAGGATCAGCACCGACAGGCACAAAAACCCGATGCCGGTGAGTTCGCGCCGCGTGATGCGCTCCTTGAAGAACAGCGCCGAGGCCATGAGCGAGAACACCAGTTCGACCTGCCCCAATGCCTGAACATAGGCGGCGGTCTGCAGGGTGAAGGCGGTGAACCACGACAGGCTTCCGGCCATGGAGGTGAGGCCGAGCCAGAGCGCTGTGCGCCGTGCCGCCCAGACGGCGGTGATCTGCCCCGGCTCGAAGACCCGCAGCCAGAGCGCCATGCCGATGGCCTGAGACACCACGACGCAGACCAGCGTGACACCGGCGCGCAGGACCGGCGCGGCCGAGGCGATCTCCAGCGAAGCGCCGCGATAGCCCACGCCCGACACCGCAAAGAACATCCCCGAGGCCAGCCCCAAGGCCACCGCCCGGCTGCCCATACGGCGCAGCAGCCCGCCCGGTCCCGGCGTGTCCGACAGCAGCAGCACCCCGACGAGGCCGATCAGGATCGCACCCCAACCGGCAGCCGAGATATGCTCTCCCAGCACCAAAAGGCCGAGCAGCGCGGTCTGGATCACCTCGGTCTTCTTGAAGGTGATGCCCACGGCGAAGTTGCGCTGCCGGAACAGCGCCACGACACAGACCGTGGCGAGGATCTGCCCCAGCGCGCCGAAAAGCGCATAGGCCCAGAACAGCGGGCTCAGATCCGGCCAGCCCTGCCCGGTTCCGATGAGGTACCCGCCGACCACCAGCACCGCCGCCGGCGCGGCATAGGCGAAGCGCGCAAAGGTCGAACTGGTGGCGGTGAGCGCGCCGCCGCTCAGCACCTTGTGCAGCATGAAGCGCAGGGTCTGAAAGAAGGCCGCGCTGAGGGTGACGATGATCCATAAATCCATGGCGTTGCCATGGCATGCGGCGAGAGGATTGACCATAGGTCAGCGCCGGAACGCGAAACGGGCCGGAGGTTTCCCACCGGCCCGTCGTGTGACAGCCAAATTCGACGTGTCGAATTTGCAAATCTCTTCGAAGAGATTTGCCCGGCCTCAGACCTCGCTTTTCAGCGCCTCTGCCAGATCGGTGCGCTCCCACGAGAAGCCGCCGTCGACGTCGGGCTCGCGGCCAAAGTGGCCATAAGCGGCGGTGCGCTCGTAGATCGGCTTGTTGAGGTCGAGATGGGTCCGGATGCCGCGCGGCGTCAGGTCCATGACCTTGGGGATCGCCCGTTCGATCGCCTCGGCAGCCAGATCGCCCGTGCCATGGGTGTCGACGTAGATCGACAGCGGCTTGGCCACGCCGATGGCATAGGACAGCTGCACCGTGCAGCGGTCGGCGAGCCCGGCGGCCACGACGTTCTTGGCCAGATAGCGTGCCGCGTAAGCTGCAGACCGGTCGACCTTGCTGGGGTCCTTGCCCGAGAAGGCACCGCCGCCATGCGGGGCGGCCCCACCATAGGTGTCGACGATGATCTTGCGGCCCGTCAGACCCGCATCCCCGTCCGGCCCGCCGATGACGAATTTGCCGGTGGGGTTCACCCACCATTCGGTCTCGGGCGAGATCCAGCCTTCGGGCAAGGTCTTGCGGATGTAGGGCTCGACGATGGCGCGGATGTCGTCCGAGCTTTGCCCCTCGTCGGTGTGCTGGGTCGAGAGCACGATCTGCGTCACGCCCACCGGCTTGCCATCCCTGTAGCGCACGGTGACTTGGCTTTTGGCGTCCGGTCCGAGCATCGGCTCGGCGCCGGTTTTGCGCGCCTCAGCCAGCCGCTTGAGGATGGCATGCGAGTAGAGGATCGGCGCCGGCATCAGTTCCGGCGTTTCGTTCGTGGCGTAACCGAACATGATGCCCTGATCGCCCGCGCCCTCGTCACGGTTGCCGCCGCCGGTCACACCTTGTGCGATATGCGCCGACTGCTCGTGCAGCAGGTTGGTGATCTTGACGGTCTCGTGGTGGAACTTGTCCTGCTCGTATCCGATATCTTTGATGCAGGCCCGCACGATGTCGGGAATATGCGCCATGTAATCATGCAGCTTTTCCTGATCGGTCAGACCGATCTCGCCGCCGATCACCACGCGGTTGGTGGTGGCGAAGGTTTCGCAGGCGACGCGCGCCAGCGGGTCCTCTGCCAGCAGCGCGTCGAGCACCGCATCGGAAATCCGGTCGCACACCTTGTCGGGATGCCCTTCGGAGACCGATTCCGAAGTGAAGATATAGTTCTGTCGGGACATAAGCGCTCCATTAGGTACCAGCTGTCACGCCAGGAAGCCGTTGTGACAGGGATATGAATATCTCTCGCTACGCCGCTGAGATAGCGGCGTCAATCCAAATTGCGGCGGCGCGGCCAGAAGGCCCACAGCATAAGCAGCGCCAGAAAGCCCAGAAGCGGCAGGTCTCCGGTGCGGCTGTAGAGCGTGGCGCGTAGCGGCGGCGGCAGACGGGCGTCAAGGAAACCTGCCTCATTAAGCGGCAGTTCCTCCAGCACCCGCCCTGCCCCGTCGATCACCGCCGAGACGCCGGTGTTGGCCGCGCGCACCATCGGCAGCCCCTGCTCGATCGTGCGGATGCGCGCCTGCGCGAGATGCTGGTACGGTCCCGAGAAGCTGCCAAACCACGCGTCATTGGTGATCTGTAGCAGCAGATCGGGTCGCGCAGCGGCGCGCAGGTCCTGCGGGAAAACCGCCTCATAGCAGATCAGCGGCAGCGCGTGGCCCATGGCCCCGCCAAGATCGAGCAATTCAGGCCCCGGCCCAGCAGCGTAGCCACCCTCGGCACGGGCGGCGAGGCCGCTGATGTTGATGCGCCGGAACAGCCACTTGAAGGGCATATACTCGCCGAAGGGCACGAGGTGGTGCTTGTCGTAGACCGCCTCGACCTTTGGCCCCTGAGAGATCAGCGCCAGCGAGTTATAGTAGTCGAGCCCCTCGCTGCGCTGGATGCCCAGAACCACCTGCGCGGGCAGCGCCGCATCGATGATGACCCGCAGCGCGTCCTCGGCGTTTTCCAGCAGCGTCGGCACGGCGGTCTCGGGCCAGACGATCAGATCGGGGCGCGGCAGGCCCTGTTTCGCCGGAGCGGCGGTGTAATCGACCTGCCGCTCGAAGAAGAGCGGGATGTAATCGCGGTTCCATTTCTGGGTCTGCGCGGCGTTGGGTTGGACGAGCCGGACCACGGGCCGATCCGCCAGATCCTGCAGCGGCGGCAGCAGTTGCGCGCCCCCGACCAGCAAAGCCGCCAGCACGGCCGCAGCGGCGCCTGCAGACGGAACCGCTCCGCGCAGCCCGTGCGCGGCCAAAGCCGCCAGTGCGAGCGTCACGAGGGTGAGCCCGTAAGAGCCGATCACAGAGACCCATTGAATGGCCGAGGTCGGCTCCCAGAGGTAGCCCACCATCGCCCACGGAAAGCCGGTGAACACAAAGCCGCGCAGCAGCTCCGCCAGCGTCCATGTCACCACCAACGCAAAGAGCGGGCGGCGCGGCGCCTGCGCAGCGCCCCAGAAGGCCACGCCCCAGAACAGCGCCAGCCCGGCGGCCATCAGCACCAGTGCGAAAGGCGCCATCCATGCGGTGGTCGCCGCATCCACCTGAAAGGGTTCGGTCAGCCAGTTCAGCGCCAGACCGAAATAGCCGGTCCCCGTCGCCCAGCCCACCGCGAGCGCGGCGCGGGGCGTGCGCTGAAGGGCAAAGAGCGCCATCGACAGCACCAGACCGGCAAGCGCCAGATACCAAAGGCCCCAAGGCGCCTGCCCCAGAGCCATCAGCCCGCCGCAGAGCAGCGCCGGGATCAGCCGCGCCCGACCGGTCAGCACGCGCAAACCAAGGGGCGCCGGATCACGCCGCCGCCCCAGTTTACACTCATCGGCTCCGGAAGCCCGCGTGTCAGCCACGCCCGGCCCCTGCTTCGCTGCCGTTCACCTGTTGCGGCGCCTCGGGCTTGACCGGAGGCAGCAGCGCCGGTGCGGGGGTCGCAATCGTGCCCTCGGGCAGCGGCGGACGCACCCGCAGCCGCTTGATGCGGCGCGGATCGGCGTCGACCACCTCGAAATCGATGCCGTCGGGATGGGGGATCACCTCGCCGCGCGCGGGCACATGCCCGGCCAGCATGAAGACCAGCCCGCCCAGCGTGTCGATCTCTTCCTCGTCGATCTCTTCGGGATCGGTGAGCGCCAGCCCGGTCTCGGCCTCGAATTCTTCGAGCGGAGTTTTGGCCAGCGCCAGCCAGCTGCCCGCCTTCTCGCGGAAGAAGTTGCGGCCCTCGGCGGTGTCGTGCTCGTCCTCGATCTCGCCGATCACCTGTTCGATCAGATCCTCGATGGTCACAAGCCCGTCGACCCCGCCGTATTCGTCGATCACCAGAGCCATATGGCGACGCTCGGTCTGCATCTTGGTGAGCAGAACCCCCAAAGGCATCGACGGCGGCACGAAGAGCAGCGGGCGCAGCATCTTCTTCATGTCGAAGTCTTCGCCGTGGCCGTTGAACCCGTGCAGCAGGGCAAAATCCTTGAGGTGCACCATGCCCACGGGGGTATCGAGCGTGCCGGAATAGACCGGCAGGCGGGTCATGCCGCTGTCGCGGAACACCGCCACAAGCTCGTCCTGGGTGAGGGTGTCTGGCACGGCGACGATTTCCGCCTTGGGAATCACCACATCCTCCACGCGCATACGGCGGAGGTTCATCATGCCATGCGTCGGCCGCTCATGGGCTGCCAAGATATCCTGCTCCGGATCGCCATCTTCATCCATGCCATTGGCACGGTTAGAGAAAATGCGCTTAAAAAAGCCCGGAGGCCGTTCTATCTGCTCGTTTTCCTGCGCGCTGTGCGCTGCGTTAGACGAGTCGTCGTTATCTCCCATCGGTCCTTGTGATCCTGTTTCTCTCAGATGTCAGAGGAATATGGGTCCGCGATACCCATTTTGCCAAGTATTTCCGTCTCAATATTTTCCATCAGCGTCGCATCGCCGTCGCGCAGGTGATCATAGCCCAGAAGATGCAAGGTTCCATGAACGACGAGATGGGTCACATGCTCGGCGAAGGGCTTGCCCGCCGCCTGTGCCTCGCGCGCGCAGGTCTCATAGGCGATGGCCAGATCGCCAAGCTCGGTGGCAAAGGGCCCCGCTTCGGCCTCGGGCAGATCGGGGCTCGCGCCCTCGACCTCGGCGCCGCGCTCTTCGGAGGGCCACGAAAGCACATTGGTCGGCGTGGGCTTTTCGCGGAATTCGGCGTTCAACTCGGCGATACGGGCATCGTCGCAGGCCAGAACCGCGATCTCGAACCCATCGGGATCAAGCCCGAGGTGATCGAGCGCCGCGCGGGCCGCGGTTTCGGCGAGATCCTCGAGGCCCGCCGCCTCCCAGCGGTCGTCTTCAAGGATGGTGTCGGTGAGCTGTGCCATGGGTGACGCCTCTTGAGGGCCGGGGGCGCTGCCCCCGGACCCCCGGGATATTTTTCTCTAGACGAAGAGAGGGGACGGTTCAGGCCCCGCTTTCCGCGTCCTTGTCGTAGGCGTCGATGATCTTGGCCACAAGGGGGTGGCGCACCACATCCGCTGCGGTGAAATAATTGAAGCTGATGTCGGGGATGTGGCTCAGCAGACGCTCGGCATCGCGCAGACCCGACTGCACGCCGCGCGGCAGGTCGACCTGACTGCGGTCGCCGGTGATCACCATGCGGCTGCCCTCGCCAAGACGGGTGAGGAACATCTTCATTTGCATGGTGGTGGCGTTCTGCGCCTCGTCGAGCACGACGAAGGCATTGGCCAGCGTGCGGCCGCGCATGAAGGCCAGCGGCGCGATCTCGATGGTCTTTTCTTCCATCATCTTCGCCAGCTGCTTGCCGGGCAGGAAGTCGTTCAGCGCGTCATAGAGCGGCTGCATATAGGGATCGACCTTGTCCTTCATGTCGCCGGGCAGATAGCCGAGCTTCTCGCCCGCCTCGACCGCCGGGCGGCTCAGGATGATCTTGTCGACCTGTCCGGTGATGAAGAGGTTCACGCCGACGGCGACGGCGAGATAGGTCTTGCCGGTGCCCGCCGGGCCGATGCCAAAGCCAAGCTCATGCTCGAAGAGCGCGCGCACATAGGCCTTCTGCGCATCGGTGCGCGGCTCGATGAGCTTCTTGCGGGTCTTGATCTCGACCTTGCCGCCCGAGAACATCTCGAGCTGGCTTTCCGGCTCGCTCTCCTCGGGGGCGAGACGGAACTCGCGGTCGATGTCACCGCGGCCGACGCTGCGGCCCTGTTCGAGCCGCTGGTAGAGGGCGTTGAGCACCTCGCGCGCGGCGTCCTGCGCTTCGGCCGGACCGTGTAGCGCCAGTTGGTTGCCACGGCGAAGAATCTGCACGCCGGTGCGGGTCTCGATGTCGGTGAGGTTTCGGTCGTATTCGCCGCACAGATCGATGAGGAGGCGATTGTCCGGGAATTCCAGGATGGCTTCGGTCAGAATGCCTGTGTTCACGCATGTCTCCTGCGCTTGAGTGCATCTTCATGGTGCCAAGGCGTGGGGGCTCAGGTCAAGCAGCTTTGGCCCGACACCGGGAGGAAAGAAGCAAAACGGCCGCGCGGTGAGCACCGCGCGGCCGTTGGCATTGGTATGTGGGAGCGCCGCTCAGAGCGGGTCTCCGATCACCGAAGTGGCGCCCTGCTTGAAGTCGCCGGTGGCCACGGTCGGTGGGGCGACGCCGGAACAGACCGGCTTGCCGTATTTGTCGAGACGGCGGGCCAGATAGCCCTCGACACCGTCGTCGGCGATCCAGTTGTCGCAGCCGTCGGGATCGACCCAGACGCCCCAGCGAATCTGCGAAAGATCGTTGCGGTCGATCAGGTTGCGGTCGGCGCTCTTGTCCGGGCCGATCGGCACGTCACAGGCGGCGAGCGCAGAAGCGGCGAGGAGCCCAAAGGCGAGTTTTGCGAAGTTCATTCTGCCAGCCCCCTCAGCGCACGCACAGGATTTCGACGCGGCGGTTCTTCGCCATGCCTTCGGCGGTGCGGTTGCTCGCTACCGGATAATTCTCGCCATAGCCGCGCACGTCGATCACCCGCGCGCCGTTGGCATTGGCCACCGCCGCGACCGAATTTGCACGGTTCAGGCTGAGGCGATCATTGTAGGCATTGCTGGCCCGCGCGTCGGTGTGGCCGACGATGATGTAGCCAAAGGCTTTCGAGTCGCGGAAGAACTCCTCGAGCCGGTAGCGGCTCTGCGGATAGATCTTGTAGCTGTCGGTGGCGAAATACTGATCCGCCTTGAGCGTGCCGCAGATGTTGATCTCGTGGCAGACCGGGCGCCCGTCACGGGTCACGCGCGAGACCGCATAGCCTTCGGCGCCGTCGTCCATGACCCAGATCTCGCAGCCGTCAGGCGACAGCGAAATGCCCGGAATATACTGCTGCCCGCGGATCGTGCGGGTGTTCTGCGTCGAGATCACCGGAGTGTTGTAGCCTTCCGCGGCCGAGGCCGCCGGGGCGGCGATCCCGGTGAGGGCGAGCGCCGATACAGCTGCCACCCCCAGAACGCCGCGAAGGGCCTTGGAAAAGCGTTTCACCACAGCCTCTGTCCCCTTCAATCTGATACCCAATGAGACGAGGGGCGGCACATCCGGCCCTCCCCGCGCAAACCTATTACGGTTCGCGAGAGTATCAGCAATTTCTCGCCTGTGAAGGGAAAACCACCAGATATTGTGTCCGCAGCGACACCACCGGCGGCTCTGAGGCCGAACTGTCGCGGATCTGGGGTCAGTCAGACAAGTTAACCCGGCCCTGTGACAAAAATACGCCGCATTTTCCGCGCCGGAGGTGGCGGGCGATGCTTACAGCAATTCGCCCTTCAGCGAGTTGGGGCCAGACTCGACGATGCGCACCCGGCGCAGATCGCCCGGCTGCAGCCCCTCGCCCATCACATGCACCGCATGCAGATAGTCGGACTTGCCTCCCATCTGCCCCGGCAGGCGGCCCGGCTTTTCAAAAAGCACCCCGACCTCTCGTCCGACCATCGCGTCCTGAAGCGCGCGCTGCTGTTTGGTGAGCAAAGCCTGCAGGCGCTGCAGGCGGTCGTCCTTTTCATCCTCGGGCACCTGCGGGCGCTCTGCCGCCGGCGTGCCGGGACGTTCGGAGTATTTGAACGAGAAGGCCGAGCCGTATTGCACCGCCTCGACCAGATCGAGCGTGGCCTGAAAATCCGCCTCGGTTTCTTCCGGGAAGCCGACGATGAAATCCCCCGACATATGCAGATCGGGGCGCGCCGCGCGCAGCCGTTCGATGAGCTTGAGATAGCTCTCGGCGGTGTGCTGGCGGTTCATCCGCTTGAGAATCTTGTCCGAGCCCGCCTGCACCGGCAGGTGCAGATAAGGCATCAGCTTTTCGACCTCGCCATGGGCGGCGATCAGGTCATCGTCCATGTCGTTGGGATGCGAGGTGGTGAAGCGGATGCGCTCCAGCCCGTCGATCTTTGCCAGATCGCGGATGATCCCGGCCAGCCCCTTGTCGTGACCGTGGTAGGCGTTGACGTTCTGGCCCAGCAGGGTGATCTCGCGCACGCCGCGTTCGACCAGATCGCGCGCCTCGGCCATTACCCGCTCGGCGGGGCGCGACACCTCGGCACCGCGGGTATAGGGCACGACGCAGAAGGCACAGAACTTGTCGCAGCCTTCCTGCACCGTCAGAAACGCGGTCGGGCCACGCTTGGCCTTGGGGCGCGACTTCAGCTTCTCGAATTTGTCTTCCTCGGGAAAATCGGTGTCGAGCGCCTTCACCCCTGCCCCTGCCTTCGCCTCCATCTCCGGCAGGCGGTGATAGCTCTGCGGGCCGACCACCAGATCGACCATGGGCTGGCGCCGGATGATCTCTTCGCCCTCGGCCTGCGCCACGCAGCCCGCAACGCCGATCTTCAGGTCAGGCTTCTCGGCCTTCAGCCCTTTGTAGCGGCCCAATTCCGAATAGACCTTCTCGGCGGCCTTTTCGCGGATGTGGCAGGTGTTGAGCAGGATCATATCCGCATCATCGGGGCTCTGCGTCTCCACATAGCCCTGACCGCCGAGCGCTTCGACCATGCGCTCGCTGTCGTAGACATTCATCTGACAGCCATAGGTCTTGATGTAGAGCTTCTTGGGCTGGGACATGAGGGCGACTCCGGTTCCGCGGTTCAAGGCGTGCGCATACCGCAAACAGGCCCCGACTTGCAATGCATCCGCTTTTCCCCGACTGTCGCGAAAAACGCCGGGCAAAGAGCGGATGCAGTATAGCGGGTTGAATGAGGCGCTGAAACAGGGCGTGACCGGGTCGGGCAAGCGCCCACTGGGGATGATCTTCTGCGAGGATCAGACCGAGGTGAACACCACCGCGCGCCACCTGATGCAGCTTGGCTTTTCTCCGGTGCTGCTGTTCATGCCGCCGCATCTGACGCTGTCGCCGGATGTCGCCGAACGCACCGCACGTATCGATTTCGAGCCGCACCACCCCGGGGCCGTGCAGCGCGCCGTGAGCCGCGTCGCCGCCGCTGCGCCGCGGCGCTGGATGCACTACTGTTACAACGCCGAGTTCCTGTTCTACCCGTTCTGCGAGACGCGCAGCGTCGGCGAGATGCTCGCCTTCCACACCGAAGAGCGGCGCGATGCCATGCTCACCTATGTGGTCGATCTTTATGCCGGTGACCTGAAGCACGCGCCGGACGCGGTGTCGCTTGACGACGCATGGCTGGACCGCTCGGGCTATTACGCGCTGGCGCGCAGCGATGCGCCGCGCGGCGGGGCGCCCAAGGAGCGGCAACTGGATTTCTTCGGTGGTCTGCGTTGGCGCTACGAGGAGCATGTGCCGCCCGAGCGGCGCAAGATCGACCGGATCGCCCTCTTCCGTGCCAAGCGCGGGCTGGTGCTGCGCGAGGATCACACCTTCTCGGATGAGGAATACAACACCTACGCCTGTCCGTGGCACAACAACCTGACCGCTGCGCTGGCCTCATTCCGCACCGCCAAGGCGCTGAAACGAAATCCCGGCTCCAGCCACGACATCGCAAGCTTCCGCTGGCACAATTCGGCGCGTTTCGAATGGCACTCGCGGCAGCTGCTGGATCTGGGGCTGATGGAGCCGGGACAGTGGTTCTGAGCGTCAGTCGAACTCTTCCATGACGATCCGGTCTTCGGACACGCCGATCGACTTCAGCGCCGCGGCCATGTCATCCAGCATCGGGTCCGGCCCGCAGACATAGCAAACATCGCGATCGGCAGAAACCACGCCCGCAAGCAAGTCCGCGTCGATCTTTTCGCGGTGCAGCGGGCTTTGCTCTTCATCGGTGACGATGAAACGAGTGTCGAGCCCGGCCATCTGCTCGAAGCTTTCGCGCAGGATGATGTCGGCCTCGATCTTGTTGGAAAACACCAGCGTGTTGCCCGCAAGCGTGCCATTCTCGGCCAGCTTCTTGCGCAGGATGGCGATGAAGGGCGTGACCCCGGCGCCGCCCGCGATGAACACGCCATCCCCCTGGTCTTCGATCGCGCCCCAAGGCTCCTCGACCAGCACCGTATCGCCGGGTTGCATCTTGCCGATGCGCTCGGTCACCCCGTCATGGCCATCGGCGCTTTCGGGATAGGATTTGATGACGAACTCAAGAGCGCCTTCGCCGGGCAGCGAGGTGAAGGTGAAGGGGCGCTTCTCTTCGCGCCAGCCGTCACGGTCGAGCGCCATGTCGATGGCCTGTCCTGGGGTGAACTCCAGCCCCTCCGGCTTGTCGAACACCAGGTGGTGCACGTCGTGGGTCAGCGGCTCGATGGATTGCAGCGTAAGCTTGCGGCTCATGATGGGCCTCCTTTCTCGGTTACCCGAAAAACGCCCATGCCGGGCGCCAGGTTCCCGCCCAAAGCTTCGCCCTTCCCACCTTCTTCTCTTCAAAAGTACGCCGGGGTGAATTGGCCGCAGGCCAAGAGGGGCAGCGCCCCTCCCTTCACGTCAACTACGACCGCTCACTTCTTGCGCAGGCGGATCACCACATCGACCGACGCAATCTCGGCACCTTCGGGGGCCTGCGGCAGCTTCGAGATCACCAGTTCCTCCGACGGCGCGTCGGTCAGATGCCCCTCGCCTTCCCAGAAGAAATGCGGGTGGTCATGGGTGTTGGTGTCGAAATAGCTGCGATTGCCGTCGACGGTCACTTCCTGAATCAGCCCCGCTTCGCAGAAGGCGCGCAGCGTGTTGTAGACCGTGGCGAGCGACACGCTCTCGCCCTGCGACTGCGCCGCGGCGAAGAGGCTCTCTGCGGTGACGTGCCGATCTTTGCCGTCGCCGACGAGAAGCGCCGCCAGCGCAACGCGCTGCCGGGTGGGCCGGAGCCCTGCCTGGTTCAACCAGTCACTGCCTCTCTGGATGGCTTCGGAAGTCATTCGTTGGTCCGCTCGGCTGTCTGTGCCTGCCATATATAGAGGACCAGCCCCCCCTATTTCAAACGGAAAACCTACGTGCCAAGTGCGCGGGCCCCAACGCGCCGCGTCGACGCGCAGGCTTGCATGGCGCGGTTTCGCGGTGATAGAGGGGGCGCAACTTGACACAAAGGACAAAGGGGCGCGCCTGCATGGCCGACTATCCGACCAGCTTCGGCAAGGAAGATCTTCTGAAATGCGCGCGCGGCGAGCTCTTCGGAGAGGGCAATGCCCAGCTTCCGGCGCCGCCCATGCTGATGATGGACCGCATCACCGAGATCTCCGGCGACGGTGGCCTGCATGGCAAGGGCCACGTGGTGGCGGAATTCGACATCACCCCGGACCTGTGGTTCTTCGACTGCCATTTCCCCGGCAACCCGATCATGCCCGGCTGCCTCGGCCTCGACGGCCTGTGGCAGCTGACCGGCTTCAACCTCGGCTGGCGCGGCTGGCTGGGCCGCGGCTACGCGCTTGGCGTGGGTGAGGTGAAGCTGACCGGCATGGTGCGCCCGGATCGCAAGATGCTGACCTACAAGGTCGATTTCACCAAGGCCGTGCAGACCCGCCGCCTGACCATGGGCGTTGCTGACGGCATCGTCGAGGCAGATGGCGAAGTCATCTACCAAGTCAAAGACATGAAAGTCGCTCTCTCCGAGAGCTGAGAGGGAGGGTTCCCATGCGTCGAGTCGTCGTCACCGGACTGGGCATCGTATCGTCCATCGGCAACAACGCCGAAGAAGTTCTCGCCTCGCTGAAGGCGGGCCGCTCCGGCATCAGCGCCAACGCGCAGATGCAAGAGCACGGGTTCCGCAGCCAGATCGCCGGTGCGGTCGATCTGGACGTGGCAGAGCACGTGGACAAGCGCACCCTGCGCTTCATGGGCCCGGGTGCGGCCTATGCCCATATCGCCATGACGCAGGCCATCGCCGATGCGGGGCTTGAGGAGTCGGATGTGGTCAACCCGCGCACCGGCCTCGTCGCCGGGTCGGGCGGCCCGTCGACCTCGGCGCTGCTGACCGCGCATCAGACCGTTCTGAAGACCGGCGGCACCAAGCGCGTCGGCCCCTTCGCGGTGCCCAAAGCGATGTGCTCGACGATCTCGGCGAACCTGTCGACCGCGTTCAAGATCAAGGGCATCAACTACTCGATCACCTCGGCCTGCTCGACCTCGCTGCACTGTATCGGCAACGCCGCCGAGCAGATCATGATGGGCAAGCAGGACGTGATGTTCGCCGGCGGCGGGGAAGAGCTCGACTGGACCCTGTCGTGCCTCTTCGACGCCATGGGCGCGATGAGCTCGAAGTACAACGACACCCCCGAGAAGGCCTCGCGCGCCTTCGACGCGGGCCGCGACGGTTTCGTCATCTCGGCGGGCGGCGGCATCGTCGTGCTCGAAGAGTTGGAGCACGCCAAGGCACGCGGTGCCAAGATTTATGCGGAAGTGACCGGCTACGCCGCCACCTCCGACGGCCATGACATGGTCGCCCCTTCAGGCGAGGGCGGCGAGCGCGCCATGCGCCTTGCGCTGCAGACCCTGCCCGAGCACCGCAAGGTCGGCTACATCAACGCGCATGGCACCTCGACCCCGGTCGGCGACGTGGGCGAGATCGAGGCGGTGCGCCGCGTCTTCGGCGATGGCAGCACGCCGCTGGTCTCCTCGACCAAGTCGATGACCGGTCACAGCCAGGGTGCAACTGGCGCGCAAGAGGCGATCTATTGTCTGCTGATGTTGCAGAACGACTTCATCGCCCCTTCGATCAACGTCGAGACGCTGGACCCGGCGCTGAAACCCGCAGAGATTGCCACCAGCCTCGTCGAGAACGCAGGTCTCGATACGGTGATGACCAACTCCTTCGGCTTCGGCGGCACCAACGGGTCGATGCTGCTCAGCAAATATCAAGAATAACAGGCGAGAGACGGACATGGGCGAGCTTCTCAAGGGCAAGCGCGGGCTGATCATGGGGGTGGCGAACGACCGCTCCATCGCGTGGGGCATCGCCAAGGCGCTGCACGAGGCGGGGGCGGAGCTTGCCTTCACCTATCAGGGCGAGGCTTTCGGCAAGCGGCTGGAGCCGCTGGCGCAGAGCGTCGGCTCGGATTTCATGGTCGATGTGGACGTCACCGACGACGCCTCGCTCGACGCCGCCTTCGAACAGCTTGGCGCGCGCTGGCCGACCATCGACTTCGTGGTCCACGCCATCGCGTTCTCGGACAAATCCGAGCTGACCGGCCGGTTCCTCAACACCAGCCGCTCGAACTTCAAGAACTCGATGGACATCTCCTGCTACTCGTTCATCGAAGTGGCGCGCCGCGCGCATCCGCTGATGGTCGAGAACGGCGGCACGCTGCTGACGCTCACCTACGACGGCTCGATCAAGGTCGTGCCGAATTACAACGTCATGGGCGTGGCCAAGGCGGCGCTGGAATCGGCGACCCGTTATCTGGCGAACGACCTCGGCCCCGAGGGCATCCGCGTGAACGCGATCTCCCCCGGCCCGATGAAGACCCTCGCGGGCGCGGCCATCGGCGGCGCGCGCAAGACCTACAAGTTCACCGAGCAGAACACCCCGCTGCGCTCCAACGCGACGCTCGAGGCGGTGGGCGGCACGGCGGTCTATCTGGTCTCCGACGCGGGCGCCTGCACCACGGGCGAGATCCTGCATGTGGACGGCGGCTTCCATATCCTCGGCATGCCGCAGGCCGAGAACATCTGAGGCCCTGCCCTCTTTTGAGATGCAAAAGCCCGGCCATTGGCCGGGCTTTTTTCATTTCATCGAGCACTGAACGCCCGGAGCAAGGCGAAGCCGCCGGGCCAGCGCCTGCCCTACTTCATCGACCCCGTCTCGACGAACCGCTGGTGCCAGCTGAGCGACTCGTTCAGCAGTGTCGGTGCGTGCTTGCCAAAGGAGCCCTGCAGCGCCCGCGCATAGTAGTCCCGCAGCATCGGCTTGTAGTCGGGATGGGCGCAGCGGTCGATGATCACCCCGGCGCGCTGTCGCGGTGCCAGCCCGCGCAGGTCCGCGAGCCCGTGCTCGGTGACGATCACCTGCACGTCCTGCGAGATGTGATCCACATGTGCCACCTGCGGCACGATGGCAGAAATCTTGCCGCCCTTCGCCGTGGAAGGCGTCATGAAGATCGACAGATAGGCGTTGCGGGCAAAATCCCCCGAGCCGCCGATGCCGTTCTGGATGCGCGAGCCCATGACATGCGTCGAGTTGACGTTGCCGTAGATGTCCGCCTCGATCAGCCCGTTCATCGCGATGCACCCAAGGCGGCGCACCAGTTCGGGATGGTTCGAGATCTCCTGCGGACGCAGGATCAGCTTGTCCCGGTAGCGCATCGCATCATTGTTGAAGCGCTCCGCCGCATCGGGGCTGAGCGAGAAGGCCGTGGCCGAGGCCATGCGCAGCTTGCCCGCGTCCAGCAGGTCGAGCATCCCGTCCTGCACCACTTCGGTGTAGGCGGTCAGATCGTGGTAGGGCGAGTCCAACAGCCCCGAGAGCACCGCGTTGGTGACATTGCCCACGCCCGACTGAAGCGGCAGAAGGTTCGCAGGCAGGCGGCCATGCGCCACCTCATGGGCAAGGAAATCCAGCAGGTGCCCGGCAATGGCTGTGGCCACCGCGTCGGGCTCGGCGAAGGGCAGGTTGCGGTCCGGCGCCTCGGTCTCGACCACGGCGACCACCTTCTCGGGGTCGATGCGGAAATGGCGCTGGCCGATGCGGTCGTCGGGCCGCACCAGCGGGATCGGCACACGGTTCGGCGGCAGCGCGGTGCCATAGTAGATATCGTGCATCCCATTGAGCGCATCGCTCTGCCAGCGGTTCACCTCGAGGATCACCTTCTCGGCCTGATCGAGCCACGTCTTGTTGTTGCCGATCGAGCTGGAGGGGATCAGATCGCCATCGGCGGTGATGCCCGAGATTTCGACCACCGCAACGTCGAGTTTGCCGAGGAACCCTTCCCAGACCACCGGCGCCACCTGACTGAGGTGCATGTCCACATAGTTCATTTCGCCCGAGTTGATCTGCTCGCGGGCGATCGGGTCCGAGTTGTAGGGCATGCGAAACTCGATGCCATGGGCACGGGCCAATGCACCGTCGAGTTCGGGGCCGGTCGACGCGCCGGTCCAGACCTTCACGCGGAACGGGTTCCCGGCGGCATGGGCGGCATCAATCCGCGCGGCCAGCGCCGTGGGTACGGACTTTGGATAGCCCGAGCCGGTGAAGCCGCTCATGCCAATGGTCATACCGTCGTGGATCAGCGCCGCGGCATCCTCGGCGCTCATGGTCTTGGCGCGAAGATCGGGAAAGGCGATACGGGCGTGGGTGTTCATTTGTGCTCCTCCGCTGCGCGCCCCACCCGCCGCGCCGCAAGGGGCGCACGCCCGTGCCGCAGCGCCGGGGCGCCTTACCCACCATCTATGCAAGTCTGGCTCCGCCCTTCCAGACCGAGATCCGCCCTGCAGCCCGGATATGCACCAAGCGCATACCTTATGGCAAAAGCCATCACCTGAGCGACTAGCTCTTTGGGCGCGCGACAGCCTGCCTGCCCGTGACTTAGGCAAGACGGTCCCGCCGCGACGCCACGCAGCGACCACCCAAAGCGCATTCGTTGACACTATGCCGTCGCGCCGCTCAATTTGTACGGACTTTTGCAGGAGACCCACGCCATGGACACGCACAGCCGCTACGCCTCTCTGGGCTTCGACAGCACGAAGATCGGCTTTGGTCGGCGCTGCGGCATCGTCGTGGTGGACTTCCAGCGCAGCCTCACCGACCCCAGCTTTCCGATGGGCGGCGGCGCCCGCATCGACGCGGCGGTGGAGGCCACGGCGCGACTGCTGGCCCCGGCCCGCGCCGCCGGGCTGCCGGTGGCAAGCTGCGTGACCGGCTACAGCTCTGCCCGCGACGCGCTGCGCTGGAAGATCGCCGATGTCGAGAACTGGATCCTCGGCACACCGGGGTGCGATCTAGACCCGCGCATCCACGATCCGGCCTATGACACGCTGGTGATCAAGCGCGCGCCCTCGATCTTCTTCCAGACCGGCGTGTCGAGTTTCTTCACGCAAGAGGGCGTCGACACAGTGATCGTCACCGGCTGCGCGACCTCGGGCTGCATCCGCGCCTCGGTGATCGACGCCTTCTCGCATGGGTTCCGGGTGATCCTGCCCGAGGAGTGCAGCGGCGACCACGACGCGCAGACCCATGCCGCCAACCTCTGCGACATGGGAAGGCGCTATGCCGATGTGATGCCGCTCGCCGAGGTGCTGGCGCATCTCGAGAGCCTGCCGCAGGCGAAGACCGAGGCCCCCGTCCTGCCCTGATCTGCCCCTGATCGGACCTGCCCTGACCGCGCGCCGGTTCCAGTGGCCTCAGTGGCCGCCCGAAAACACCAGTGTCTGCACCGGCAGGAACAGCATCCGCAGCCGCAGCCCCGCCGCGTGCACGACGCCAATCGTGTCCACCACATGCAGGAAGACGCGCTTGCCGGTGCTCATCTCCTCATGTTCGAGCCGGTGGTGATTGTCGGTATAGAGCATCACGGTGCAGCTGCTGCCCGGTGGCACATTGGTGGGCTGATCCGAATAAAGCGGCTCGAGATAGACCAGCACGCTGCCCGGTCGCACGTCGTCCTGCGGATCGACAAGCCGATCCGAGGGACGCAACTGACCGGACGGAATCACGTCCTGCACTTCGGTCACCACCAGCGGAATGATGTCGAGCGGTTTGCTCATGCAGCCCATCTCTCCGACCATGCCGGGATGGATCACCTGTGCGGCGATCTGGTTGAACGCGCCCTGAAAGCGCTCCTTTCCAGCCTCGGTCGGCACGAAGATCCCCGCGGGCCGCGCAAGCGGGCTGATGAAATCCCCCACCTGCAGGGCCAGTTGCTCGATCCGCCCATCGACCCCGGCAGAGATCAGCGTCTTGTCAAACTCGGCCTTGGCCAGCGCCAGCTGCGCCCGCGCGCTTTCGAGCTTGGCGGGCAGCACCTCGTCGATCTGCTGCTGCGCGCTTTCCTTCTGCAGTTCGGCCGCCCGCAACTGCGCCTCGCGCTGATCGACGATATTCTCGTAGCGCTCGATCTCCACAAGCCGCACCGCGCTCGAGCCCTGATCGCGCAGCTGCTCGTTTCGTGCCAACTCTTCCTGCGCCTGAACCAAGGCCGCGCGCGCCTGCGCGATACCCGCGTCGGCCTGCGCCAAATCGGTCTGCGCCAGCTTCGCCGAAGCCTCGGTCTCGGCCAGCAGCGCCTGCGCCGCATCCACCTGCGCCTGTTGCGACAGCCCGTCGAGCCGCACCAGCGGATCGCCCGCCGACACCCTCTCATTGTTCTCGACGTAAATCTCCGACACCCGCCCGCTCACCTGCGGCAGGATCGTCACCGTGCGGAAGTAGGACGACACCGAGATGCTGGCGGGGTGATAGTAGAACAGCACGGTGATCAGCGAGACGGTGAGGAAAATCCACAGCGTCAGCCCCCAGCGCAATTCGTACCAGACCGAAAACAGCGTCAGTTCGTGCCCAAAGCGTTTGCCCTGCGCGTAGCGGCGATAGAGGTAGTCCGGCACGAGCGAGACCAGCGAACAAAGGATGGCTTCAAGCATGCTCAGCCCTCCCCGTCATGATGGCGGAAGGCCGGCTGTGGGGCGTCGCCCTCTGGGACATTCTCGTTGATGGGACGGCCGGCAAGCTTTGCCAAGGAGCGGGCGATGGACTGCAGCGGCGAGAGCATGTCTGGAAACTGAAAGCCCGCCACCAGAACCGCCGCGACCCAGAACAGGTTGTTGTGGGTGAACAGCGCCAGCAGCGCGAGGATCCCGACGATCTGCAACTGCGGATGGCTCGACTTATGCGCCATGCGCTCGGGGATCGAATGGAGCGTCAGATAAAGAACACCAAGGCCGATGATCAGCACGATCCCGAAGATCGCCATCGCCGTGAACAATACATCACTGCCATCCGCGCCGGCCACATATCCAGGAATGTGCTCCGGAGCCAATGGGTGGATCGCTTGTGACTCCACCGCCAACTCCATGAAAATTAATCAATTGCCTCACGATAGGCAGATTCGCGCGCCTGTCGTTAGCTTTTTCAGACCCGCGTGGAGATTGCCGAGGGAGGCGGCTCTGGCAGAGCAAGCGGCGCGCTGGCACGACCTCAGAGAAGGGGAGCTCTCGGGCGGATCGTGGCGCAAAGGGCCAGATGGACCTTGGCGAACGAACTAGGCGCTGCCGCCCTGGTATGAGTTCAAAGTCCGGATGTGCGCGCCAAAATACGCTACGCCTCGGCTGCCCATGGACAAAAGCCGATGCAAAACAATGCTTTGGGATTGATCAGTGGTACCCGCGGCCGGACTCGAACCGGCACGCCATAAAGGCTAGGGATTTTAAGTCCCCTGTGTCTACCATTCCACCACGCGGGCCCGCGCCCTCTGTGCCGGATTTCGGCACGCTTGGCCAGAGGGCGCGACGCAGCAGATCAGCGCGTCGCGGTCGCTCTCGTGACGTCATCAGCGATCAACTGAAGCTCTCCTTCCGGGCCGAAGCGCAGGTCGGACAGCGCGCCCATGAACGCCAGAAACGCATCCTCTTGCGCCATCACGCCGGGCTCGCAGGCCTTCCGCGTGGTGGCGAGCGGGCTGATTTCCAGCATGCCCTCTTCCGTCGCCCAAGTGCCGGTGAACGTGTTGCACCCGGCGCTGCCGCTCAGGGTGCCATCCTCGCCAAAGCTGATCTCGGGCGCCGGATCGGTGACCGGCGCGCCATCAAGCGTGGCCAAGGTCCATGGGGTGCCGGTCACCTCGGATGTCGTGGCGACCGTGCAATTGCTCAGGTCCTGCCCGGCGATGCGCATCATCGCGTCCTCGCCCTTGGTCCAGACGAAGGTTTCCGGGTCGTCGATCGACTCCAGCTTCACGCCAGAGGCCGCCTGCACCCGCGCCATGGGCATTTCCGCGCCACTATAGTGCAGCGTGCCGCTTTCGCCCTGCAGGGTCAGCGACGCCGCCCCTTCGTCGCAGGAAAGCTCCACATGCACCGGAAGTTCCTGTGCCGCCAGCGGCCCCGCCACAAGGCACAGCGCCATGATCGTCAAACCTCGCATCGGACGTCCTCCTTTGCCGCTATGGGCCGCCGCTCAGCCAGAGATTTCGGCCAGCCCGTCTTCTTTGACCGCCTGCATCGCAACATAGGTCGATGTGGTCGAGACATGCGGCAGGGTCGAAAGCTTTTCGGCCAGAACCCGCCGGTAGCTGCGCATATCCGAGGTGCGGACCTTGAGAAGATAGTCAAAATTTCCTGCAATCAGATGGACCTGCTCGATCTCGGGAATCGCCGCCACCGCCGCGTTGAAGGCGTCGAGAGAGCTTTCGCGCGTGTCGGACATGCGCACTTCGACGAAGGCCACATGGTCGAGCCCAAGTTGGATCGGGTCGAGAATGGCGCGATAACCACGGATCACGCCAAGGTCCTCAAGCCGCCGGAGACGCGCCTGCGTCGGGCTTTTCGACAGCCCGATGCGCCGCGCCAGTTCGGTGATCGACAGCCGCCCCTCCTCGGCCAGCGTGGTGAGAATCGCCCGGTCGAACCTATCGAATTCGTCCGTGACGTTTTGCATCGTGACTTCCATCATTTTCGGATCACTCGCCCCCTAGAAATACCCTTTTAAGGAAATTCGACTGCCAGACCTGCTGTATCTTAGAGCAAACGCCCGGAGAGAACCATGCCCTACGACACCCTGCACGACCTGCGCGCCGAAATGGATGCCGCCACCTATGCCGATGAGGCTCTGACCATTGCCCGCCTGCGCGAGCTTGCCGCGCTGAGCGAGGCCGACCGCGCCAAGATCGGCGCCCGCGGCGCAGACCTCGTGCGCGCCATCCGTGGCAGCGCCAAGCCGGGACTGATGGAGGTCTTCCTCGCCGAATACGGTCTCTCGACCGACGAGGGCATCGCGCTGATGTGCCTTGCCGAGGCGCTGCTGCGTGTGCCCGATGCCGAGACTATCGACGCGCTGATCGAGGATAAGATCGCGCCCTCGGACTGGGGCAAGCACATGGGCCGGTCGACCTCTCCGCTGGTCAATGCCTCGACCTGGGCGCTGCTGCTCACCGGCAAGGTGCTCGATCCGAACCAGCGCCCCGGCCCCGTCGGCCACCTGCGCTCGGCCATGCGCCGTCTGGGCGAGCCGGTGATCCGCAAGGCCGTGGGCCGCGCGATGAAGGAAATGGGCG
Organism: Salipiger sp. CCB-MM3; assembly: GCF_001687105.1. NCBI lineage: Bacteria > Pseudomonadati > Pseudomonadota > Alphaproteobacteria > Rhodobacterales > Roseobacteraceae > Salipiger > Salipiger sp. CCB-MM3. The sequence continues at coordinate 1,014,339 of NZ_CP014595.1, forward strand.
CGCAATTCGTGCTGGGCGAGACCATCCAGAGCGCGATGAAGCGTGGGTCGCAGCAGGAGGCCAAGGGCTACACCTACAGCTACGACATGCTGGGCGAAGCCGCGCGCACCGAGCCCGACGCGCTGCGCTATTTCACCGCCTATGCCGACGCGATCCGCGCCATCGGCAAAGCCGCCAAAAAGGACGATCTGCGCGACAACCCCGGCATCTCGGTCAAGCTCTCGGCGCTCTACCCGCGCTATGAAGAGGCCAAGCATGCCGACGTGATGCGCGTGCTGGTGCCGCGTCTGGTGGAACTGTGCGAAATGGCCGCCCAGTCGAAGATCGGCCTCAACATCGACGCCGAAGAGGCTGACCGCCTCGCCATCTCGCTCGACGTGATCGAGGCGGCGCTGGCCGCGCGCAGCCTCGACGGTTGGGACGGTTTTGGCGTGGTGGTGCAGGCCTACGGCAAGCGCGCCAGCCAGACGCTCGACTGGCTCTATGCCACCGCCCAGCGGCTCGACCGCAAGATCATGGTCCGCCTCGTGAAAGGCGCCTATTGGGACATGGAAATCAAGCGCGCGCAGGTCATGGGCCTGACCGATTTCCCGGTGTTCACCGCCAAGCACAACACCGACATTTCCTACATCGCCAACGCCCGCAAGCTGCTGGGCATGACCGACCGCATTTACCCGCAATTCGCCGGACACAACGCCCACACGGTGGCGGCGATTCTGCACATGGCTGGCGATGACCGCGACAGCTTTGAATTCCAGCGTCTGCACGGCATGGGCGAGCGGCTGCACGAGATCGTCCACGACAAGGAAAAGACCCGCTGCCGCATCTACGCGCCCGTCGGCGCGCACCGCGACCTGCTGGCCTATCTCGTCCGCCGTCTGCTGGAGAATGGCGCCAACAGTTCCTTCGTGAACCAGATCGTCGATGAAAGCGTCGCGCCCGAGACCGTGGCCGCCGATCCTTTCGCCGCCAAGGATGATCGCACGCTCGCCCGCGGCCCCGAGCTGTTCCAGCCCGAGCGCGCCAACTCCGAAGGCTTCGATCTCACCGACCGACCCACCATCGCCCGTATCGAGGCGGCGCGCGCGCCTTTCGCAGGCCATGTCTGGCAGGCCGGCCCGCTGCTCGCCTGTGACGCGCCCGTGGGCGCCACCGAGGACGTGGTAAACCCCGCCACCCTGCAAAAGACCGGCGAGATCACATGGGCCACCCCCGAGACCGTCGCCGCCGCTGCGACCGCCGCGCAGCCGTGGAGCGCCTCGCCCGCCGAGCGCGCTGCGGTGCTGAACAAGGCCGCCGATCTCTATGAGGCCAACTTCGGCGAGTTCTTCGCCGTGCTCGCCCGCGAGGCTGGCAAGACCCAGCTTGATGCGGTCGCCGAACTGCGCGAGGCGGTGGACTTCCTGCGCTATTACGCGGCCCGCACCGAAGGCGCTGCGCCGCAGGGCGTGTTTGCCTGCATCAGCCCGTGGAACTTCCCGCTGGCGATCTTCACCGGCCAGCTCAGCGCCGCGCTTGCGGCGGGCAACGCCGTGCTTGCCAAACCCGCCGAGCAGACGCTGCTCATCGCCTATCGCGCCATCCAGCTTCTGCACGAGGCCGGGGTGCCGAAAACCGCGCTGCAACTGCTGCCCGGTGCCGGAGACGTGGGCGCGGCGCTCACCTCGAACCCGGCGGTGAACGGCGTCGCCTTCACCGGCTCCACCGAGACCGCGCAGATCATCCATAAGTCCATCGCCAAACATCTCGCCCCCGGCACGCCCTTCATCGCCGAGACCGGCGGGCTCAACGCGATGATCGTCGACAGCACCGCCCTGCCCGAGCAGGCCGTGCAGGCGATCGTCGAGTCGGCCTTCCAGTCGGCGGGCCAGCGCTGCTCGGCGCTGCGCTGCCTCTACGTGCAGGAAGACATCGCGCCGCATTTCATCGAAATGCTGAAGGGCGCCATGGATGCGCTCAACCCGGCAGACCCGTGGCACCTCTCGACCGACCTCGGCCCGGTGATCGACGCCGAGGCGCAGGACGGCATCGACGCCCATGTGCAGGCAGCCCGGGCGGATGGTCGCCTGATCAAACAGATCAGCGTGCCCGGAACCGGGTATTTCGTGCCGCCGACGCTCATCAAGGTAAAGGGCATCGACGATCTGGAGCGTGAGATTTTCGGCCCGGTGCTGCATGTCGCCACCTTCCGCTCGGAAGAGCTCGACAAGGTGATCGACGCGATCAACGCGCGTGGCTACGGCCTCACCTTCGGGCTGCAGACGCGGATCGACGACCGGGTGCAGCACGTCACCGAGCGCGTGCACGCGGGCAATATCTACGTCAACCGCAACCAGATCGGCGCCATCGTCGGCAGCCAGCCCTTCGGCGGCGAGGGGCTCTCGGGCACCGGGCCGAAGGCGGGCGGGCCGCTCTATGTCGACCGCTTCCGCGCGCATCCCGCGCCCATGGCGGGCGGCACTTGGAGCACTGATGAGGTTGCCGCCCGGCTGGAGGAGGCGCTGAAGACCGCTGGCTGCGCCCCCCAGCCCGAGCGCCGCGACCTGCCCGGCCCGACCGGTGAGGCGAACCAGTACATGACGCTGGCGCGCGAGCCGGTGCTCTGCATGGGCCCCGGTCAGGAGGCCGCCGAGGCGCAGGCCGACGCGATCCGCGCGCTTGGCGGCGTGGCGATCACCGCGCACGGCAAGGTCGCCCCCGAAACGCTGGCCACGCTGAGCGGCATCTCTGCGGCGCTCTGGTGGGGCGATGCCGGTGCGGCCAGCGCCTACCGGCAGGCGCTGGCCGGACGCGAGGGCCCGATCCTGACACTGATCACCGGCGCCCCCGACAAGGGCCACGCCCGCGCCGAGCGTCACGTCTGCATCGACACCACCGCCTCGGGAGGCAACGCCGCGCTGCTCGGCGGCAATATGTAAAAGCAACGGGCCGCCCTTCGGGGCGGCCCTTTTCCTGCGCACCGCGGTGCCAGCGACGATCCGCCCTCGAGATCCGCCCTTGACGCCGCCCGCCGCCGCGTCACTCTTTGCGCGATGTTTCCGATCCGCGATCACAACCCCTCGGGCCGCACGCCCTATGTCACCTACGGGCTGATCCTCGCCAATGTGGCGATCTTTCTCAGCTATTGGGGGCTCTTCGGCGATCCACGCGCGCTCAACGCCTTCTTCGACCGCTGGGCGCTGTTCCCGGCGCATATTGCCGAAGGCTATGGCTACAGCGGCATCCTGACCTCGATGTTCCTGCATGGCGGGCTGATGCACCTGCTGGGCAACATGCTGTTCCTGTTCATCTTCGGCGACAATATCGAGGACGCGCTGGGGCATGTGCGCTATCTGCTCTTCTATCTCGCCGCGGGCGTCGCGGCGGCGCTGCTGCAATTCGTCGCCGATCCGACCTCGACCGTGCCCACCGTCGGCGCCTCGGGCGCCATCGCCGGGGTGATGGGCGCCTATCTGCTGATGTTCCCCAAGGCGCGGGTCGATATCCTCATCATCCTGATCATCATCTTCAAGGTGCTGCCCGTGCCCGCGTGGCTGCTACTGGCGGTGTGGTTCGGCATGCAGATCTTCAGCGGCATCGGCAGCGCCGGGGCCGAGGGCGGCGTCGCCTATTGGGCGCATGTGGGCGGTTTCCTCGCGGGTATCGCGATGATCGCGCCGGTCTGGCTGGCGCGCGGCGGCCCGGCCTTCTGGAGCCGCACCCACGGCACCCCTCCCCACCCCGAGGCACGCTATGTTATGAGCCGGACGCATGTCCCGCGCGCCGGGCGCCGGAACAATGGAAGCGGAAGGAAGGGTCCATGGTCACGTCACTGAACGATCCCGCATTCAAAGACGGCCCCGTTAGGGTCACCTGCCACTGCGGCGCCTGCGAGCTGTCGGTGACGCTGGTCGATGGGCTGAGCACCGCCCGCCGCTGCGACTGCTCCTTCTGCCGCCGCCGCGGCGCGCCCGCAGTCTCGGCGCCGCTTGATGGCGTGACGGTGGTGAAAGGCGCGGACCGGCTGACGCTCTACCAATTTGGCACCAACACCGCGCAACACTATTTCTGCTCGGTCTGCGGCATCTACATGTACCACCGCCGCCGCTCGAACCCCAATGAGTATGGCGTCAATATGGGCGCAATCGACGGCGTGAACCCGTCGCAATACGAGATCCCCTGGACCGATGGGGTCAACCATCCGTCCGACCGCTGAGCGGGCGGCAGGTGCCGGACCGCCTCCGGCGGGCGTATTTGGAAAGAGAAGAAGCGCAAAGAAAAAGGGAAGCCGTGCGGCTCCCCTTTCATTGTTCCGATAAATACGCGGCGCGGCGTCAGATTTCGCGGATCACCTTGGCAAAGGGATCGAAGATGTTGTTGCTGGCGCAGAGGATCGAACCGGTTTCCATCGGGTCCTGATCTTCGCGCACGCCCTCGACCATCGCCCCGGCTTCGAGCGCAATGAGCGAGCCCGCGGCGATGTCCCAGATGTTCAGCTCACGCTCCCAGTAGCCGTCGTAGCGGCCCGCGGCCACATAGGCCAGATCGAGCGCCGCCGAGCCCCAGCGCCGCACACCGGCGCATTCCGGCATCAGGCGGGCAAAGTCCTTCAGCGTGGCGGGAAGGGTCTTTTTGGCGGCAAAGGGCACGCCGGTGGCGAAGATCGCCTCGATCATCCGGTGACGGCCCGAGACGCGCAGGCGGCGCGAGTCGTTGAGCCATGCGCCAGCGCCCTTCTCGGCGTAGAACATCTCGTCCTTGGCCGGGTCAAAGACCACACCCGCGACGATCTTGCCCTTGTGCTCGAGCGCGATGGAGATCGCCCAATGCGGCAGCCCGTGCAGGAAGTTGGTGGTGCCATCCAGCGGATCGACGATCCAGCGCCGGGTCGGATCCTCGCCGTCTTGACCGCCGCCCTCTTCACCCAGCCAGCCGTAGGTCGGGCGCGCGCCCAGAAGCTCTTCTTTGAGAATCTTCTCGGCGGCGATATCGGCGCGGGACACGAAATCGCCCGCCCCTTTCATCGAGACCTGAAGGTTTTCGACCTCGCGAAAGTCCTTGACCAGCGAGCGGCCCGCCTTGCGCGCGGCCTTGATCATGATGTTGAGGTTGGCACTGCCCTGCATGGCGATGGTTCCCGGAATTGGTTCAAGCCGCGCGTATACGCGGCTCGCCGGAAAAAGCCAAGCCACTAAGGGCCCCTTCAGAGTCCCTATCTGCGGCCCTCCCCGGTGCCGCCCGTTATTGGTAGGCGACGCCCTTCTCGCCGACCGGCGCATAGGCGCGCGGCAGGGGCACCGCAGCGGCGCGCGGCGCCACATAGTTGGCCGGGTTGTAATAGGTGCCACCGGTGGGCACGTCGCACCAGATCTGCCCGCCCGCAATCACCGGCTGCTTGCCTTGGGTGCACATATTGGGGCCGGGATAGGCTTGAATGAGCGGCTGGTCGCTGCCGCCGACGGCAAAGCCCGCCTGACCGGGAAGATACATATCGCCCGGATAGCCCTGGCTGCCGGCCATAACCGTGCCCGCCGAAATCGTCACCGCCGCCAGCGCGGCACAAAGCTCGAGAACTCGCATCTTATTCCTCACACACGGAAAATCCGGACTGCTTTAGGGTCAGGCTAGCATCGGCGGAGAGCAAGTCAAACTTTCGCCGCATTTTACCGAAGCACCCGCGCATAGGGAAACAATCCGGTCAGAGCGCACTCGTTGGCACCGCTTTGCGGACATTCGAACAAAGCCAACGCACGCAAAAGGAAACCGGCCGGCGCATCGCTGCACCGGCCGGCTCCCCATCGTGCCGCTTTGGATCACTCCGCGGGCGGCAGCTCAACAGTGACCGAAGGCACCCCGTGGCGGGCGCGCAGCCCGTCGCGGTAGATCGCCTTGAAGAGGCCAAAGCACATCAGCAGCATCACCACCGAGAAGGGCAGCGCGCCGATGACCATGGCGGTCTGGATCGCGGTCAGCCCGCCGACCAGCAGCAGCGCCCCGACGACGACGCCCAGCGTGACGCCCCAGAAAATGATGTGGGGCCGCGCCTTCGGACCTTCGTCGCCCGCTGCGTTGATCGTGTTGACGATCAGCACCGCCGAGTCCGCCGAGGTGACGAGATAGGTCATCAGCAGGATCACGATGATCACCGCCATGCCCCAGCCCAGCACATCGCCGAGCATGATGCCGGTCATGGTGAAGATCTTGCCGCCATCGGTGGAGGCGAAGATCGCCCCATCGGCGAGGCCCGAAAGCTCCATGTCGATCGCCGTGCCGCCCGCGAAGGAGAACCAGACGAAGCACATGATCGACGGCACGATCATCGCGCCTAGCACGAACTCGCGGATGGTGCGGCCGCGCGAGATACGGGCGAGGAACAGACCTACGAAGGGCGCGAAGGCCACCCACCATGCCCAGTAGAACACCGTCCAGGCGCCCTGCCAGCCCGAGAGCGCGTCACCGGTCTCGGTGCCATCGGGGCGGTAGACGGTGAACAGCATCTTCGGCAGCGCGATGATGTAATCGACCATACCCATGAACAGCGCCTGCAGGCCGAACCATGTGGAGCCGAAGATCATCAGGAAGGCGAGCAGGAAGATCGACAGCGCCATGTTGAGGTTCGACAGCCACTTGATGCCCTTGCCCACGCCCGACAGCGCCGAGAGCGTCGAGGCCCCCATGATCACCACCAGTGCCACGACGATGCCCGCCGGGGAGGCGTTGCCCTCTTCGGTCACCAGCCAGTCGCCGATGCCGATCTTGCTCATGCCCGCGACGAACTGCTCGACGCCGAAGCCCAGCGTCTGCGCCACGCCGAGGATGGTGGCGATCACCGCCACGATGTCGACTAGGTGGCCGAGCGGGCCAGAGAGCGCCTTGCCGAAGAGCGGCGTCAGCGACGAGCGGATGGTCAGCGGCAACCCGCGACGATAGGTGAAATACCCCAGCGCCAGCCCGGCGATGGCATAGGAGGACCACGCCGAGAAGCCCCAATGCAGGTAGCTGTACTTATAGGCGTTCATGAAGTTGTTCATGCTCTCGCCGTCGGCCAGCCCCTGGATCACCTCGGGGTTGTTGCGGAAGTGGTAGATCGGCTCTGCCACCGCCCATGTCAGCATGCCGACGCCGATGCCCGCGCCGAACATCATCGAGAACCACGAGAAGTTGTCGAACTCCGGTGTCTCGTCGTCATGGCCCAGCTTCAGCTTGCCCGCCGCCGGCCAGGCCGCCAGCGCGAGGCAGACGATCACGAAGAAGGCCATCACGTAGATGTACCACGTGGCGAAGTTGGCGAGGATGAAGGTGTTGAGCCCGCCAAGCACGTTTCCGGCCTGATCGGGGAAGGCGACGGCCCAGAGCACCAGCCCGCCCACGGCGAGCTTGGAGGTCACGGTCACATCGAGCGAGAAGCCGTTGTAAAAGCCTTTGTCGGCGGTCTTGATCGGCAGATCTGAGAGGGGAGGTTCAATCTTTGCCATCGGCATGTGTCCCTGTTGTGCGGGCTTTGATGTCTCCCGGTCGTGGCGCCCTTTGAACGTCCGGGTTGGGCGCGCGGGTGGGCCGCGCGCCAGTTCTGTCACTGCGGCTTATTCGCCGCGCGGGAAACGCGCGTTTTCCTCGACCACGTTGAGGTCCATGTGGTTGCGCATGTAGCGTTCCGACGCCTTCTGCAGCGGCTGGAAATCCCACGGGAAATACGAGCCGTTGCGCAGCGCCTCGTAGACGATCCAGCGTTGCGCCTGGCTTTTGCGCACCTCTGCGTCGAAGCGGTCGAGATCCCAACGCGCATCGGCCATGGCGCTGAAATGCGCCAGCGTCTCGGCGTGCGCGGGATCGCCCGCGAGATTGGTCAGCTCATGCGGGTCGGCCTCTAGGTCGAACAGCTGATCGGGGTCGAGCGCGCAGCGGGTGTATTTCCAGCGCCCTTCGCGCAGGCAGACCAGCGGCGCGTAAGAGGCCTCGGCGGCATATTCCATCGCCACCGGCGTCTCGCGCGCCCGACCCTGCCCCAGCGGCACGAGGCTTTCGCCATCGGTCCAGGGGGTGATCTCGTCCATCGGCACGCCCGCCAGATCGCAGAGCGTCGGGCAAACGTCGATGTTGCTGACCGGAGTGTCGACCCGCCCCGGCATCATCTGCGGCGCGGCGATCATCATCGGCACCCGCGCCGAGCCCTCGAAGAAGGACATCTTGAACCACAATCCACGGTTGCCCAGCATGTCGCCGTGGTCCGACACCAGCAGGATGATCGTGTTGTCTTCCTGCCGGGTGCCGCGCAGCGCCTCCATGACCTCGCCGATCTTGTCGTCGAGATAGGAGATATTGGCGAAATAAGCCCGGCGCGAGCGACGCACATCTTCTTCGGTGATGTTGAAGCTGCGCCAGTCGTTGGCGTCGAAGATGCGCTTGGAATGCGGGTCGTGATCCTCGTAGGGGATCGGCCCGACCTCGGGCACGAGGTGCTCACAGTCCTCGTAGAGGTCCCAGTATTTGCGCCGCGCCACATAGGGATCATGCGGGTGGGTGAAGCTCACCGTCAGGCACCACGGGCGGTCATCCTTGCCGCGGCCAAGGTCGTAGACCTTGCGCGTGGCGTTATAGGCAACCTCGTCGTCATACTCCATCTGGTTGGAGATCTCGGCGACGCCCGAGCCGGTGACCGAGCCCATGTTGTGATACCACCAGTCGATGCGCTCGCCCGGCTTGCGGTAGTCCGGCGTCCAGCCGAAATCGGGCGGGTAAATGTCGGTGGTCAGCCGCTCTTCAAAGCCGTGCAACTGGTCCGGACCCACAAAGTGCATCTTGCCCGACAGGCAGGTCTGATAGCCCGCGCGGCGCAGATGGTGCGCATAGGTGGGGATCGACGAGGCGAACTCGGCGGCGTTGTCATAGACCCCGGTGCGCGAGGGCAACTGGCCGGACATATAGCTCGCCCGTCCCGGCGCGCAGAGCGGCGAGGCGGTATAGGCATTGCGAAACCGGGTCGAGCGCGCGGCCAGCGCCTTGAGGTTCGGGGCGTGCAGCCAGTCGGCGGGACCGTCGGGAAAGAACGTGCCGTTCAGCTGGTCGACCATGAAGATCAGAATATTGGGGCGGCCTTGAGTGCTCATTCGGGGCGCAGTCCTTTCCGTGTCATGGGGCGACACCCGGCAAGCGAACAGACCGGCGGGTCCGTCATCGCCACAGATCGCCCCCGGTCCCGCATAGGGCCAGGGTCGTGACGCGATCGCCTTTGGTGTCGTGATATAAGTTTCCGAGACAGTAGTTGACTTTTGCCCCGATGAACCGCGAAATCTGCTTATGTCTGATATTGGCAATTCTTATAGCACATTCAGCCGCTACAGCGCCGACCTCTGCCTCTTCCTTTTGGTTGCGCAGACTGGGCAGCTGTCGCGCGCGGCGGAGCTTGCCGGGCTCTCGCAGCCGCGGCTCAGCCAGCGCATGAAGGCGCTTGAGGAGTCTTTGGGCCAACCGCTGCTGCACCGCGAGCGGCGCGGCGTCAGCCTGACCCGCGCCGGGCAGGACCTGCATGATGCCATCGCGCCGCATCTCGGCGAGGCGGCCTCTGCCTTTGCCCGGCTGCAACGCCCGGCACGCCGCCGCACCGTGGTGATCGAGACCGATCTGGCCTTTGCCGGGCTACGCTTTCTGCCGGTCTTCCCCTCGCTCTGCGCCGCCTTCCCCGATCTCGGGATCTCGCTGCTGACCCGGCAGCTGCCCGACAGCGCCCCCGGCCCCGAGGTCGATCTGATGGTGCGGATGGAGACCCGGCAGCAAGACACCGAGGCCCTTCGCTGCCTCTTTCCCGAGCGGGTGCAGGCGGTCTGCAGCCCCGCCTTTCTGGAGCAGCACCCCGATCTCGCGCGACCCGACCAATTGCGGGCGCTGCCGCTGATCGAGCTGACCGCCGCGGTCAACGCGCCGTGGTTCACCTGGAGCAGTTGGCTGTCGCAGCTTGATCCCGGCGGCGCGCAGACACGCGGCGAGCGCATCAGCTTCAACAGCTACGATCACGTCATCCAATCAGCCGAGCGCGGCCTCGGCATCGCGCTGGGATGGCGCGGCCTCACCGACAGCCGGATCGAGGCCGGCACGCTGGTCCCTGCCCTGCCTGTCGAGTTGCAGAGCCCGCGCGGCTATATGGTGAGAATGCTGTCGCGCGCGCCCTCCAGCGAGGTGCGCGAGGTGTTCGACTGGATTTGCGCGCAGTTCGGCGAGTAGCCAAGCCGCGGCACCGGCTCAGTCCTTCTGGGCCGCGCCTTTGAGGATCCGGTCCGCCCGCCGCCGCACCAGCACGCTGCGCAGGTCGTGCATCGCCAGCAGCAGCGCATCGGTCACCTCGTCGAGGTCATCATCGCTGGCCTTCGACTGCGCCCATTGCGCGGTGACATTGAGCCCATCCACCGTGCGGTGAATGTCGTCGAGCGCCCGCCGCGCCAGCAGCGCCTGCCGCGCCTCCATCCACGCGGTGATCTCGGCGGTCTCCTCATCCGAGAGCACATGCTCGCCATGCGGCTTGATCTCGCCCTTGTTGAGATTGACCACGGCGATCTGGTCCATCTCGATGCGGCGCTGCCGGTTCTCGCCGTCCACGCGGAACACCATGGCCCCGTTGTCGCGAACCCGGTAGTAGAAGTCCGGCAGCGCCCCGTTCATCAGCTCAGCCCTTCGCAGAAGGCCGCGATGCGCTTGCACGCCTCGGTCAGCGCCTCATCCGAGGTGGCGTAAGAGATGCGGAACGCCGGCGACAGACCGAAGGCCGCGCCAAACACCACCGCGACGCCCTGCTCTTCGAGCAGCGCCTTGGCGAAGGCCTCGTCGTTCTCGATCTTGGTGCCACCCGCCGAGGTCTTGCCCAGCAGGCCGTCGATCGTCGGGTAGACGTAGAACGCGCCTTCGGGGGTCGGGCATTCGATACCGTCCACCGCGTTGAGCGCGTTCACCACCAGATCACGGCGGCGCTTGAAGACCTCGACCCATTCGCCAAGGAACTCCTGCGGCCCGTTCAGTGCCTCGACCGCCGCCCATTGGCTGATCGAGCAGGGGTTGGTGGTGCTCTGCGACTGGATCTTGCGCATCGCGGCGATCAGATGCTCGGGGCCGCCGGCATAGCCGATGCGCCAGCCGGTCATCGCATAGGCTTTCGACACACCGTTGACCGTCAGCGTGCGCTCGTAAAGCGCCGGCTCCACCTCTGCGGGGGTGCAGAATTCGAAGTCGTCATAGGCGAGGTGCTCATACATGTCGTCGGACAGCACCCAGACGTGCGGGTACTTCATCAGCACGTCGGTCAGCGCCTTCAACTCGGCGCGCGAATAGCCCGCACCCGAGGGGTTGGACGGCGAGTTGAACAGGAACCACTTGGTCTTCGGCGTGATCGCCGCGTCAAGCTGCTCGGGGGTGATCTTGTAGCCGCGCTCGGGCGCGCCGTCGATGAACACCGGCTCGCCCTGCCCCAGCTTGACCATATCCGGGTAGCTCACCCAATAGGGCGCCGGGATGATCACCTCGTCGCCCGGGTTCAACGTCGCCAGCAGCGCGTTGAACAGAACCTGCTTGCCGCCGGTGCTGACCGAGATCTGCGACGGCGTGTAGGTCAGCCCGTTGTCGCGCTTGAACTTGGCACAGATCGCCTGCTTCAGCTCGATGATGCCGTCGGGCGCGGTGTATTTCGTCTTGCCCGCGTCGAGCGCGGCGATGGCGGCGGCCTTGATGTGATCGGGCGTGTCGAAATCCGGCTCGCCCGAGCCAAGACCGATAACGTCCTTGCCCGCGGCCTTCAGCTCGTTGGCAAGCTGTGTCACCGCCACGGTCGGCGAAGGTTTCACGCGAGAGAGAGTGTCGGAAAGAAAGGACATTATGCCACCGTTTGTATTGCTGCGCCTCATGTCATAGGCTGCGGCCCGACACCGTTCAAGCGACTTCCCCTAGGTCGCGACAGGAGATGTCATGGAAGACGAGAACGACTGGTACGGCCCCGAGGCCGCAACCTTCGGCGACCGCCTCGCCGCCGCCCGCGAAGCCGCCGGGATGGAGCAGGAGACGCTGGCCAAACGCCTCGGCGTGCGCCTCAAGACGCTGCAAGGATGGGAAAATGATCTCTCCGAGCCGCGCGCCAACCGGCTGCAGATGCTGGCCGGGCTGCTCAACGTGCCGATGGTCTGGCTGATCACCGGCGAAGGCGACGGTGTTTCGGCCCCGGGCGAGGAAGAGCCGCAGATTTCACCCGACCTTGATGAAACGCTGCTTGAACTCCGCACGCTGCGCGGCGAAATGCGCGCTGCGGGCGAACGTCTCGGCCGCCTCGAGAAGAAACTGCGCAAGCTCTTGAAGGAAGGGGCGTGAGATGACGGCTCAGACAACCGGGGAAACCCATGAGCATCGGCTCAAGCGGCTGCGGATGCGCTCGATGCGCCGCGGCACCAAGGAAATGGATATCCTGCTGGTGCGCTACTGCGACGCCAAGCTCGACCAGATGAACGCCGCAGAGCTCGACGCTTTCGAGGCGCTGCTCGAAGAATACGACCCCGATCTCTATCAGTGGATCTCCGGCCAGCGCCCCGCGCCCGAAGAGCTGCGCCCGCTGATCGCCGACATCGCGCGCGTCGCCTCCGCTGGCTGATCTGCGAGCGGATCGGGCCGGGCCGGAAAGCGCGACATTCGCGCTTTTCGGCGCATCTGACTAGATTTAACGCATTCTTGGTCTTTTCCCGCCAGAACCATTGCTCATTCGGTACTGGCGGAGACGGTCATGAGCATTCACGCTTCCTTGGGAAACCGGCCGGTCACGGGCTTTGTGGCCGGCTATCTGGAAACCCTATCGCTGCTCGAGCGGCTGCACCGATTGCTGCTCGACGTGATCAAAGACGAGTTCGAGCGCGTCGGCATCCTAGAGATCAACGCGGTGCAGGCGCTGCTGCTGTTCAACATCGGCGACAATGAGGTCACCGCGGGTGAGCTGAAATCGCGCGGCTACTATCAGGGCTCGAACGTCAGCTACAATCTCAAGAAACTCGTCGAGATGGGCTATATGCACCACCAGAGGTGCGAGATCGATCGCCGCTCGGTGCGCGTGCGGCTCACCGATCAGGGCCGTCACATCCGCGATCTGGTGGACGAATTGTTCCGCCGCCACTCCGAAGGGCTGGAGGCGCGTCAGATCGTCGATCTCGAAGGGCTGGAGGATGTGAACACAGGTCTGCGCCGGCTTGAGCGGTTCTGGACCGACCAGATCAGGTACATCTACTAGGCTGGATGTTGGGGGCCCGGCGTTCGGTCAGCTCTCGCGATCAACTCTCGATCAACTCCAAGGCCCCTCGTCGCGGTCGCGCCGTTTGCGCGGCACCGGGCGCGGACGCCCCGCAACGCTCGGGCGGCTCTGCTCCTCACCGTCAAACTCGGCACCCGCGCCGGACCAATCGGCCGTTCCTGCCCCACGCGCGGCGCTGCTCTGCGGATGGGCGCTCTGACGAGGTCCGCCCTGCCCGAGGCCGCCCTGACCAAAACCACCCTGCGCCGCAAGATCCTTCAGCGCAGCGATCCGGTTCTCGGTCGCCGGGTGCGTGGCAAAGAGGTTGTCGCGCTTGTGCATATGCAGCGGGTTGATGATGAACATATGCGCCGTGGCCGGGTTCGCCTCGGCTCGCAGATTGTCGATCCGCGCCGCGCCGCGTTGGATCTGCCCCAGCGCCGAGGCCAGCCACAGCGGATTGCCGCAGATCTCGGCCCCCGCCTTGTCGGCGGCATATTCCCGCGTCCGGCTGATCGCCATCTGCACCAGCCCCGCCGCCATCGGCGCAAGGAACATCATGGCCAGCGTGCCCACCAGCCCCATGCGGTTCTCGTCGCGCGAGCCGCCAAAGAAGAAGGCGAAGTTGGCCAGCATCGAGATCGCCCCGGCAAACGTCGCCGTCACCGTCATGATCGCCGTGTCGCGGTTGCGGATATGCGCCAACTCATGCGCCACCACCCCGGCCAGTTCCTCGCGCGAAAGGCTGCGCATCAGCCCGGTGGTCACCGCCACCGCCGCATTCTGCGGGTTGCGCCCGGTGGCAAAGGCGTTGGGCTGCGGGTTGTCCATCAGATAGACCTTGGGCACCGGCAGCCCCGCATTGCGCGACAGCTGCGCCACCATCTCATGCAGGCCAAAGCGGTCGCCCGGTGCCAGCGGCTGCGCGCCATGCATGCGCAGCACCATCTTGTCGGAGTTCCACCACGAAAAGGCGTTCATCCCGCCAGCAAAGATCAGCGCGATCACCATGCCGGTGCTGCCCCCGATCAGATAGCCCAGCCCCATGAACAGGGCGGTCATCGCGGCCATCAGCAGGGCCGTCTTTGCATATCCCATGGATCACACTCCGCGCAGATGCTCTTGCGCCCGATATAGGGTCGCGGCCCCTGCGCGCCAAGCGCGGCCTAGCGCAGTTCCGTCTCTAAGGGACCCGGCAGCGCAGGCATGGGCACCAATTCGCCCACCATCATATCATTGAGCTCACGAAACAGCTTGCGCGTCATCGCGCGAAGAAAATCCTCGTAGCCCGCGGCGATCTCGACAAAAGCGCCCGGCCCGTGCCGCACCTCACCTTCGAAATATTCCACCACGCGCGGGTCCGAGCCCATCACCGCCAGCCCGTTCACCGTCACCCCCTCAAAGGGGAAATGGGTGTAGGCCTGCTGCGGACGAAAGCCGTCATTGGTGATACCATCGCCCGACACGTCGATCACCCGCCGCTCGCAAACCGGCGCGGTTTCCAGAATGCCCGCGCCAAATCCCAGCGCATAGCCCATCGCCGTGGGGTAGCGGTTGTAGCTGCGCGGCGCGCTCAGCAGCCGGACGACCGCAGCGTCGATCGACGCTTCATCGCTCAGCATCACCCAGTCCATCACAAGCTGCGACTGGTTGCGCCCGCTCCATTCATAGGCCGAAAGGGCGACGGTGCCGCCGCCCTCGAGGATCGCGCGCCGCACGTCGGGATCGCGCAGCGCGCCGGCCAATCCCTCTTTCTGCAGCCGGTACTCGCTGTCATCCACCGAAGAGGAGACATCGAGCGCCAAAAGCAGCGCCAGTCGGCAATGCGTCTGCTGCGCCAGAGCGCCGGTGCCGAAAAAGCCCAACCCGAGACTCAGCCCGAGGCTCAGCCCGACACTCAGAACGGCAGAGAGACGCACCCCCACCGGCTCGGCTCACCAGTGGCCGGTGTTGGGCATGCTCGCCCAAGGTTCGGCGGGGTCCTTCGCATCGCCCTGCTGCAGCAGCTCGATCGACACATTGTCGGGCGAGCGCACAAAGGCCATGTGGCCGTCGCGCGGCGGGCGGTTGATCGTCACGCCCGCGTCCATCAGCGTCTGGCAGGCGGCGTAGATATCGGGCACCGAATAGGCCAGATGGCCGAAGTGGCGCGAATCCGACGGCAGCCCGTCGTCGCCATCCCAATTGTAGGTCAGTTCGATATCGGCGGTGCCATCGTCCTGCTCGGGCGGGCAGAGGAAGACCAGCGTGAAGCGGCCCTTCTCGTTCTCGATCCGGCGGCGCTCTTTCAGGCCGAGCAGTTCGTAGAAGGCGATGGATTTATCGAGATCCTTCACGCGAACCATGGTGTGCAGATAGCGGATCGGCATTTCTTGCCCTTTCGTCTTAATCGTATGCTCTTCGAGTCGGGCCAAGGATCGTGGCCGCAGCCGGCGCTCTGTGGCAGGTCCGTCGCGGGACCGGCAAGGCGCATCCAGCACCCCGGCAGCCCGGCAAAGCACGCCGCGCCACGGACCACCGGCCGGAACCCGGGCCCGGACCAACAGGCTAGCAGGCCCGGCCCGCTTGTCGAGACTTCACATTCAGAAGCGCGACTTGAAGCCGAGGCTGAAAGACAGGGTTTCCGTTTCGAACCGGCTCACGTTGCTGTCCGAGCGCGCGCCGCTGATATTGAGCACCGGCATGAAGCCAGCGTAGTCGAGCTTGGTAAACGCGACGTCGACATCGGCGCGGAATGTCTTGTCTTCGCGCCCGCCCGGCACCGGCAGCAGAACGCTGTAATCGGGATAGTGGCTTTTGTAGGCGGACAGCGACAGATCAAGCTCGACCGGCCCCAAGGCTTCGGCAGGCGTATAGGCCAGCTGCGCGCCGCGCGTGGTGCGGGCGATCTGGCCATTGTCCGACTCGGCCTCGCCGCCCATCAGCATCAGCGTCACCTTGCCCGGCGCGCCGAAATCATGGCTCAGGCCCAGCTGTGCGCCGCGGGTCTGAACGTCGTTGAACTCGGTGTCCGCGTCGCTCTGCCCCTGCCAAGACACCCCGGCGATCAGCGCGCTGCGCGTGCCCACGGGCTGGATCAGGCTGAACGCCGCACGGCGGTAATCATAAGCGCGCTCGCCGCCCTGCCATGCGCGGCCAAGCGTGGCGCTCGCGCCCAGCACCGGCCCCGTGTCGCCGAGCCTTCGCCGGTGCTGCACGCCAAACTCCAGCGCCGACGACCCAAAATCACCGTTGTCCACATCCGGCGCCTTGTCCTGCGCCTCGGGGGTGAGCCAGATCCGCCGGACCGAGCTGAAACCACGCAGCCGGGTTTCGGACCGCGCATCGCGCTGGATCGCGTAGCTCAGCGCCAGTTCGCCCTGCGCCTCGGTGCCCGCAAGCGCCTGCGCCGAGGGCGAGAGGATGCCAACCACCGGCAGCCCGTCCACCGTGCTGATCTCTTCCGAAGCGCCGCCATTGACGTTCGACGAAGGCGCGATGCCCAGATTGGCCGACAACCGCAGCCGGGACGCGCCGCGCAGCGCCTGAAACTCGCGCCCTGCCCGCGCCTCCAGCGCCTCGCTCGGCGCCACCATCAGCGCCCGGCGCATCCAGATCTGCGACAGGAAATACCGCTCGTCGCGCGCATAGGCTGCCGCGATGACCCGCGCCGCCTCGTGTTTCTGCACATCGGTCTCGGCATAGCGCAGCGCCTGCCGCGCGGCCCGGCGGGCCTGCTCGGTATCCCCGCCCCGCAGCTCCGCCTGCGCGATGACGAAATGGCCATAGGCGTCTTCAGGATCGGCGCGCAGCAACAACCCCCCGAGCTCCGCCGCCAGTTCGAAATGGCCGAGCTGCACGGCCCGCAGCGCCGCGATGCGCAATTGCGCCGCGTTCAGGGTCATGCCGGCAAACGCAGAGGCGGCCTCGGAAGACACCGAAGCGGTTCTGTCCGCCGCGGCGGGATCGGCCAGCGCCCCATCCTGACAAGTCAGAAACAGGGCGCCGGAAACGGCAAGCGCCGCGTGGCGCAAGCAAGTCAGTAGCATCGTTGCGTCTTAATGATCTACAAGGCTGCAGATGTCTTCCCGCGCGCCGGATTTACCGCACTGGGTCAGGACGAACATGCCGACTTCTTTCACGTCGTAGTCGCCTTCTTCTCCAAAGAGCGAAGAGATCGACCACGAAAGCTCGGTATTGCCTGCCGCATAGGCTGCGCCTTCGCCGCCGAAGACACCGGAGAAGGTACCAGCGAGAGACTCGTCCTCGAATACGCCATTGCCTGCAAACTCACCGATCTCGTCGATCGTGCCTTCCTCAAGGATGATGTTGCTGGCACCGGTGATCCCACCGACCCCTTGTGGTTGGGCGTCGCGCGGATCGTACATCTTTCGATTCAGGATTTGTCCGTTGAGCGCGGCTTCCGCAAAATTGACATTTAGGAAAATCACGCCGGTCATCGGAACCGGCTGCCCCGGCTGGTCAAGTTCTGCGTAATCATCCGGCAGCGTGCCCACCGGTTTCAGGTCCAGACCCTCGCGCGTGACCACATTCGTCACCGCAGCATAGTTCCCGACGTAGGAAACCTGCCCCGAGGCCGGGTCGTTCTCAAAATCGGGCGGATCAAACGCTCCGACACGCCGGTAGTAGCCGTCCTGGAAAACCGTATTGAATTGGCCGCCATCCCCGACGGCCACAGCGGATACACTTCCGTCCGTGCTCATGCCCCCAAGCGCAAGGAAGAACCTATCAAGAGGGTCCTCCTGCACCGAGTAGGCCACATAATCTTCAAGACCCATCACATTGGTGAGCCGGTCATTGCGTTCATAGAGCGCACTGACAGGGCTGGAGTCCAATCCATTGATCTGAACGGTGAGCGCGCTCATGTCAGAGGCAAAGCTGAAGCTGGCCACCGCCCCTTCGATCTCCTCCATGGTCGTCGGAGTTCCGCCGATTACGTCATCGCCTCCTGCCGCGCCACCGTCGCTGCCGCCGCTCCCGGAGTCGCCATCGGTCCCGCCTTCGGTGCTGCCATCACCGGAATCGTCCTCATCCGACCCATCGTCGCTCCCTGACGAAGACTGACATTCCTGCAGCGGATTATCCCGGACACAATCATCATCGCTATCGCTGGTGGCCCCACACCCGGCCAGAAGCGCGGCAACAGCCGCAAAAACCCAAATCCGTTCCATTAACTTCTCCGAAACCCCAATACCTCGCTCGATTGCAATGACAATGCTGATATATTCAGCGCCATTCAACGCCATGATTCACCCAATATACGAGTTCTTAACAAAGTGAGGCAATTCTGCCGCCACAGCATCTCGGCCTGCAGACGCACCTCACCCCCACATCTGGGGGATTTTTCGCCGCAACCGCCCTAAACCTGCTTTGCCTCCGCGCCGTGATCCGCTATCTCCGAAGGGCACCACGACCAGCCCGGAGGCCCCATGCGCCAGTATCTCGACGCCCTGCGCACCGTGCGCGATCTCGGCACCCGTTCGACCGACCGCACCGGCACCGGCACGATCTCGTATTTCGGGATGCAGTGCCGCTATCCGCTGTCCGAGGGCTTCCCGCTGGTCACCACCAAGAAGCTGCACCTGCGCTCGATCATCCACGAGCTGCTGTGGTTCCTCGCCGGCGACACCAACATCAAGTATCTCAAGGACAATGGCGTCTCGATCTGGGACGAATGGGCCGATGAGAACGGCGATCTCGGCCCGGTCTACGGCCACCAGTGGCGCCACTTCCCCACCATCCGCGAAGAGATGGGCGACGATGGCGCAAGCCGCGTGCTGCTCGGCGAGGTCGACCAGATCGCGCAGCTGGTCGAGATGATCAAGACCACCCCCGACAGCCGCCGCCTCATCGTCTCGGCGTGGAACCCCGGCGAGATCGGCGAGATGGCCCTGCCCCCCTGCCACACGCTCTGGCAGGTGCGGGTGATCGGCGGCAAGCTGCACCTGCAGCTTTATCAGCGCTCGGCGGATATGTTCCTCGGGGTGCCGTTCAACATCGCCTCTTATGCGCTGCTCACGGTGATGCTGGCGCATGTCACCGGCTATGAGCCCGGCGATTTCATCCATTCGATCGGCGACGCGCATATCTACCTCAACCACCTCGATCAGGTAGAGACGCAGCTCGCCCGCGATCCGCGCCCGCTGCCGACGCTGAAGCTCGCGCGCGACGTGCCCTCGCTCTTCGACTTCAAATTCGAGGATTTCATCTTCGAGAACTACGATCCCGCCCCGGCCATCAAGGCCCCGGTGGCCGTCTGAGGCCCGCCCATGCTGACCCTGATCGTCGCCCGCGCCCGCAATGGCGCTATTGGCCGTGACAATGACATCCCGTGGTTCAAGCCCGAGGATCTCAAGATGTTCCAGCGCGAGACCTCCGGCGGCGCGCTCATCATGGGCCGCCGCACATGGCAGAGCCTGCCGGTCAAGCCGCTGAAAAACCGCCTGAATATCGTCGTCTCACGCGACACATCGCTGACCGAGCACGTCGTCGCCTCGCTCGATGAGGCGCTGAATTTGGCAAAATCCGAGGGCTACTTCCGCGTCTACGGCATGGGCGGCACGTCGGTATACGAGGGGCTGCTGCCCAAGGCCGACCGCCTGCTGGTCACCGAGGTCGATCTGGAGGTCGACGGCGCAGACGCCTTCTTCCCGGCTTTTGATGAGGCCGCGTGGCGCGAGCTGGGGCGGAAGGAACTGGGCGGAGACGGACCGCAGTGTGTGGTGCGGGAATTGGTGCGCTCACCCTAAGCCAAGATCACAACCTGCGCCTGGAACTATTTCGCCTTCATGCTCGCGCCGCGAATTCAGAGCTGAACTCGAGCCGCACCTCCGCTCGCAACGCTTTTTCGAAAAACCCCTAGCATGTCTCCATCACGAACCGTTGAAAATTTGACACCATCATCGGTCATCCTAATTCGGATGAGACGCAAATTATAGAAAACTGGCGCTCTACCTTCTACTGCCTGAATATCTATGGAAGCCGCGTCAGATATTGAAAACTTCAAGTTTCCCCAAAACTTCTTTATCGCCGATTCGAATTGTCCGCCCGCAGCTGCTTTCTGATCCACCTGTATACGCAACCGGCTCGCTAGCGTCTGCTCGTAGACCATCGCAACATACAATGGAGCGCCATCCTCCGGCCAACCACGATCGGAGATGCCGAGCTCATTTAGCCAAAAATCCGGCCTCTTCCGCCAATCATTTATAAGCAAGTTAATCAGACCATCGTCGGCGAAGCTTTGCGTAATAGCGTCTTCAAGATTTGCGGATGTGCGGGCCGAAACCTCAGCAACGAGATTCGCCTTTTCAGTTCCAGAGAGCTGCGCACCACCCGCGAACTCCACACCCGATTTCAACCTCATTTTCAGGTTAGCAGGGGCGTTGTGAATTTTATTCACGCCACTGACCGAGGCCAAAGTAAGTAGTTCACCTCCTTGCGGAAGCCAATGGAAAACTTGACCCAAGGAGGGATCATTCTTAGCGACAAAGCCCCGCTCAGTTAATGCGTTGCCCACCTTCATTTTAGCCGTACACCCGCAGACCAAAACTGATGCGGCCATCAATAGCACCAAAATCCTCATCGTATACTCCGCTTTTTGACGTAGTGCATTTGGCGAATTGTTTCTTAAATTAAGGTTAATGATGACCAATTGAAATCGAGGGGGCTATCATGCAACCCCCTCACCCCTTCAAATGCCGCGTCGGGTCCGGTGCCACGTCGGTCCGCACGATATCATTCTGAGTGTCGCCCCAGCGGGTCCGCTCTTTGCGGGCCTGCTCCTCGACCAGCTCCGGGCGCATGATGAAGTCCGACGTGTCCGGCCCGTCGAGCACTTTGGCCAGCCGGTAGTGCATGAAGGCGCGCAGCACCCGGTTGATGCGCCTCTGATAGCCCGGGCCCAGCGCCTTGAAGAATTTCACCACATCCGCGTCGAGCGCGATGGTGCAGCGCGTGCGCCGCAGATCGCGCCGGTCGGTCTCGCGGCAGATCGCGTGCCACTCGGCCGGACAGCCGCGGCGATCCCACATACGGTCGAGCAGATCGCGCTCGACCATCTCCATCGCGTCGACCGCGTACTGAAAGTGCATCCGCTCGGTCTTGGTCATCTCGGTCAGCTTGCGTCGCATGGGGGCTCCTGCGTGGATGTCTGCCTCCCACTGTTGCGCTGGGTGGTTAACGCCAGCCCAGCGCTCCGTGCGCATGGAATGTGCATGCGCTGTGCATCACTTGTGCCCCACTCATACGCGGCCCTCTGAGTCTGCCCGGCTGAGTCTTTCCGGCGCGGATTTCCCACGCGTCACCCACTCACCAAAGGGTTCCGAAATCTTTCAAACGTAAGCCAAAAATTGCCATCCCCCGCTCACGCGACGGCTGCATTTGGCCGAGACCCCATCCCGCTGGCGATTTTCGTGGTGGTTCCGCCACAGCACGTTCATGTGACCAACATGTGTGGATCAATCCGACCGAAAGTTTGGTTGTACCCTCAGTCACACGCTCCAGAGCGAGCTTGGACAACACATGATGAACCATAAAGAATATATGGAGCAGACCCGATGAAATTCGCAAAAATTGCCCTCCCGGCAGTCCTCGCCAGCGCAGTTGCAGTCCCCGCATTCGCCGGCAGCCTCGAGCCGACCGTCGTCGAGCCCGTCGTGACCCCGGCCCCCGTGCCCGTCGCACCGGCACGTGACTGGACCGGCTTCTCCGGCGGTATCCAGCTGGGCTACGGCTCGTTCGACACCGATGGCACGCCCGACGACTACGACGAGGCGATGACCTACGGCCTGAAGTCCTACTATGACTACGACTTCGGCACCTGGGTGCTGGGTGGCGGCGTCCAGTACGACTGGAGCGACGCTGACCTCGGCGCGGCTGGCGATCTCGACGGCATCCTGCGCGTTGGCGCACGTGCCGGCTACGACATGGGCGACACCATGGTCTACGGCACCGGCGGTTACGCCCGCGCTTACACCAGCGGCGGCGAGATCGACGGCGGCGACTCCGACGGTTACTTCGCAGGGATCGGCACCGAGACCTTCCTGACCGACAACTGGACCGTCGGCACCGAGCTCACCTACAACGAGTTCACCGACTTCGACGCAGACGACATGGAACTGAAAAACACCCAGTTCAACGTCTCGCTGAACTACCGCTTCTGATTGCGGACGTCTGAAGCTGCCAAGCTTTGGACGCGCGCCCGGCCTCTTTCCGAGGCCGGGCGTTTTCATTTGCGCGCGGCCTCCGCGCCGTTAGGGATTTCGTCATGAAGACGTTACACTCTTTTGCATGTGGCGCATGTTCTCGATTCCCCGCCGGGACGCCTGCATCCCGGCTGCTTTGGCCCTCGCATTCTGCGGGCTCGCTCTCTGCGGGTTTTGCCTGAGCGGCCAGCCAGCAGCGGCCGCCTCGCCCATCGCCGACGCGCTGTGCGAGCCCTCGGCACATATGACCAAGCGTTTGAAACGCCAGCAGGGTGCGTCCCTCGCCTCCACCGGCCTGCGCAGCCCCGACGAGGTTGTCGAGCTCTGGCTCGATGCGCGCGACAACTGGACCATGGTCATCAGCTACGCCTCTGGCACGTCGTGCATCGTCGCCATGGGCGCCCATTGGTCCAGCATCAAACCACAAGATCCGGCCTGATTCACAGCGTCATCCCCATGATGATGGGGTGCGGGGCTTTTCCCGCCCACTTCGCTCTGCCATACTCGGGTCCAATCAGAATCCGGGAACGAGCAGCAACCACATGGCAGACGATCTTCTCGCCGCGACCGAAGCCGCCTCTTACGACGCCTCCTCGATCGAGGTTCTCGAAGGGCTTGAACCGGTGCGCAAGCGCCCCGGCATGTATATCGGCGGCACCGACGAGCGCGCGCTGCACCACATGGTGGCGGAGATCCTCGACAACTCCATGGACGAGGCGGTGGCCGGTCACGCCAACCGCATCGAGGTGGAGCTTCTGGCGGATTACTCGATCACCATCCGCGACAATGGCCGCGGCATCCCGATCGACCCGC
Source organism: Salipiger sp. CCB-MM3 (assembly GCF_001687105.1). Classification (NCBI taxonomy): domain Bacteria; kingdom Pseudomonadati; phylum Pseudomonadota; class Alphaproteobacteria; order Rhodobacterales; family Roseobacteraceae; genus Salipiger; species Salipiger sp. CCB-MM3. Next base: position 1,037,580 of record NZ_CP014595.1, read on the forward strand.
ACCCCAAGTTTCCCGGCAAGTCCGCGCTCGAGGTGATCCTCTGCACGCTGCACGCGGGCGGCAAATTCTCGGGCGACGCCTATGAGACCTCGGGCGGCCTGCACGGCGTGGGCGCCTCGGTGGTGAACGCGCTGTCGGACTCGATGGTCGTGCAGGTGGCCCGCAACAAGGAGCTGTTCGAGCAACGCTTCTCGCGCGGCATTCCGCAGGGCCCGGCTGAAAAGATCGGCGCCGCGCCCAACCGCCGCGGCACCACCGTCACCTTCCATGCCGACGAAGAAATCTTCGGCCACCACCGCTTCAAACCTTCGCGCCTGCTCAAGATGGTGCGCTCCAAGGCCTATCTCTTCTCGGGCGTCGAGATCCGCTGGAAGTCCGCCATCGAGGATGGCGACACGCCGATGGAGGCGACCTTCCACTTCCCCGGCGGTCTGGCCGATTACCTGACCGAGACACTGGGCACGGCGAGCACCTACGCCGAGAAGCCCTTCTCGGGCACCGTCGACTTCCGCGAGAAGTTCAATGCACCGGGCAAGGTGGAATGGGCGATCAACTGGACGCCCTCGCGCGACGGCTTCATCCAGTCCTACTGTAACACCGTCCCCACCCCCGAGGGCGGCACCCATGAGGCGGGCTTCTGGTCGGCGATCCTCAAGGGCATCCGCGCCTATGGCGAGCTGGTGAACAACAAGAAGGCGGGCCAGATCACCCGCGATGACCTGATGACCGGCGGCTGCGCGCTGGTGTCCTGCTTCATCCGCGAGCCGGAATTCGTTGGCCAGACCAAGGACCGCCTCGCCACCACCGAAGCGCAGCGCCTCGTCGAAGGCGCGGTGCGCGACCACTTCGACAACTGGCTGGCCTCCGACACCAAATCGGCGGGCGCGATCCTCGATTTCCTCGTGCTGCGCGCCGAAGAACGCCTGCGCCGCCGTCAGGAAAAAGAGACCGCGCGCAAATCGGCCACAAAGAAGCTGCGCCTGCCGGGCAAGCTGACCGATTGTACCGCCAAGAGCCGCGAGGGCACCGAGCTGTTCATCGTCGAGGGCGACTCGGCGGGGGGGTCGGCCAAGGGCGCGCGCTTCCGCGAGACGCAGGCGCTGCTGCCGCTGAAGGGTAAAATCCTCAACGTGCTGGGCGCGGCCTCCAACAAGCTCAGCTCGAACGCCGAGATTCGTGACCTTTGCGAAGCGCTCGGTGTCGGCCTCGGCACCAAGTTCAACATCGACGATCTGCGTTACGAGAAGATCATCATCATGACCGACGCCGACGTCGACGGCGCGCATATCGCATCGCTTCTGATGACCTTCTTCTTCACGCAGATGCGCCCGCTGATCGACGGCGGCCACCTCTATCTCGCCTGTCCGCCGCTCTACCGGCTGACGCAGGGCGCGCGCCGCATCTATGTGGCCGACGACGCCGAGAAAGATGTGATGATGGCCAAGGGCCTGGGCGGCAAGGGCAAGATCGACGTGCAGCGCTTCAAGGGTCTGGGCGAAATGGACGCCAAGGACCTGAAAGAGACGACGATGGATCCGGCAACCCGCAAGCTGATCCGCGTCACCATCGACGAGGACGAGCCCGGCGAAACCGGTGATCTGGTCGAGCGGTTGATGGGCAAGAAGCCCGAACTGCGCTTCCAGTACATCCAAGAGAATGCCCGTTTCGTCGAAGAACTGGACGTGTAAGCGGGGGAATGTGCCTCGCCGCGTCCGCGACGCTGCGAAATGTGAGTGTAAATCTGTTGTTTTCCGAAGGCGGATGTCTCACCCTATGGGTGTAGACCTCAGACACGACCGGCGAGCCATGACCAAAACGATGCTTCTGCGCTTACAGATCACCAGCTTTGTACTGGTGCATATCCCGCTGATTGCCGTTGCGCTCTACGCCCTGAAAGACGGGGTGAGCGGCCGGCTGGACCTGCTGCTCGTGGCGCTTCTGGCAACCGTGGTCGCGGCGATTGCGATCTGGATGACCCTTGGCCGCGCCCTTGGCGACACGTCCCAGCCCGCTCAGAAGAGCGCGTAAACCAGCAGGGCGATCACGCCCAGCTTCACCGCGACGGCAAGGATCAGCCAGCCACGGTTCTCCGGAGCGAGCATTTCCTGCCAGAAGCTGCGCGGCTCTTCCTCGTCGAAAAGCCGGTTTTGGATCGCGTTGAACACCCGCGGCGGCGGGGCGACCTCATCAACGGGTCCGGCAAAGCCGATCAGGCGGCTCTCCCAGAAATCCATCTCGGCGCTGAGTTCGGGGTCACCGGCAGCGGCGCGCATGCCCTCGTCCTGCTCCTGCGGCGGCAGGAGCCCGAGGGCAAGTTCAGCAGCAAGTAACGACTTTTCCGAGATAGCCACGAAGTGACCCCCTAGTGCTGCGGCAGCGTACGCATCCCCTCTGACGTGCCATCGACTGTCCGTCGACTCTGACGCATCCTGAGCCGCAGCGCAATCATAGCGTTAAGGTCTGCCTGCCACGTCAGGCTAGGCAGAGCGGATGCAAGATGGCACCCTGTCACGATCCCTGCCTCTACATGGAGATGCCTGTGCGTTCTCTGGTGTTGATCGTAGCTTTCGTGACCTGCCTTTCCATCCCTGCGCAAGCGCAGGACACGGACCTTGAACTTGTGCTCTTGGCGGATGCCTCAGGCTCCATCTCTCACGAGGAGCTGCAGTTTCAGCGCGAAGGCTACGCCGCGGCGATCACCGATCCCGAGGTTTTGGCGGTCATCGCCGGGACAGCTTACGGCCACATCGCGGTGACCTATGTGGAATGGGCTGCCAATCAGGCGCAGGTGGTGGATTGGACGCTGATCGACGGACCCGAGGCGGCCCAAGGATTTGCCGCCGCCCTGCTGGACGAGCCGCGTCTGGCCTTCGGGCGCAACGCCATCGGTGCGGCGCTGCTCGAAGGGCTGCGGCAGATGGAGGAGAATGACATCGAGGGTTGGCGGCGGGTCATAGATTTCTCCGGCGACAGCGCCAACAACTGGGCAGGCCCCCCGATCGCCGAGGCCCGCGCCAAAGTGCTGGAGGCTGGCGTCACCATCAACGCCCTGCCGATCCTCAGCCCTGATGACCCCGGTCGCGCGCATGGCGGGCTCGAGGCGCTTTATGAAGAGCAGATCATCGGCGGCATCGGGGCCTTTGTGGTCACCGCCGCGACGCGGGGCAGTTTCGCCGAGGCGGTGAAGAAGAAACTCATCCTCGAGATCTCGGGTCTGCCTCCGGGCAATTTCGCCGTTGCGCGCCAAACCCCTTGAACACTTGCCGAAAAGCGGCTCAGTCTTTGGTCATGCGCCGCCTCACACAGTCCCTTCTCTGCCTCGTCCTGCTGCTGGGCCTCGCCGCCTGCGGCCGTCCTCTGACACCCAATGAGGTGGCCTTCCTGCAGGCCATGCAGGGCCCGCAGATCAATACGGGAAAGGTTCGCTTTCATGACGGCCTCGCCTCAAAGGCGGTCACCTTCGAGCGGCCCGTGCGTCCGCGCCTGACCTGTATGGAACGCATCTGGCCGCCGTCGAAAGGTGGAACCGTCACCGTCTCTCCGGCGGCGCTGACGCTGTTCAATCACATCTTCTACCGCGAGGATGTCTACCTCGACGACTATATGGCCAGCTACCCCGAGCGCCTGAACCTCTACGGCGCGATGCTGTTTGCCCATGAGATGACCCACGTCTGGCAATGGCAGAACCGCGCCCGCACCGGCTACACGCCGCTGAAGGCGGCCACCGAGCATCAGGTCTCAGCCGACCCCTATCTCTTCGATCCCGAGGGCAATGCGAGCTTCCTCAGCCACGGCTACGAGCAGCAGGGCGCCATCGTCGAGGAATATGTCTGCTGCCAAGTGCTTGACCCCAGCGCCCCGCGCACTTCGCGGCTGCGCGCGATGATTTCTAAGGAGATGCCTATCGGCGGGCTCGACGAGATACTCGACAAGGCCGATGTGATCATCCCGTGGAAAGGCGCCGAGACGCGCAACATCTGCCACTGAGCGCCCCCCAAAAACCCCCTGCCCGCGCAGCAAAAAGCGGGACCGAATGGGCCCCGCCGATCGTCGTTTTCGCTGCGGTCAGAGGTTGTTCTGCCACTCCGAGACCTGCTTTTCGGCCTCTTCTTTGGCGATCCCGTATTTCTTCTGGATCAGCCCGGCAAGCTGCTCACGGTTGCCTTTGGCCTGCTGCACCTCGTCATCGGTCAGCTCGCCCCATTGCGCGCGTGCCTTGCCTTTGAATTCCGTCCAATTGCCTTCGATCTGGTCCCAGTTCATAACCGGTCCTCCTGAGGTTGCTTATGGGAAAGAAACCCACGGGAAGAGTGTGCGGTTCCTGCATCCGCTGACGAAGTTTTCGTGACGGCAGGTGAGCGCCTATTCCGCGCGCTGCAGGCTGGTGAGATAGGCCACGAGGTCGGCAACCGGCTGCGTCGTCGCCAGATCATCCTCCAGCTTCACCTCATCCGTGCGATAGCTGAAGAAATCGCCATAGACCGGCATTGGGGACCCGTGGCTGACCAGAGGGTCGCGCCCGTCGATGCGTTTCACCACGCGCTCGAGCGGAAAGCTTCCGCCATTGGCGGCGCTCAATTCGCTCAGGTTCACCGGCTTGATCATCAGCACACCCGCCATCGGGCCATCGCCGCGCCCTTCGAGGCCGTGGCATGTTGCGCAATGCTTGGCGTATAGCGCCTGCCCCGCGTCGGCGTCCTGCGGTCCGGCGGCAACCGCACCCGCCATCAACAGCAGGGCGGCGGCGATCAGCGGTAGCGTCATGGCGACGGGATGGATCCGGGAACGGCTGCGCGCAACCACGCGGCTCTCTGCTCTGGGTCTGGCGATGAACATGGCGACCTCCTGTGACTGAGGACAGACTGCCCCGCCCAGAAGGTCGCCACCTTGATCGGCATCAAGCCGGGCTCAGATCACCGCCAGATGCGCATCGGGACGATCCGCCACCAACGGGAAGCGCGCCGGGCGCCCGTCACGGCGCAGCGCCACCTCCGGCGCACCCAAGCGGCCGATGTGGCTTTCGATCCGCAGCGGCTTACCGTCGAAGTTGGTAAGATCCATCGAGGCCCGTTGCGGCAGTTGCGCCAGCCAGCCGCGCAGCACCTGCAGGGCCAGCGCCTCGCCAATGCGCAGGTTCTGATGGCTCTCGGCCTGAAACTGCGCCCCGCTCGCGGCGGCGGACAGCGCCACATCGGCAGCCAGTTGGTCCGCTTCCACTGCCAGATCGAACCCGGGTGCAGGATCGGTCGCCATACGCAGGTGCGGCGCCGGACGGGTGTTGAAAAGCGCCTTGAACAGCGTCGAGAGCGCCCCGGCCACCACCACCTGCAGCGCGGCGTCGGAAGGGTGCCGCCGCAGGCCGCCCACCTCAAGCTCGGACAGCATGTAGGGCGCATTGGCCCGGCGCGTCTGCGCCTGTGCGGCGTTCCAGCGGGTCACCCAGTGCAGCAGGTTCGGCGCATAGGTCTGCAGATCTTCCGCCGCGCCGCGCAACTCGGGCGCGGTGCCTGCCGGAATTTCGTCGCGGCCAAGGATCGACGCCAGCCGCGCCGCCGTCGTGGCGGGCGGACTGCTGCGATCATCGCGGCCCCGGAGCCGCATCGCGGCCTCGAACGCCCGTTCGGCTCCCTCCGCCATGAGCGACAGAAGCCGCTGGGCACTCACCGGATCCTCGCTCCCCTGCGGCTCGAGCCCCGGATCGAACTCGCTGCCTCGGGCAAGAAGCATCAGCGCGGCATTGTAATAGACGCGGCAAGGATGGCTGTCCTGCATGCGGAACGCCAGATCGCGCGGTGTCACCAGCGGCGACATCGCCGAAGGCTCCGCCGTCGCCAGAGCAAGAGCTGCCCCCGATTGTGCGCCGATCCAGTCGACCCACGCCGACATCGGAGCCTCCGCATCCGGCGCGGCACCGGGCTCTGCCACAAGGTCCGGCGCACAGCGATCGATCCAGTGGAACAGCGACAGCGGCTGCCCGCCGGGGGCCGCCGGAGCAAGCGTCCCGCGATACATGCTGGCAAGCGTCAACTGACCTTCCCGGTTCAGCCGAAGCTGGCGCCGCCGCGCGCCGGGCTCACCGGGGGCGGCCGTGCGCCGCTCATGATCGTACCAGCTGAGGCTGCGCATCTCGCACAGAAGCTCATGCAGGGTGAACCGGGTGCGGCCATCGATCCAGATCGCGTGATGCGGGTCGGTCATCGCCGAGAACGGCGTGTCCCGCAGCAGCATCATGGCATAAAGCTCGGCCATCTCCGCAGCCAGTTCCGCCGAACCCATCTGAGGCGGCGGTGGCAGTTGCACGCAGGGTGGCACCGCGCCTTTGGGGCCGCGACCGCCCTCAATGACTTGAAAACGCTCTCTGTCGGTGTCGATTCGCCCAATCATCGCAAATCCCCTCTTCGGTGCTCCGCCGTGCAGGCGTTCTTGCTTTACTAAACGTAAACTAAATCTGCCGACGCAGCGTGAAGCAGGCGTGATTGGCACAAGATTTCGCAGTGACGCGGTCGTGAAATGTTAATTTTTGTTTTACTTCCCTAGGGCTGGGAGCGTGAAAACAGCACAAATTCCAAAACACCTATGGGTTTATTGGCGCAAACTGACTCGCCCTGCCCTAATTTCGAGCAAGTTTGAGGGCCTGTGCGGCTCTAGCCGCTGGCTTTTTGATGGTGCTGAGGGAAAAACTGGCGACCCCTGAAGGACTCGAACCCTCAACCTGCTGATTAGAAGTCAGCTGCTCTATCCAGTTGAGCTAAGGGGCCGCGCGCGACAGCGATAGCGCAAGTCGTCAGGCTTGCCCAGAGCCTAGCGGCCCTCGAAAGGAAGGCCCGCGGCTGACGTTGCACCGACGCCAGAGTGCGCAGAGCCGCTGCGGCGCGAATGCCGCGCCTTCGCACCGAAGCGGGTAGTGACCCAGCATTGGACTTGCCGCAAAGGCGCCTCTGGCCCAGCCTGCCCTGCACAATCGCACCATTACAGACGCGAGGCCGCAAATGTTCCGGTTCCTGCCCGTTCTGCTCGTGACATGCCTTGGCCTTATGGCCTGCACCAGCGCGCCGCCGCAGGTTCCCAAACGGATGAGTCTGGTGCAGCCCAGTTCGGCCTCCGCGCCGCTGGCGCAGATGACGCGGCGCTGGCAGGGCAGATCCGATGGCATGTCGGGGGTCCAGATCGTCGGCGATGGCATTGACGCGCTGGCGCTGCGCATTGCCCTTTCAGACCTCGCGCAGACCAGCATCGACGCGCAATATTACCTGCTCCACAACGACGTTTCGGGCGGCCTCTTTGCCGATGCGCTGCTGCGCGCCGCCGATCGCGGTGTGCGCGTGCGCCTGCTGCTCGACGATATGGACACGCGCGGCTATGACGCCGCGACCCGCGCGCTGGAGACCCATCCCAATATCGAGATCCGGCTCTACAACCCGTTCCTGCGCTCGCGCAGCAAGGCGCTGTCGGCGCTGCTGGAGTTCGGGCGCATCAACCGGCGGATGCACAACAAGTCGATGAGTTTCGACGGGCGGATCACCATCGTCGGCGGGCGCAACATCGGCGACGAGTATTTCTCGGCGCGCGAGGATTCCAACTACGATGACCTCGACCTGCTCGCCGCAGGCCCGGTCGTCCGCGAGGTCGGCAAGAGTTTCGACGGCTATTGGAACAGCCCCTACGCGGTGCCAGCCCTGGCGCTCATCACCACCCATGAGGATGATCTCGATCTCGCCACCACCCGCGCCCGTCTGGCGCAGCATGCTGAGCAAAGCCGCAACACGCCCTATGGCGCAGCACTTGCCGCGCGGATCGCGCAGACCAAACGCGCGCCCAGACCGCTCGAGCCCGCGCGCGCGACGCTGATCGCCGATCCGCCCGAGAAGGCCGCCGGAGACCTGCCCCCCGAGGCCACGCTCAGCGGCGCCATGCTGCCGCATATCGCCGCGCTTGAGCATCAGTTCCTCGTGGTTTCCGCCTATTTCGTGCCCCGCGACAGCGGCGTGGCGCTGCTGCACGGGCTGGAAGAGCGCGGCGTCGAGGTGACGGTGCTGACCAACTCGCTCGACGCCACCGACGTGCCTGCGGTCTACGCGCATTACACCCGCTCGCGGCCCGATTTACTCGACGCGGGCGTCGACCTTTGGGAATTGCGCGCCGAGAAGGAGCGCCCCGACCGGACTCTCTCGGGGCTCGGGCTGTCGCGCTCGGCGCTGCATGCCAAAGCCTTCGTTCTGGATGAGCAGAAGCTCTTCATCGGCTCTTTCAACTGGGACCCGCGATCGGTGCGCATCAACTCCGAGATGGGCATTCTGGTCGAGTCGCCGCGCCTTGCCACGCAGGCGGCACGCAACTTCAAGGCCATGCTGCCCGAGGCCGCCTTTCATCTGAGACGCGATGACCGGGGGGGCCTCGACTGGCTCGAGCATGACGAGGGCAATCGCTGGCGGCTTTATCGCAGTGCGCCGGTGCTGTCGCGCACCCGTGCCCTCACCGTGCCCATTCTAGCGGTGCTGCCGATCGGCGGGCAACTGTGATCCCGCGTGCGTTGACATGCCCTGCGGGATCGGTCCCACTGCGGGGATGACCCGCCAAGGACCTCCATGCCACCGATGAAGGACATCACCTTCCAGACGCTCGTTCTTGCGACCGTCTTCGTACTGGCGCTGGGGACGATCCTTGTGCTGGGGCGCGTGGTGCTGCTGCCCATCGTCACCGCGGCGATCCTCGTCTATCTGCTGGAATCCGCTGCCGCGGGCATCCGCCGCGTGCCGGTGCTGCATCTGCTGCCGCACCGCGTGCTGCGCCTGCTGCTGCTGGTCACCGTGGCCGCTCTGGTGCTGGTGCTGGCGGCGGTGATCTCGGCCACGGTGCGCGAGATCCTCGCCGTCGCCCCCAGCTACGAAGACAACCTGCGCAGCATGGTCGAAGGGCTTGCGGTGCAATTCCATTTCGAAGGCGACGCGCTCTGGGAAAAGATCAGCGACGAGACGCTCGGGCAGATCAACCTGCGCGCGCTGTCGCTGGCGGTGCTGGGCGGGTTTACCAACCTCGGCTCGGTGGTGCTGCTGGTGATCATCTATGCCGCCTTCATCACTGTCGAGCGCGGGTCCTTCCAACGCCGCCTTGCAGCTGCGCTCAAGAGCCCCGAGCAGACCGAGAACGTGCTGCACGTATTGGGCGCGATCAACGAGAAGATCAGCCGATACCTCGCCTATAAGACGCTGATCAACGTGGTGCTCGGCACGATCTCTTATGGGGTGCTCTGGGCCTTTGGCGTGGATTTCGCGCTGTTCTGGGCCGTGGTGATCGGGGTGCTGAACTACATCCCCTACGTCGGCTCACTGCTGGCGGTGCTGTTTCCCGTGGCGCTGTCGCTGGCGCAATTCGCCTCGATCGGGACGACGGTTGCGCTCTGCGCCGCGCTGACCGCGGTACAGGTCACGCTCGGCAATATCATCGAGCCGCGACTGATCGGGCGACAGCTCAATCTTAGCCCTTTCGTGGTGCTGCTGGCACTGGCGCTCTGGACGACCCTATGGGGGATCCCTGGCGCGATCCTTGCCGTGCCGCTGACCTCGATCCTCACCATCGTGCTGTCGAGCTTCGAGGCGACGCGCTGGCTGGCGCTGCTGCTGGCCGAGCGCGTCGACACGAGCGACATGCCGGGGCCGGCTGGACCGCAGTCCCAAAGCTGAGCCGCTCCTTTCGCCACAAGGCAGGCCGCAGGCCGGGCACAGGCAGGCGAGTGGCGGCGAGACTTTGTCGCGTTACCCGAGAGTTGACAGATGGCGGGGCCTCGGCGCACCGTCATGTCACCGGCAGCGGTATGTCGGATGACACTCAAGGATTTGCAAAATGTCTCATTGGCTCTGGTGGATTGTCATTGGTATCGCGAGCATCCTCGGCGGGATCATCGCACTGCTTAACCCTTTCGCCGCCTCGGTGGCGGCGCAGACCTTGGTGGCTTGGTTCCTGATCATCCTCGGCGTGATCCAAGCGATCAGCATCTTCCGCGTGACCCGCATGCGCGAGCGGCTGGTGGCCATCCTGCTGACCATCATCTACCTCGGCCTCGGCATCATCTTTGTGAGGGAACCGCTCGAAGGGCTGTTCTGGCTGACGCTGGTGGCCGCGATCATGTTCCTCGTGAGCGGCATCACCAAGGTGATCTATGCGTTTTCGGTGACCGACAGCCGGTTCAAGCTGGCAATGATCATCAGCGGCGCGGTTTCGGTGATCCTCGCGATCATGATCTTCACCGAATTCCCTTCTTCGGCGGCGGTGGTGCTGGGCGTACTTCTGTCGGTCGAACTGCTGTCGACCGGCGTTGCGCTGGTGATCTTTGGCTTGGTGCTGAAGGCGCACCCCGAGCTGCGCAAGAAACCCGTCTGAGCTCATAAGGGGCGGCGCCCTCGGCGCGGCCCCTTACCCCTCGCTGGGTCCCTACCCGTCGCTGGGCCCCTACCCCTCGCTAGGCACGGCCTCGACCTCGACAGGATAGCGCTGGCGGCAGATCGCCTGTGCCTGAGCGGCCTCGTGGCGCAACTGCGGAAGCTGCTGCTCGATCTCGGCGTCACGGGTGCGCAGCGCCTCGGCATTGATCGGCACCCGGCGCGTCACCGGCTCGGTGTCCCGCCGCCAGCAATAGTGCAGCCTGCCGTTGTAGCTGCCGCAGACGTCCCAGCGCATGCGGGTTTCCCAGTCGGTGCTATAGGTGAAGCCGCGCGCCAGATCCTTGGCGATGCGCGCGCGCTCGTTCAAGGCATCGCGATAGGGCTCCGCCGCATCGCGGTTGCACCGCTCGTAAGGCGTGCCGCAGGCCGCGAGGGCCACAAGGGGTATGAGAAACCACATACGCATAACAACAGCCTAGCGCCCTTCCCTGCATCGGTCGAGATCGACCTTTGCCGCAACGGAGAGTTGAGCCACACCATCGCGTGACCTATCTATGAGCGGATCGCATCGCGCAGGAGAAGAGACATGATGAAACCCGTTGCCCTGATCGCCGGTCTTTGTAGCGCTCTGGCCGCATGTAGCGAGGCCGAGACCAAGGCTGAGGACGACACCTGCGGCGCCACCGTCTATCAGACCCGCATCGGTCAGCCGGTTGAAGAGCTTGGCCTCACCGCCGGTGACAAGCTGCGCATCCTCGGCCCCGGTCAGCCGATGACGATGGATTTCCGCCCCGACCGTCTCAACATCGAGACCGACAGCACCGGCCAGATCATGCGGGTGTTCTGCAGCTGAGCGCCTGCTGCGCAAACCCGAGCTAACGCGGCTGACAACACATTGGTTCCGGGAAATATTTCCGGAACCAAGCTGACAATCTCACAGTTCCTTTACCGAAGACTGCGGCGCTGGCCGCAAGAAAAACAGTCATACGGAAGGGAAGAGTTATGCGTAAAGGACCCGTTATTGCCGCCGTTGCCGTGGCCGCTGTCGTTGTCGGCTTTGGTGCCTATATGATCGACTTTGACGTCACCGACGAAGGCGCCCTGCCCGACGTGGATGTGGCCGTCGAAGGCGGTGAAATGCCCGAGGTTGAGGCCGATGTGGGCAGCATCGATGTTGGTACCCAGGAAGAGACCGTTGAGGTGCCGGACGTCGATGTAGAGGTGGACACCAAGGAAGCTGAGGTGACCCTGCCGGATATCGACGTGAACCCGCCGGAAGACGACAACGGCTAAGCTCACACGGGCTTACCCCCCCTGCCCCCAAAGTAAGCCCCTTCCAGCACCGGCCGGAGGGGGCTTTTTCATGCGGCGCTGAAGCGCACCCTCGAAGCCTATCTTTTGCGCCGCTTCACGTTGCCGCCGCGCTGCCCCGGACGTCCCGCGGTCGACCGACCCTTGGAATTCACCGCCGCTTCCGACGCCGCCTCTACCGCCGACTGGCGCGCCAGAGGATCGTCGTGGATGGCCAGATCCACCGCCTCCAGCCGCTTCACCTCGTCCCGCAGACGCGCCGCTTCCTCGAACTCGAGGTTCTCGGCGGCCTTGCGCATCTCGGCACGCAGCCCCTCCAGCACCGTTTCGAGGTTCGAACCTTGCTGCTTGGGATCGATCTTCGCGGTGACGCGGTTCATGTCCACGTCGCCCTGATAGAGCCCGGCCAGAATGTCATCGACGTTCTTCTTCACCGTCGCCGGGGTGATGCCATGCTCTTCGTTGTAGGCGATCTGCTTCTCGCGGCGGCGCTCGGTTTCGGCCAGCGCCCGCTCCATCGAGCCGGTGACCCGGTCGGCATACATGATCACCCGGCCCTCGGCGTTCCGCGCGGCCCGTCCGATGGTCTGGATCAGCGAGGTCTCGGAGCGCAGGAAGCCTTCCTTGTCCGCATCGAGAATGGCCACCAGCCCACACTCGGGAATATCGAGCCCCTCGCGCAGCAGGTTGATCCCGATCAGCACGTCGAAAGCGCCGAGCCGCAGGTCGCGCAGGATCTCGATCCGCTCGATCGTGTCGATATCGGAGTGCATGTAGCGCACCTTGATGCCCTGCTCGTGCAGATATTCGGTCAGATCCTCGGCCATGCGCTTGGTGAGCACGGTGCAAAGCGTGCGATAGCCGTCTGCGGTCACCTTGCGGATTTCGTCCAAAAGGTCGTCCACCTGCATCTTCACCGGACGGATCTCGACCTGCGGATCCAAAAGACCCGTCGGGCGAATGACCTGCTCGGCAAAGACGCCGCCCGCCTGCTCCATCTCCCAGTTCGCCGGGGTTGCCGAAACAAAGACCGACTGCGGGCGCATGGCGTCCCATTCCTCGAACTTGAGGGGGCGGTTGTCCATGCAGGACGGCAGCCGGAAGCCATGCTCGGCCAGCGTGAACTTGCGTCGGTAGTCGCCCTTATACATGGCCCCGATCTGCGGCACCGAGACGTGGCTTTCGTCGGCGAAGACGATGGCATGGTCGGGGATGAACTCGAAAAGCGTGGGCGGCGGCTCGCCCGGCGCGCGCCCCGTCAGATAGCGCGAGTAGTTCTCAATACCGTTGCAGACCCCGGTGGCCTCCAGCATCTCGATGTCGAAATTGGTACGCTGCTCGAGCCGCTGCGCTTCCAGCAGCTTGCCCTCGGCCACCAGTTGATCGAGCCGCTGGCGCAGCTCTTTTTTGATATGAATGACCGCCTGCTGCATCGTCGGCTTCGGCGTCACATAGTGCGAGTTCGCATAGACACGGATACGGTCGAAGCTGCCGGTTTTCTCGCCGGTGAGCGGATCGAACTCGGTGATGCTCTCCAACTCCTCACCGAAGAACGACAGCTTCCACGCCCGGTCCTCAAGGTGGGCGGGCCAAATCTCGAGGCTGTCGCCGCGCACCCGGAACGCCCCGCGCGAGAAGCCCGCGTCGTTGCGCTTGTACTGCTGCGCCACGAGGTCGGCCATGATCTTGCGCTGGTCATACTCCTGCCCGGCGTGCAGGTCCTGCGTCATCGCGCCGTAGGTTTCGACCGAACCGATACCGTAGATACAGGACACCGAGGCCACGATGATCACGTCATCACGCTCGAGCAGAGCGCGGGTGGCCGAGTGGCGCATCCGGTCGATCTGCTCGTTGATCTGGCTTTCTTTCTCGATGTAAGTGTCCGACCGCGCCACATATGCCTCGGGCTGGTAGTAGTCGTAATAAGAGACGAAATACTCGACCGCGTTGTCCGGGAAGAAGCCTTTGAACTCGCCGTAGAGCTGCGCCGCCAGGGTCTTGTTCGGCGCAAGAATGATCGACGGGCGCTGCGTCTCCTCGATGATCTTGGCCATGGTGAAGGTCTTGCCGGTGCCGGTGGCGCCCAGCAGCACCTGACTGCGCTCGCCGTCATTCACCCCCTGCGCCAGTTCGGCGATCGCCGTGGGCTGGTCACCCGCCGGAGCGAACTCGGTCTGCATGCGAAAGCGGATGCCACCCTCGAGCTTTTCCCGCGTCCGCACGTCCGGCGCGGGGGAATGCATTAGGGCATCTGACTTGTCGGAATGGGCATAGGGCATGAACGGACCTCCGGGCGCCCGCAAAACGTGTCGCGCGGCGCGGCGGTTTCAAGGGGTGCCGGACCGGGCGGCGGGGACTCGGGCCTGCGGGCAAGGCATTTTCACGGAATGTTCCCTTTCTGCAGGCAAGACGCAAGGGGTCGAGAAGATTTGACGCAGTGCCGCGCCGCGATCTCTTGCCCTGGCAGCATAAATTCCCGATAACGCCAAAGAACGTCAGGAGGGATTTCATGCGCGCACGGATTTTCCAGCCGGCCAAGACGGCCATGTCGTCGGGCCAGGCAAAGACCAAAGACTGGTATCTCGAGTTCTTTCCCGCCTCGCCGCGCGAGGTCGATCCGCTGATGGGCTGGACCTCCTCTTCCGACACCCAAAGCCAAGTGCGCCTGAAGTTCGACAGCAAGGAAGCCGCGCTTGCCTATGCCGCCGAACACGGCATCGACGCGCAGGTGAACGAGCCCAACAAGCGCAAGCCCAACGTCCGCGCCCGCGGCTACGCCGAGAATTTCGCCGTCGATCGCCGCGCGGTCTGGACGCACTGATCTTGTAAATCGGGGCAAAGTTGTCTCGAAATCGGATCAAAGATCCCGCGAAGCCAAGCTTTGATCAAGATATAGGGCGCCCAACGGGCGCCTTTTACTACATGTTGCCTTTGGCGTTCACTTACGTCTGAAACCGTAAGCCGCCACAATACCACTCATTCCTCGAGTGCTGATGTAGGCTCTTCTGTAGTATCTTCATTGCCTTCTGACGCGCCTGCCGCAACGGAAGGGCTACTCTGCGAATTCTGATACGTTCTCCACCCGAATGAAACTGGGGTCCAAAGTACGACGGCAATACCCACGACACTCGCGACGAGCCCTACTGCCTTTGCGGTCCTGCTTTCGAAGACCCTGTCCAAGAAGATACCAAAACCGCGTGACGCTGTTTTCAGTTTTCCAGATGCGGCTTTGCGAATAACTTGATGAAAGAACCCGAGCTTACACAGTGTGGAATTGTGCATTCGGATGAACTCGTTGTTTTGAAAAGCTTGGAGCTCCTCCGCCCCGGAGAGAAAATGACGATGAATGCCACCGTTCAACTCCATCAAGCTGGTCATTTTGGGGTGCTTTGCGTAACCGGGTCCATATTTCCGGGACAGCATATCATTCAAGTTTATCCGGCGCTCAACCGGTATGACAGGTGCATCCGCTCCACCAAGGACGCGATATCTATGCTCCAGATGCTCAAAACCATAGGTCAAATTACGCATATTCCAATGCACCCAAAATTTGTCACGCCTGTCTCGAACAAAGCTGTAAAAGTCCCGAAGAAGCTTCAATTCAATTTCATCGAAGTTCTCCTGAACATTCTCCCTTTGAATACCCAGCTCCTCAGCGATAGCATGCGTGGAGAAACTGACAGTTTGCTCAGTAGCGAAATGGGTAACGCCGATTGAGGTAATGCGAGGGGATAGGCCTTCATTGTCATCATTCAGACTTTGACATGAATAGTGTACAATATAGAAATTTTCAGGTGACTTCTTCACTTGCGCGAAGAATTTGGAGCTGCGGGAGAAATCCATGCCGTTCCTTGCGATACTACTTCAAGCTGCCGACGTGACGCGCCGACACATTCACATTCGAGCCATGCTCTTTGGGAACATGCTTTCCCTCAAAATACATGCCTCATGAAAATTACAAACCCTCAACCTGAATTCCATTCTCGGCGAGCCAAGTTTTCCTCCAGCGCCAGTCCGGCAGATGTTGCTCCACCTTGATCCAGAAGCTGGCTGAATGATCCCGATGGTGAGCATGTGCCAATTCATGTACCACAACGTACTGGGCAATCCGAGGAGGCAGGAGGATAGCTTTCCAGTGGAACGAAACGCGGCCATCGGAACCGAAAGAGCCCCACCTGAAGCCAAGATCCTGAACTTTAACCTCTTGCACAGTCACACCCATACGATTGGAGAACTCGGCGACTTGCTTTTCGAACCATTGCTGAGCTCTCTGCGTATACCATGAGACGAAGATATCACGCCCCCGGTGGATAGAGTGGCGCCTCAGGCAGAACCTGCCGTTCTTAAGGCTGAGATCTACCAGCTGGCTTTCCACAAGGCGCAGTCGGTGGCTCCGGCCAAGGTACAAAAAGCCTTCACCCTCGACGAACTCCTTCATCGGAGCTCGCTGTTGCAGCCTGGCTTTCTCTTCCACCTTGGTATGGATCCAGACCAACTTCTCTTCGACGAAGCTCACCAGCTGTTCAGCCGCAACGGCTGACGGCGCCACGATCGAAAGGTCTCCGGAGCGTTCCACGGTAATCTGCATGGTTTTACGGCGATCACTGCGATGGACGTCGAAGGCAAGACCATCAATCTCCAGTCGATGCTCGCTCACTCGAGCGGGCTTTCCGCCGGTGCGGATTGGTGTCATGGGAAGCTTGGACATCAGGCCGCCCGCAGCTTGTCATCATTGGCTTTCGCCTGCTGCATCAGCTGATCAGCCAAGGCTTCCGCCTCATCAACGCCAAACCCTTGGATCTGCGCGTCGAAAATGACCTCAAAAATCTCTGATCTGAGATTTTCCTGATCCGCCATCTTGAAGCTGCTCCACAATGAGCGGTTCGCGCTGATTTCCTCGATAATTCGGTCCACCACAATCCGTGTCACTTCGTGCAATGCGCGAAGCTGATCGGCTGAGGTAGTTTGGTCTGCAGAGCTCGCCGCCAGGACCGTGCGGAGGAAAGGCAGATAAACCTCAGGGATCTCCGGGGTGGTTTCGTCAGGGTCGGTGGCTCCGCCTCGAAGCTCGTCGATGATAGCCTGCAACTGCTCGATGATCTGGTCCCACTGCTCGCCAAAGCCTTTCAGAATGTCGTTCAGTCGCTCCGACATCTTCCTGAAGCGAACTGGATCGGTTTCGAGGTTTTTGCGTATATGAGAACGGATCGCGTGTTCCATCTCTGATGCCTTCGCTCGGCCGCCTGCGGCATGCTCAACTTGATTTTCGAACTCTGCATCGGTCAATTGCACCGGCGGAATCTTCGGATCAATGCCGAGGGAAATGACGTGATCGTCGATCAGCTTCCGCACCTTGGCACCGACATCCGCCCCGATGACTGGCATGTCGCGATACCGATTGCGGGCCCGTGCCTGCAGATATGCAAGTCTCTTGGCGTCATGCACGAAGGGCAAGCCCTCAGGGCGTGGAAGGATGATCTCGAGCGACTTCAGGAAATCCTTTAGCTTGACGGTAAACTCCGCTCTGGCCTTCTCTGTGGAGAGCACCTGCAGACAGTCCTCGTCATTCGATAGATCATCAAGGCCGGCGCGCCGGAAAATGTCCACGACCCGAATATGCCGATCCTGAAGCACAGGGATCTGATCATTCAGACTGACCAAGGCCCCATCGATATCTTCATCGGAATAGGCTTTCAGAGCGGCTTTCAGGTGATGGGCGACGCCGAAATAATCGACTACGATGCCGCAGGTCTTCCCGAAACCCGTCCTGTTCACACGCGCGATTGCCTGGAGAAGCTCGGCTTCCCGGATGGAACGATCAAGGTACATAACCCCTTCGATCGGGGCATCGAACCCTGTCAGGAGCATCGACTTGACGATCAGGAAGGCCAGAGGGTCCGATTTCGTGGCGTCCTTATGGAACAAGGGCTTCTTGAAGCGCTTGATCCGGGTCTCCTGTGCAGCCCCCTCCGTCCAGTGCTTCCATGTGGCATCATCATTGTTGCCCCCCGACATGATCGCCGCAAACTCGATCTTTCCCAAGGTGTCGCGATACCGCCAAGCCTGCACCAACGCCTGGAGCGCGGCAGGCTTGGTGCAGAGCACCTCGTCATCCATCGCCTTGTCGTGGTCGGAGAGCGCGGCTGCCTCTGCCATCAACTCGTCGCGGGCAACAAGGAACGCAGCCTGATACCGGATCACCGCCGTGCGGCTGTAGGCCACCACCTGCGCCTTGTATCCGTTCGGCAAAAGGTTGGTCACGTAATGCCGCAGCATGTCGCGGGCCTTTTCCGCGATCAGGGCGGGGGCTTCGAGGATGTTGCCCTTGGTGGCGTATTTCTTGCGGATCGCTTCAAGTTCTTCATCCGTACGGCCACGGAACATATCCTCGAACAGACCGTCCAGCGTAGCGCCGTCCTTCACCGCGCCCTCGGCCGTCCGGCCTTCGTAGAGAACTGGCACCGTTGCACCATCGGCCTCGGCTTCCTTGATCGTGTATTTGTCGATGAAGTCACCGAAGATCTGGGTGGTACGCTTCTTCTCGCCCATGATGATCGGCGTGCCAGTGAAGCCGATACGGGCGCAGTTTGGCAGAGCGGCCAACAGGTTCGCGTGCAGATCGCCCGCCTGCGTCCGGTGCGCCTCGTCCACCACGACGACGATCGTCTCGTCCTCGTTCAGCACCTCGAAGGCCGGCCCCTTGGTGACCTCGGCCACGTCTTCGTCGGTCCGGTACTTCTGGATAGTGGCAAAAACGAGGCCCGGCCCCTTGCGCTTGGCCAGTTTCTTCAACGATCCATTGCTCGTCGCCATCTCGACCACATCACCCGACATGGTTGCCGTCTCCGACAACTGCCGCTGCAGGTCCTTGCGGTCGGTGACCATGATCACCTTGAACTTCCGTAGCGCCAGATCCGTCCTCATCTTGCGGATCATGAACACCATGGTCAGGCTCTTGCCCGAGCCTTGCGTGTGCCAAACGATGCCGCCACGGCGGTCATACTCGCCATCCTGTAGCCGCGTCTCGCCGCTGCGCAGCCGTTCCAGCGCGCGGTTCACGGCGCGGTATTGCTGATATCGGCAGACGGTCTTGATGGTCTGGCCGCCCACATTCATGAACAGCAGGTAATGCCGCAGGATATCCAGCAGATGCGCCGGGCGCAGTATCCCCGCGACAAGACGTTCCTGCTCCGACAGGCCCTTTTTGCCCAAGGTCTTGATCACGTCGTCTTCCGACCCCGTGCCATCCGGCCCCACAACCGTTTTCCACTGGCCGTAATGTTCTAGCCCCGCGCCAATGCAGCCCACGCGCGCCTGGTCGAAGCTGGTGGCGATCAGCAGCTGGACACTGGCGAACAGCGCAGGCGTGCCCTCGTTCTCCTCGACCTCCAGCGCGGCCTTGCGGGCGTTGTGATACCGGCGCAGCTGCTTGACCGCCTCGGCCAGCGGTTCGGGAATGGCGGGGCTTTTCGCCTCGACCACCACCACGGGGATGCCGTTCACCAGCAGCACCACATCGGGGATGATGAAACCCTTGCCCACGTCATGGCCGGGTGGGCAGTCGACGCGGAACTGGTTCGCGACGGTGAAGCTGTTGGCCCCCACGTCATCCCAGGCGATGTAGCGGATGGTCTGGCCGCGCCCGCCGTCCCATCCCGGCAGGCCCTCGACCGTCAGGCCCTTGAGCAGCAGTTCGGTGACCGCCTGATTGGCCTCCATCAACCCGCGATGGCCGTGGCGGGTGAGCGCGCTGACGGCCTCGGACAAGCGGGCCTCGTCGAGCCAGGGCTGGCCGTCCGGGCCGAGATTGATCGCGCGCAGACGCTCACGCAAGCAGGCCTCGGCAATGACCTCCTTAAAGCTGGTGCGGCCCGTCAGGGCGGGGTCATCCTTGCTGCCGGTCTGCGCGGTCCAGCCCATGGCGACGCATTGGTCGATGAAGGGTTTTTCGACATCTTTGTATTCGTGTCCCATGGGCAGACCCTTCGGTTACAACAGAGCGGTGACGGGCGTCCTGCCGGTGAGCAGGTCATCCATCAGGCCGGATTTTTGGAGGCGGAGCTTGTCGAGCAACTTCTGCTCTCGCAAGATCGCCTCATCCTGAGCGGAAAGGCGCCGCGCGATCTCGTCTTGTTCATCTCTCGACTTGGGCATTCCAATCGGAACTACTCGAAGCGCTCCAAGAGAGATTTCCATGAAAGTCGATCCTTTGACTTCCTTCATGATCGCATCTTGACCGCGCCGATGTCGAATTGCCCACATCAGGCAGGTTGCATTGACAGACGCCTTGGGTGCGATGCGAGCCGTACCCTGAGTGAGGTTTGCGCCGTCGAGATTGTCAGGCACAGGCAAGACTTTACCCAAGGTCGCCCTGATCGCGATAACCAACTCGCCCGCTCGAACTTCGGACCGACGATAGCTGCGAGCAATCCTTTCCGACGTGCAGAGCATGGTGTCTCGAACCAGTTCGTCCCCAGACATGTCGCCGGTGCGCACATAAGGAATGCCGCCTTCGATGTGAGGACCCGCTTGAACGATACCATAGGTGATATCGTGCTGGGTGTGATCACCCAACGGGAGCGCCTCCCACTCCTTCGGCAGCCAGCCGAGCGGGGTTTGTTTGTAGAGGTGGGGGGCCTCGGGCTGTGGGGGGCGGAGGTCTCCGTTGGCGTTGATGCCGCGGGTCAGCAGGTCATGCAGCAGCCCCTGCTTCATCGCCTTCAACTTGGCCACCACCGCCTCGGTCCCCCGTATCGCCGCATCCAACGTATCGAGGATCTCGGCGATTTTGGATTGCTCATCTAATGGAGGAAGCTCAATTGGGGTTGAAAGAAGGGCACCATTCGCAAAGTTGACCTGCGACTCCGCCATCCCTGTCGTTCGATCATGAATGTACTTTTGAGCCCGTGGTTGCGCGATCATTCCCGCAAGAATCTGCGGAACCACTCGGTCTTCTCGAGGTCGTAGACCAATCATTTTGCCGGAAACGATCAGCCGCTCTGGTTGTGTATCCACATGGCAGGTAACAGCGACGCGATGACGCGGACCAGCTTTGGTGACAAGAACATCACTCTGACGGACTGCCAAATGCTCCTGTCCCCAATATGCCTTTGGGAGAACTTTATGAGCGTACTCGTTCCAGCCACTCCAAGTGATCGCTGTGGTTTTCAGAACGCCCCATTCGTCAGACGAACTGATGTTACGCTCCTCACAATCGGGGCTCGGCCCCGAGAAATGACCATAAACAAGATCACCGACTGTCCATTGGCTCCAAGGCCCGACACTCTTAGACATACCCCAACCCCTTCAGGAATCCGGCCAGCTTGTCGGTGGCCTGCGCCCGTGCGCCTTCGATTTCGGTCAGGGTGACGCGATACTTGTCCCACCAGTTTTCGAAGGCCGCCACGATCTGCCCGCGCTGCGCGGCGATGTAGCGGGTCAGGATCTTCTGCATATCATCGTGGAGGATCGTCAGCAGCAGTTCCGCCGCGCCTTCCTCGGTCAGGTCATCGACGCCCTTGTTCAGCTCGGCGGTGAACTGGTCCTTCTTCGCCTTCAGGGTCTTCTTGACCTCGGCCAGCTCCTTCTTCCACGCCTTGATCTGCGCCTCGTCCACGGGATCGGCATCATCCTCTTCCTCCTCGCCCTCTTCGGGCTTGGCGGTCGCGGCCTTGATCTTCGCGTCCAGCTCGGTCTTTTCGGCCTCCAGCTCGGCGATCTGGGTGACGAAGCCGCCCATCAGGAAGCCGACCAGCTTGTGGTCCAGCGGGTTCTCCTTGTTGCCCTTGTCCTCCAGCGCGGTGACTATGGAGGTGCGCCATGCGTCGGCCACGCCCTTGGTCCCGCGCGCCATGAGGGTGAGGAAGTCGAAGCGCGACTGGTTCCAGAACTGCGCGATGATCCCGCGCACGGTGAACGGGTCCAGCATGGCGAGGCTTTCGAGCGTGGTCGAGAAGCTGGACAGAAGCTCGTCGCGCAGGGCGATCAGCGCGGTCGCGCTGTCATCCCCTGCCAGCGCGGTGATTTCATCGGTGTGGGCGTCCCACCAGCCGTTGAAATTGTCCCAGATCTCGGCCTCACGCGCCATGAGGCCCGCGTTGGTCTCAATGGCCGGTTTGATGTCGGCCTTGGCGGTGATCGTTGCTGCGAAGTCGAGGTAACTTTCGTCGCGCGGGGTCAGCATGTCCATCGGGTTCAGGCCGTGGGACTTGAACAGTTCGGCCTTGGCCTCGACCTCGGTCTTCGGGATTCCGCCGACAAGATGGGCGCGCACATCATGCGGTTCAGGCGGCGGCGCGTTGTCGGCGTAGCGGCGGATGTTCAAGTTCCAGTCGTTCTCTTTCAGCCTGTCGATATCGACGATGGTCGAGAAGCCGGGGATTTCGCGGTATTCCTCGAAGGTGGTGACGATTTTCTCGATATGCTCGGGCATCAGGTGGTTCTGCGCGCGGCCCTCGAAATATTCCCGGTCGGCGTTGATGAAGAGCACCTTGCCCCGGCGGTCGCCGGGCTTGCCGGAGATGAGCTTCGCACCGTCGTGCTTCTGCTGACGCAGGACGATGACGCAGGCGGGGATGCCGGTGCCGTAGAAGAGCTGCGGGCCGAGGCCGATGACCGCCTCGATCTGGTCGCGTTCGATGATCTTCTGGCGGATCTTGGCCTCATCGCCGCCGCGGAAGAGGACGCCGTGCGGCATAACCGTCGCGATCATGCCGCCGTCACGGGTGACGTGCAGCATGTGCTGGAGGAACATGAGGTCAGCCTTCTTCGAGCCGCGCGGGACCTCGTGGAAGAAACGTTCGGGGAACTTGGGCTCCCAGACGTAATTGCCGGACTTGTCCTTGTCTTTGGAACCCCAGTTAATCGAAAACGGCGGGTTGGTCAGGATCCGGTCGAAGCGGCGCAGTTCGCCATTCTCGACGTGCTGCGGCTCGCCCAAGGTGTCCTCGTTGCGCAGGTCGGGACTGCTCATCCCATGGAGCAGCATGTTCATCTTGGCGATGGACCAAACGGTGCCGGCGAATTCCTGTCCGAAGAGGTTGGCCTTGCTTCCGTCCTGACCGTTCTCGTCGATGTAATCCTTGGCCGCGATGAGCATACCTCCCGACCCGCAGCAGGGGTCATAGATGTCATGCTCGAGTGTCGGCTTCAAAAGCCGTACCATCATTCGGACGACAGATCGGGGAGTATAGAATTCGCCGCCCTTTTTACCGGCGGAATCCGCAAACTCCCCGATGAGGTATTCGTATGCAGCACCCAGAAGATCTGGGAACTCGAAGTCCTCGTTTCGAAGACGGATTTCACCGAAGTGGTTGATCAATTGCCGGAGTTTCTGATCGCTGATCTTGCTCTGACCGACCTTTCGGGTGAAATCGATGTGATCGAGGACACCTTCGAGAGCAATGTTCTCGGATTCAACACCGCCTAGTGCCTTGTTGAGCTTGTCGCCAATGTTTTCATGAGCTTCGTCGACGAGATAGCTGAAGCGAGATTGAGGGGGCACCCAGAATGCACCCGTCTTTCCGTACCAGACCTTATTCTCCGCATCCTGCGCAGCTTGTTTTTCGGGAACGCCATTTCCGATGCGTTTCTTGATAACGTCGCTTCGCGCCTGGTCGAATACGTCAGAGCACCTTTTCAGGAACAGCATTCCAAAGATGTATTCTTTGAATTCGGACGCGTCCATCTTCCCACGAAGAATATCGGCGGCGCTGAACAGGTGGCGCTCGAGTTGCGCAAGTGTCAAAGGCATTTATATTTTCTCGTCTAGTTTGCCCGCACCCTGAGGTATTTCGATGTCGAGGGCAACGGGCAAGCAGCGCGTCCGAAAGCGACGGTTGCAGTTTCGCACTGCCAAGAAACGCCAGAGTCTTCACGGCACCTGGTGAAGACCATGCAGGGCGAACGATTCTCCGGACACCTCTCGAAACACAACTTTAGCGAATGACCTGAGGTAAGCGCGCATCCCATGCGTTCTCTCGCGACCTTCCGCCGTACTGGGGGCCAGTCTTATCAGCAAAAAAGTCTGCCCCGGCACCTATGCGAAAACGTCACTCGAAGTCGCGAGTTGCCCCGGTCTCGTTGCGGAAAGCGCTCTTCGAATGAATCGAACCTCCCTGTTTTCGCAAGACTTTCTGCTTTTCACCCCTTGCGGGTGTACCTAAAGGGCCCCCTCCGAACACGCGCGTTCATCCTGCCCCCAATACACCCCGCCTGGCGCATCTTCGATGCAGCCGGAAGGGGACGTTTATGCACTGGACCTGAACATGCATCCTGCCACCCGCCCGCTTCGCACTCTCGTCGAAACATACCTGACCGCATTCCGTGCCGTGCGACACGGACCTGAACCAGCGCATTCCGAACCAGATGCGCCCTGTCTAACGAACTGGACAGCCGCGATGCGCGGCCGGGAGATCGTCCTCGTCGGCAGCGTCTCGAGGCACCCGCTCCTCGGCGACACAAGGATCCAGACATCGACCCTGATCTACGTTTCCCAGGACCGGCAGTGGGCCCGAACCCTATCGCGGTGGTATCGGCTCGGGGCAGCCTTCGTGCCCACTCTCCCAGCCGAGCATACGGGTGATCTTCTCCCAGGCTTCTTTGTCTCCATCGACGAAGGCATCATCAGCCTACCGCTACACATGGCCCTCAAGTTCACCGCACGGCGTCCGCAGGAGGTTGCGGACGTGGCCTTCAGGGCGGGCCTGGATGACCTCGTTCCCGAGCTGATCCGGCTCGCGAGGGCGTGGCCCAGTATGCCAAAAGAAATCTCCTTTCAAGGCGCTCAAGCCATTTAAAAATTTGAATTTTCTCACCTCCAGGCACTGACGGCGCAATTTTTTCCTCCTACGTCGCCTTCATCATCAAGGAGCGCGGCGAATGCCTCCCCTTCGCGAGCAGGACAAACAGGACACGACGACCAGCAGGTACCCAAAGGAGAGGCCATGACAGTATCGGAAAGTAGCTGACCCTGACGGGATACCTCGCGGCCGGTGCTGGGGTCTGAGCCCGAGGGCCCCTTCAGCGCAGGATGCGCTCCCATCCGACACAGCACGACATCACCTGACCGCAGTGCGGATCGGGACAGAGAAAGTCATGCCGAAAGGCAAAAGATTATGCAGAACGAACACCCGACACCCGAAAGCCCCCATACCTCCCGGACCGTCATGCCCCCTGCGGAAAGTACCTCCGCGAACGACGTGACCAACGAAATGACCGCAGACCCTCGGCGCTCCGCACGCCGCAAGCCTCTGCCGAGCCGCGCGAAACGCAAAATCCCGAAATCTTCGAAAGGGCACTTCGTCGGAGAGCTCGTCTTCAACCGTGGCGAAGTGCGCCAGCGTCTGGGCTTCGCCAGCATGACCGAACACAACGCCGCGCTATGCCTGATTTACCGGCCGGATTTTCTCGACATCGAAGAGCAGTTGGCATCGCTGCCCTTCATCCTCCCGAACGGGAAGGCCTCGCAGCACTTCTTTGACTTCCGTGTCACCTTTCGGGGCGGTCGCCGCATCTGCATCTCCGTAAAGCCCGAGCGCATCGCCCAGACTTACCTCTACCAGGCGACGATGGCCCGCATCAGGCAGGCGGCGATCGGCAGCATCTGTGACGACGTCCGAACGATCACCGAGCGCAATATCGATCCGGTTGAGTTGCACAACGCGAAACTTTTCCACTCGGCCCGCGATCCAGAGCCTCAGCTCGACGCCCAAATCCTCGACGGCCTCACGAAGATCGAGAGCCCCGTCAGCATTGGTGAATTCCTTGAAGGGCTCGGCATCGGGGCGCGCGGTTTCCGCAGCGTGGCCCGGGCAATCCGGTTCGGGCATGCGAAGCTCTTCACGAGGGAGAAGATCACCGGACCGACCCTCATCATCTGCGGAGAGACCTGCTGATGGCCGCCCCGTTCAAGAAGAAGGTCAAGGTCCTTCTCGAGAAGGACTGCGAGTTCCAGATCGGCGTGCGCAAGGGGCGCGTGCTGGAACTGCGTCCGGAGGGATATTTCGTCTTCTGGGAAGAATGGACCGACCCGGAAAGCGGCGAATGCCATGAAAGCATTGCAGGCATCTTCAGCTACGACGCGGTGGTGACCGAGAACAACTACGGCACCCTCAAGATCCTCAAGCGGCCTCTGGCCAAGCCATTCGACGCCAAGGCTGTCCGCCGTAGCCACCGCGTTCAGACCGAGATCGCCCGACAACGGTTCCGCAAGCAGTTCGTCCTTGCGATCCAGGACATGTTGGACAGAGGCCAACTCGAGCCGATCCGGGACGACTTTGGCGACAAGATTGTCAGCATCGTCGCCAAAGGCTCGCAGCGATATCGCGAGTATCTGGCCGCACAGTCCATGCGGGCCGCCAAGCGTGGAGGGACCAGGGTTCAGAAGCGCAGAAAAGAGAAGGAACGCGCCGCCGAATTCCACCAAGGCTTCAAGTCAGGCCACACGATGTGGAAATGGTACTGGCAGTGGAAGATCCACGGCGATGATGGCCTCTTCGATCAGTACCGTAACTGCGGTCGCTACAAGCGATATGACGACGAGACGGCCAGTTTCATCGAGCGGCAGCTCGACATGCTGTGGGATGACGAACGTCCGACGATCAAGTCTTTCGTGGAGAGCGTGCAGGCCGCGATCGATGCCGAGAACGATCGCCGGGAGCGCCTGCCCGTCCCCGCCCCCAAGCTCAAGCGCCCTGGCTACGATCATCTCGCCAGCAAGATCCGGGAACTTGCGCCAATCGACCATGCCCTGCGCAAACACGGACGAGACAAGGCGTACAAGGATCTTCACACGCTGGGGATGGGGATCGAGACCTCGAGGCTGCTCGAACGGGTAGAGGTGGATGAATACACGGTCGATCTTTTCGTCCTCATGCGGGACACAGGCCTCTTCGATCATCTGCCGGAGTCGATCAAGCAGGTGATCGGCTTGGACGGTAAGGCATGCAGGGTCACGCTCTCCGGTGCAATCGATGTTCACACCCGGTGCTTCCTCGCCCTGCAGATCGTGCCTCAGGCAACCGACAGTCCGCTCGCCCGGACGCTCGAGATGATCTACATGGACAAGTCGCCGATCGCCGATGCGGCTGGCGCAAAGTTCGGTTGGCCCATGTCCGGAGCCGCTGAGGCAATCGTCTTCGACCGCGGTGACAAATACATCACCGATGACGCATATGATATCCTTGCGGATCTAGGCATCACCAACCTCGGGGCTCCCGCGGGGAAACCATGGCTAAAGCCGTACATCGAGCGTGTTTTCAGGACAGTCCACAGTGACCTCCTGCTCCGCTTCTCGGGCCGCGCGTTCAGCAACGTGGTCGAGCGCGGAGAGAACGACGCTGGAGCACGTGCCACCCTGACCCTTGAGGCCTTTCTCTGCTGGCTCGTTCGATGGGTCGTAGACGCCTATCATACCAAACATCACACCGCCCTTGGCATGTCGCCGGCCAAAGCCTGGGAGAAAGCGAGCCGCGAATGCCCACCCCGATCGCTGACCAGCACTGAAATGCGCGAGGTCTTCGGCGTGAAGTCACGCCGCAAGCTCTCCCGGAAAGGCCTCCGGGTGCAGCATATCGACTACCAGTCCGACGCCGCTATGCAGACGTTCCTCCGCGAGAAGGTCAACGATGTCGAGGTCCTCCGCTGGGACGGCGACATCGGGGCCATTTCAGTACGTGCCGACAATGGCCCCTGGCACACCGTGCCCGCCTGCGACCCTCAATGGATCGGCAAGACGGATACGGATCTGCGGGTCTGGCTGGCAGAACGCGCAGAAGAAGATGAGGCCGAGCGTGTTGCGCGGCGCGATTTCATCAATGCCGCCAACGCAGAAGCCTACCGGCTGAAGCGCCTTTCCGGGCTGATCTCCCTTCCGCGGACCTCCGAAGATCTGGATGCCGAAGCGGTGCGCTTCATGCGCCATACCGATACCGCCGAGCGCCGTCACGCTGCCGGTCCGCATCGCCCGCTCCTGGGAGATCTCGATGGTGCAGAGCCCGCGAGCTTCGAGGGCGCGCATCCACACTTCCGCAACGACCCCGACGTCGAGGCAGACGTCCGAGACGACGACGATACAGACACCATGGAGTGATGCACATGACGACTCAGACCGGCGAAACCGCCCCGACCACCATTTCCCAGAAGACTAAGTGGCTGAAGGATCGCTACTGGCGGTTTGGCATGGAAGAGGTCATCGACGATCACCTTTTCGACCTTTTCGAGATCGATGACGACGGCGAAATGACCGCACAGCCGCGGATTGACCCGCTGACAGGGGAAAGCCGTGGTTTGATGGTTATCGGCCGCTCCGGCGACGGCAAGACCGCATTGCTGAAACGGACCCTCAGGACCAGCTCCGTACTGACCGAGATGACCGATCAGCAGGAGGGCAATACGCTCTACATCACGGTCCGCCCGGATGCCACGATCAAGAAGCTGGCTGAAGTCATCCTCGCCGCGACAGGGTATCAGCGCGTCGATGCCAAGCTTCGCTCTGCCGACGCCTGGGAGATGGTCATGCACCGCCTGTCCCTGGTCGGCGTCCAGCTTGTGGTGATCGATGAGTGCCACCACCTGTTCCGCCCCGGGGCCGGTCGCGACAAGCTTGGCGCTATCCAGTCCATGAAGCACCTTCTCCAGTCGGCGGGCGGCCTATCCATCATCATCGCCGGGGTCGCAGACCTGCGCGAAGCCATCCTCTCTGAAACTTCAGGAGAAACCTACCGGCGCCTGCAGGAGCTGGACCTCGACGATATTCGCCCCGGAAGCCGCGAAACTAAGGTCTTCGCCACAAATTTCCGGAAGTCCGCGGAGATCCTCGGCATCGAAGTCTCCGAGGGGGACGCCTTTGTCGAACGTATCCTGTTTGCCAGGAACGGGCAGATTGGTCGGAGCGTCGCTTTGGCCAAGGCGATCCTGCATGATGCCGTCACCCGGCGGCGTACCATGCTGTCACTTGAACGCGCCGAAGCGGTCTATCGCAAGAATCGGCAAGGTTCCGACATGACGCCCTTCCATGCGGCCGAATGGGGGACCGTGAAGCGGGAACTGGAAGCCATCGGGTGGAAGGCATGACGATGTTGCGTCCCGTACTCCAGTTCGACCCGACAGAGACCCTGACCTCCTACGCCGACCGTCTGTCGATGTTCCATACCGGTCGCGGTATGGAACGGCTTCTGCGTGACTGCGGGATCAACCACGAGCACTTCAGGGCCGGGCGCCCCGAAGCCATTGTACATTTCGCCGAAGCTACCGGCCACGGGTCGCCTGACCTGCAGCGAAACGCCATTCGTGTTCTCCAGCGCGGTGGCGAGTTTCGAGGTGAAGCGATCTCGAAACCGTTCCTGTCGCCTCAGGCAAAATGCTACTGCTCGGCATGTCTCGCGGAAGACGGCGGCCCCACAGAGTGGCGTTTCCGCCTGATGTGGGGCTTCCGTCACATTCATCGCTGCGACCGGCACGGGCTGTGGTTGTCATCGACACCCGAGGGCACGGCGACGAGTCTTCGGGTCGCGTTGAACGACGTGACCTTGGCAACGGCGCAGGAGCCTAAGGCTGAAGTCCCAGAGTACCTCTCGTGGCTCCGCGGCCGCGTTCATGGGGGTGGTGTCTCGGAGCCCCACTGGATGGCAAGCCAGACGCTGGAGCAGGTTCTGGCGGCCTCCGAGATGATTGGTGGCATCCTGCAGCACGGCCACAAAGTAACCCTGACGAAACTGTCTTCCGCCGAGTCCGAAGAGGCCACCGACATCGGGTTTTCCATCTACCGTGAGGGACCAGAAGCGGTCGAAGAAGCGCTGGACACAATCCGCCGGACGTCTCCTGCCACGGCGGTGCAGGCCGGGCCTCTCGCCTACTACGGCCGGCTTTTCGATTGGCTCGACCGCCGGGCCAACTCCATCGACCCCGGCCCGATCCGTGATATCTTGCGCGACCACATCGTGAAGCATTCGGCTGTGGAGCCCGGCACGACGGTCCTCGGTGTCGAGATCACCGAGCGGCGATACCACACCCTCTACAGCCTCTCCGATGCGGTTGGCATCGATCGGTCGCGGATGGCCCGCCTCCTCAAGAAACTTGGTGAAATCCCGGATGAGGCGACTGAGGTCGAAAGCGGGAACATGGTGTTTGACGCAGCAACAAGCGTTTCGCTCATCGAAGCGTTTCAGACGGCAGTTCCCCTGCGAGACCTCCCGGATTACCTGGGAACGACAAAGCGGCAAGTCGAAATCCTGTATCGCGAAGGTATCGTGCTGCCCTTGGTTCCGAGATCCGGCCGCGGATCGGTCCGCCACGTCGTTTTCGCCCGCTCCCACCTAGACGAACTCTTGAAGAAGATAGCCCGCTTGCCGATGTTGCAGCCTTCGAACGACGAAGGCTTCCACCCCATCTCCTACGCGTGCCAGCGTGGCGCGGGCCGGTTCGAACACCTGTTCATCGAGATTCTCGAAGGCAAGATCCCGGCGGTCCGACATCCCGACAGGACCGGAATCGGGTCCATTCTCGTCGAGGTCCAGCCCTTGGTTGCCACGCAATCCGCAGCCTGATCCTTCCCCGCAGAACGGATGATCAAGCCCGCTTCGGCGGGCTTTTCCTTTTTTATTTCCGAAACTTCGCGGGATCTTACCCTGATTTTCGCGAAATCTTTGCTCCGAGGTCAAAACGAGGAGAAATAAGCCATTGAAACTGTGAAGATTTTCACGCCATCTGGAGACAACTTTGCTCCGATTCACAGATCTGTGTAAGAGACACCTGAGTTTTTCCCGTGGAAGGCTAAGTTTTTCCCGGGATCTACATTTAGGGCGCCCACTGGGCGCCCTTTCCATATCTAGCGCATGCTTGCAAAGCGCGCGGCCAAGCGCATGATCCGGCGCAAGGATGCTTCACCCGAGGAGGACCCCGATGGCAGGCAAGGCTCTGAACAAGAATAACCTCCTCGAACTAGGTGCAGACACGCTGGCCGACCTGCTGCTCGAGGCGGTAAAGGGCGACGCGGCACGCCAGCGGCGGGTGCGCATGGCGCTTTCCGCCGACCTGGGCCCCGAGGCGATCACCGCCGACGTGCGCAAGCGCTTCGCCTCCATCCGCCGCGGCCGCAGCTTCATCTCCCGCAAGGCGCAGAAGAAGCTGGCGCAGGAACTTACGGAGCTGACGACGCTCGTCGAGACCAGCATCGCGCCCGATGCACCGGACGCGGCCTTCGATCTGCTCTGGGCGCAGCTGCAGCTCGCCGCCGGCATCCATGAGCGCACCGACGACAGCTGGGGCACCATCGGCGACGTCATGCGCGAGGCGATGGCGGCGATCAGTGAATTGGCTCCCAAGCTGAGCAAAGACCCCGAAGCGCTGGCCGACAGCGTCTTCGAGGCGATCTCGGACGATGGCTACGGTGCCTTTGACCATGCCGTACCCGCGCTGTCTGAGGCGCTCGGGGACGCGGGTCTGTCCCACCTCAAGGCGCTGGCCGAAGCGGCCTGCGAAGCGCCGCTGACCGATGCCGACCTCGCCCGCTACGATTTCATCTCGGACCGCGATGCCCGCGTCGAGCGCGCGCTTGCCGGGCGCAACCGCACGGCGGAGATGATCCTGCAGGACGTGGCCGACGCCGAGGGCGACGTGGACAGCTGGCTCGCGCAATACAGCCCCGAGCAGCTGACCTACTCGACGATCGCCCCCTCCGCCGCGACCCGGCTGCTGGCGGCGGGTCGCCCCGAGGACGCGCGACGTCTGATCGAGGCCGCCCTGCCCGGCGAAAGCGGCGATCCGTGGTTCGACACGCCCGAACTGGACGCAGCGCATTTCGCCTGCCTTGAGGCGCTCGGCCGGAAGGACGACCTGCGCGCCGCGCTCTGGTCCCGCTTCGAGCGGAGGCTCTGCCCCGACGCTCTGCGCCGTCACCTCAGGCTGCTGCCCGACTTCGAGGACATCGAGGCCGAGGATGAAGCGCGCCGGATCGTCCTCGCTTACCAACCGGTCGAGAAGGCGCTGGCCTATTGCCTGCAGGCCCCCGACCTGCCGCTGGCGGCTGACTTGATCGACGCCCGCAGCGAGGAGATCGACGGCGACGCCTATGAAATCCTCGCTCCGCTGGCCGACGCCCTCGCCCCCGGCCACCCGCTCGCCGCCGTGCTGCTGTGGCGCGCGATGATCGACTTCGCGCTGGGTAGGGCCCGCTCCGGGCGCTATGGCCACGCCGCCCGGCACCTGATGGACTGTGCCGCCGCGGACGCCGAGATCCTCGACTACGGCAGTCATCTGTCGCATGCGGACTACCTTGAAACGCTGCGCAAAGCCCATGCGAGGAAATCGGCCTTCTGGGAGCGCGTCGGGGACAGGTAGCGCGGCTAAGCCCATCTCTGCGCCATCCGCGGGCACAAGACAGACGAGACAGGGCGGGCGTAATAGGGCACACGCTCTGCCGCTCCGCTTGCAATACCCCCGCCTGACGGCTCCAACGCGCATGAAAGAGGGCGGCCCCGCCGGAACCGCCCTCTCGTATCAGGTCTCGAAGATCAGCGCGCGTCGCCGTTCTCCGCCTCGTCGATCATCCGCGCATCCTCGCGCAGTTCCAGCCACATCGCGTTCAGCACCGCAAAGAGCGCCGCCAGCGGCAGGCCAAGCATCCAGGCAAAATACCACATGGTCTTGTCTCCTTTCTCAATAGGCGCTGTGCGAGCTGGTCACGTCGTCTTCGGTGACCTTGCCCCAGAGCACTTTGTAGACCCATGCCGTGTAGGCGAGGATCAGCGGCAGGAAGATCACCGTCGCGACCAGCATCACAAAGAGCGTCAGATGCGAGGACGAGCTGTCCCAGACCGTCAGCGAACTGCGCGGGTCTACCGTCGACGGCAGGATGAAGGGGAACATGGTCAGCCCGACGCTGGCGATCACCCCGAAGATGCCGAGCTTCGACCACAGCAGGGTCGAGACCTCCATCCCGTCGCGCAGCCCGCGCACCGCCATGAGAATGCCCGCGAAGCCGAGCAGCGGCGCGACGATGATCCACGGGCGCTCCACATAGGCCATCAGCCAAGAGCCCTCGTGCAGCACATCCTTGAAGAGCGGGTTGGACGGGCCGTCGGTCACGATCTGAGACGTGATGTGGAACCCATCGATGCCAACGGCCAGCCAGAGGCCAGCCAGCGCGTAGCCTGCCGCGGCGATCAGCCCCGCGACGGTGCCGATGCGCTGCGCGCGGAAGGCGATCATGCCTTGGGTCTTTACCGACAGCCACGCCGCGCCATGCATGATCAGCATGGACAGCGACACCACCCCGCAGAGCAGCGCGAAGGGACGCAGGAGCCCGAGGAACTTGCCGTAGAAGGTGCCGTCATACATCGGCATCAGGTCTTCGGTCAGATGGAAGGGCACGCCCAGCAGCACATTGCCCACCGCCACGCCAAAGAGCAGCGCCGGAGCCGCACCGCCGACAAAGAGCGCCCAGTCCCAGCTACTCCGCCATTTGGCGCTGTCGCGCTTAGAGCGGTACTTGAAGCCCACGGGGCGCAGGATCAGCGCCGCGAGGATCGCGAACATCGCAAGGTAGAACCCCGAGAAGCTGACCGCATAGAGCGGCGGCCACGCGGCAAAGATCGCGCCGCCGCCGAGGATGAACCAAACCTGGTTGCCCTCCCAGACCGGGCCGATGGTGTTGATCACCACGCGGCGCTCGGTGTCGGTCTGTCCGACGAAGGGCAGCAGCGCGCCGACGCCCATGTCGAACCCGTCGGTGAGGGCAAACCCAATCAGCAGCACGCCCAGAAGCGCCCACCAGATCAGCCGGAGGATTTCGAAGCTGATAAGCTCATGCAAAATCATGACAATTACTCCGCGGGCATTTCGGCAAAGGGACCCTTGCCGTCATGGGTGCGCAGACGGTGCTCGTGGCGCGCCATCCATTTCTCGGTTTCTTCGACGTCTTCCTGCGGCCCCTTGCGGATGTATTTCAGCATCAGGCCCATCTCGACGATGAAGAGCACGGTGTAGAAGAGCGCAAAGCCCGCCAGCGTGAACAGCAGATCGCCAACGCTCAGGTGAGAGGCCGAGAGCGCGGTGGGTAGGATGCCGTCCACGGTCCACGGCTGACGGCCAAACTCGGCGACGATCCAGCCCATCTCTGCGGCGATCCACGGCATCGGGATCCACGCCACCGCGATCATCAGCGCCCAACGCGGGTAAGCGCCGCGGCGGAAGTTGCTGAGCACGAAGAAGAGGCCGGTCAGCGCGATGAAGGAGAAGCCGAGCGCGACCATGATACGGAACGACCAGAACAGCGGGAAGACGCCGGGCACCGTGTCATCTGCCGCCATCTTGATCTGCGCCTCGGTGGCCTCGCGCGGGTCATCCACATAGCGCTTGAGCAGCATCGCATAGCCAAGATCGGCGGAATGCGCCTCGAAGCTCGCGCGCACGTCCGCCGGGGTGGCGTCGCGCTGCTCGCGGATGGTCATCAGCTCGTCATAGGCGGTGATGCCCGAGCGGATGCGCGCCTCGGATTCAGCCACCAACTCGTTGATGCCGGGGATTTCCTGCGTCAGAGAGCGCGTGCCGATCAGGCCCATGACCCACGGGATATGCACCGCGTAATGGGTCTCGCGCGCTTCCTGATCCGGGAAGCCGATCAGGGTGAAGGGCGCGGGCGCGGGTTCGGTCTCCCACATGGCCTCGATCGCGGCGAGCTTCATCTTCTGCGTGTGGCTGGCCGAGTAGCCGGACTCGTCGCCCAGCACGACCACCGACAGCGAGGCGGCAAGGCCAAAGGAGGCGGCGACAGAGATCGACCGGCGCGCCAGTTCCACATGGCGGCCCTTCAGCATATACCAAGCCGAAACGCCCAGCACGAAAATAGACGCGGTGATGTATCCCGCCGAGACGGTGTGCACGAATTTCGCCTGCGCCACCTCGTTGAAGACCACCTCGAAGAAGTTGGTCATCTCCATGCGCATGGTCTCGGGGTTGAACTCCGCGCCCACCGGATTGACCATCCAGCCGTTGGCGATGAGGATCCACAGCGCCGAGAAGTTCGAGCCGATCGCCACCAGCCATGCCACAACACAGTGCGCCACACGCGACAGCCGGTCCCAGCCGAAGAAGAAGAGGCCGACGAAAGTCGCCTCAAGGAAGAAGGCCATCAGCCCCTCGACCGCCAGCGGCGCGCCGAAGATGTCGCCCACGTAGTGGCTGTAATAGCTCCAGTTCATGCCGAACTGGAATTCCATGGTGATCCCCGTGGCCACGCCAAGAACAAAGTTGATCCCGAACAGCGTGCCCCAGAATTTCGTCATCTGCCGCCAGATCGGACGCCCTGTCATCACATAGACCGTCTCCATGATCGCCACGAGGATCGACAGACCCAGCGTCAGCGGCACGAAGAGGAAGTGATAGAGCGCCGTCATTGCAAATTGCAGGCGCGACAGCTCGACAACATCGAGCTCCATGTCAGTACTCCTCAGGTTTTGCGGCCGGGCGGCGTGTGATCACGCGTGTGGTCCCCTGCCTCTCGGCCTGCACATTAAAAGTCGAGGTGGGCGGATACTCTTGACCAAGCGACACCTTTCCGGTGCCCTGCTACACCCGGCGATCGGGCCAGCGTTTTGATCTGCATCAAGTCCATCATATTTCTGGGATATATCTTTTCAGATCGATGACATGATCAGCAGCTTCAAGCTCTGCGCTGCGATGTGAGGCCGTGATGATTGACGCCTCCGGCAAGAATTCTCGTATGCCTGCAATGACTTGCCGCGCCATCTGCCCATCGAGCCCCTCGGTCGGCTCATCCAGCA
Source organism: Salipiger sp. CCB-MM3 (assembly GCF_001687105.1). Classification (NCBI taxonomy): domain Bacteria; kingdom Pseudomonadati; phylum Pseudomonadota; class Alphaproteobacteria; order Rhodobacterales; family Roseobacteraceae; genus Salipiger; species Salipiger sp. CCB-MM3. The sequence continues at coordinate 1,073,050 of NZ_CP014595.1, forward strand.
GCAACAGCTTTGGGCGGCGCAAAATCGCACGCGCCAGCACCAGCCGCCTTGCCTGTCCGCCCGACAAACCGGCCCCGCCCTCACCCAAAGGTGAACGCACACCGCCGCGCGCGTCGATGGTTTCAGCAAGCTGCACAGCACCGAGCGCGGCCATCGCCTCTGGCTCGCTCAGACCGGGACGCGCCAGTGCGAGGTTCTCCAGAACCGTGCCCGACACCAAAGCCGCGCGTTGCGGCACGAGGGTCATCACCTCGCGCAGTTCCGGCTCTGCCCATGCCGCCAGCGGACGCCCCAGCAGCAGCACATCCCCGGCGGTGACCGGCTCCAGTCCGGCGATCACGTCGAGCAAGGTGGATTTGCCCAATCCCGAGGCCCCGCGCAGCGCCAGCATCTCGCCGGGGCGCAGTGCGAAGGAAAGATCATGCAGCAGCAGGCGGCTCCAGCCCGGCCGTGCGAGCGACAGATGCCGCAGGTCGAGCACCACATCCGCGGGCCCTTCCACGGCGGCGGCACGGGCCCGGGCCGCGCGCTCGGGCGGCTCGGCCAGCACCCGCTCGGCGGCGTCGCGCATCCGGCCGATCTCGGCCATGCCCCGGCGCAGCGGTACGAGCGTCTCGCCAAGCGCCAACGCCACGAAGACGCCGATCGCCGCCAGCGCCGGATCGAGGTCGCTGGCGCTCACCAGCCAGCCGCCCAGCACGAAGGCCAGCGCCACCACCAGCGTCACCAGCGCAGACAAAACCATACCGGCCCCGGTGTCGATGGCATCGAGTCGGTCCATCGCGCCCCGTGCCTCGGTCTCTGCCGCATCGAGCCCCGCCCGCCAGCGCGGCAGCGCGCCCTGCAGGATCGCCTCGCGGCGGCCTCGGAACAGGCCGATGGCGCGGCGGCGCAGGTCCTGCGAGGCGGTCTCGGCCCGCGCCGAAAGACCCAGCGTCGCGCGCCCGACCCGCCAGAGCACCACGCCGCCGCCCAGCAGATAGCCCGCCGCCACCGAGATCGCGACCGCATGCGAGGTCAGCGCCCAGAGCCCGAGGAACACCGCCGCATGGGTGACCAGCGCCGCCGCCACCGGCAGCGCCAGCCGCAGCACCACGCCATCGAGCGCGTCCACATCGGCGGTGATCCGGGTCAGCGCGGACGCCCCGCGCAGCCGCCGCAGATCCGCCACCGGGAACCGTTCGAGCCGCTGCAGCAGAGTCACCCGCAGCGAGGCCAGCGCGCGCAGCGTGGCGTCATGGGTCAGCAGTCGCTCGCCGTAGCGCGCCGCCGCACGGCCAAGCGCCAGCCCGCGCACCCCGGCGCTCGGGCGGAAGACGTCAAAGGCGATGCCGATACCGGCGATGCCCGCCAGCCCGGTGGCGGTGATGAACCAGCCCGACAGCCCCAGCAGCGCCGCGCCCATCAGCAGCACCAGCACCGCCAGCAGCGCGCCGCGCCACATGGCAAAGGGATGCGCGCGCCACAGCAGGCGCAGAACCTTCCAGAGCTTCAGCATGCGCCCGCCTCCAGATCAATGCGCTGCGCCATCGCCTCGGCCAGCACCGGGTCGTGCGTCGCGACGATCACCGTGCGGCCCTCGGCGGCCAGATCGTGCAGCACCTCGATGATCGCGGCCCCCGTCGCCGCGTCGAGATCGGCAGTGGGCTCGTCGGCAAGGATCACATCGGCGCCGCGGATCAGCGCCCGCGCCAGCAGCAGCCGCCGCGCCTCGCCGCCCGAAACCCCGGCACCGCTTTCGCCAAGCACCGTCTCGAGCCCGACCGGCAGCGCCTCCACGATCCGCTCGGCCCTTGCTCGGCGCAGCGCCTCCGGCGGCACATCGCCGTCCGGCGCGCCGCTGAGAAAGCCGCGCAGCGTGGTGTCCGGGATGTGCACCTGCTGCGGCACATAGGCGAGCCGCGCGCGCCACGCGTCGGCGCGCTCGCTGCTCAGGAACTCGCCAGCAACCCGCACCTCGCCGGCGCTCGGCACCAGCAGCCCGGCGATAAGGTCGAGCGCGGTGGATTTGCCCACCCCGCTCGGTCCGCAAAGCGCCAGCGAGGCCCCCGGACCGACCGCAATATCAGGCAGCGCTATCTCCTGCGCCCCGCGCTGCACGCGCACGCCTTGCAGCGCCACCGAGGCCGGGCCAGAAAGCGGCGCGGCGCTGCCTCCTTGCCCGAGCACGGCAACGCCGGGCGCGGCCGCGACCTGCGCCAGTTCCTCTGCCACCGCCTCGGCGGCGGCCTTGTCGTGCCACGCCGCAGCCAGATCGCGCAGCGGCTGAAAGAAATCCGGGGCGAGCAGCAGCAGAAAGAGTCCCTGAAACAGCGTCAGCTGCGGCCCGAACAGCCCCCATGTGCCGATGGTGATCTCACCAAGCAGCGAAAAGCCGACGTAGACCGCCACCATCGCCACCCCGAGCGCCGAGAAAAGCTCGAGCACCGTCGACGACAGGAAAGCCACCCGCAGCACCGCCATGGTCCGCTCGCGCAGCCCGTCGGCGCGGGCTTCGAACTCGGCGCGCGAGGCTTCGGCGGCGTTGAGCAACAGCAGATCCGGCAAGGCCGAGATGCGGTCGATCAGCAGCGTGTTCATCGCGCCCACCTCGACCATCTGCTTTTCGCTGGCGTCCTTGGCCGCCATCCCCACCAGCGCCATGAACAGCGGGATCAGCGGCCCGGCCACCAGCAGCACCAGCCCCGCCGCCCAAGAGATCGGCAGGATCACCGCCAGATACAGCAGCGGCAGCAGCCGCGCCCGCGCCATCGCGGGCCGGTAGCGGGTGATCCAAGGGCCCAGCACCGCCAGCTTCTCGGTCAGCAGCGCCGCCAGCGCAGCCGACGACGCACCGCCGCTGCGCAGCGCCTCGCGATCCAGCAGTGCCTGCCGCCGCGCATGGATGGTCTCGTCGGCGGCGGCATAGGCCAGCCGCGCCGCGCGCCGCTCGATCCCGGCGCGGAGCACCCCAAAGAGCGCAAAGGCCAGAGCCGCCCAAAGCGTGCGCGACAGCGGGGCTGCTTTGGCCCAGCCGGCAATGCCCCAAGACAGCGCCGCCGCCTGCGGCAGCCAGAGCGCCGCCGCAAAGGCCGAGAGCCGCGCCGCGCTGCGCAGGCGCCGCTGCGCCTCTGGCTCGAGCAGGTCTTCGGCCCGGGTCCGGTCGGTGTCGGGGGATTTTGCCATGACGGCTCCGCATCGAAATTCGCGTCGGCTCAATGAGATACATGCAGCGCATAGGTTTCAACCGCATTTGGCCCTGCGCGTCACTCTGCCGCCGCCCACTAGGTGCGAAGCGTTGCGCCCGTGGCACGGCCATGCGACTTTGGCCGCGCGCACCCCGCGCATCGCAGATTTTCGAAGGAGCCCGATCATGAGCGCACTGCAAGACGTCCTCGACGAGATCGATGCCGCGAACGCCAAGGATCCGACCCAGGAAGACGGGCGCCCGGCGGCGCAGATTTACGGCGAACGGATGAGCTCGGAACTGGCGCGGCTGTTTCCCGATGCGTCGGAAGTGTTGCAGATCGCGGCGCGCGGGCAGCATGTGGAGCGTTGGCTTCTGCCCCGCGACAGCTATCCGATGGACCGCCCCGGCTATTTCGCGTGGCGTAAGGAACAGGGCCGCCGACACGGTGCGCGGCTGGCGGGCATGATGTCCAAGGCGGGCTACCCGAGCGCCGAACAAGAGCGCATCGGCGTGCTGCTGCGCAAGGAAGGCATCAAGCGTGACGCCGAGGTGCAGGCGCTGGAGGACGTGATCTGCTTTACCTTCCTGAAGTGGTATTTCTCGCCCTTCGCCGAGGGCCGCGACGCCGACGGTCTGCAGCGCATCGTCGAGAAGACCGCGCTGAAGATGTCGCCCGAGGGCCGCGCCCGCGTGCTGGAGGAGTTCGACCTGCCCGAGCCTTTCGCAAGCGCCTTCCGCGACTAGCGGCCAAGCTCCTTCGAAGGAGCTTGCAAGAGTTTTCCAAAACTCTTGCGGCGCTATGTTCGAAGCCATCCGCAGCAGTGAAAAGACCGAGCCACATGACACGAACCGCGCTGATCGTCGCCCATGGCAGCCCCTCCGACCCCGACCCGCAGGAGGCCGCGCTGACCGAGCTTGCCGCCCGCGTCGCCGCCCGCCTGCCCGGCTGGCGCGTCGGCGGGGCGACGCTGGCCAAGGAAGGCGCTTTCGATGCGGCTGTGGCGGATCTCGGCGCGCCGTGGATCTACCCCTATTTCATGGCGCGCGGCTATTTCACCAAGAAGGTTCTGGCCGAGCGCGCTGCGCCTTTGGGCCTGCGGGTGCTCGAACCGTTCGGCACCGAAACCAGTCTTGTTGCGAGCGCCGCGCAGGCGCTGCGCCGCACGCTCTCCGAGAAAGGCTGGGACGCCGCGCAGACCACGCTTCTGATCGCCGCCCATGGCAGCGCGGTCTCGCGCACCAGTGCCGAGAGCGCCCGTGATTTCGCCGCCGCGCTCAAGGGCGCTCTGGGCTTTGCCGAGGCCCGCGCGGGCTATGTCGAAGAGCCGCCCTTCCTGCGCGATCAGGCCGAGGGGCTGGGACAGGCGATCTGCCTGCCGCAGTTCGCGCTCAACGCCGGGCATATGCTCGAAGACGTGCCCGAGGCGCTGAGCGAGGCAAGCTTTGAGGGTCCGGTGCTGCCCGCCTTCATCGACTGGCCCGAAACGCCCGAGCTTATCGCCCGCAGCCTCGAGCAGCAGGCGGCGCTGGCCTGAGGTTCAGCCGGTCTGCAGCAGCGCCTTGCGCAGCCGCCCGTGCACGCCCTTTTCCTGGTTCACCGACTGGGTGATGGCGAAATCCGCCGCCAGAGAGCACAGCTGATAGGCCTCGGTCTCGCTGATCTCCACGCGCTCGCGGATCATCGCGATCATCTGGCGCAGCGCGATCTGCAGCGCCGTGTCGAGACTGGCGTGGAAGCCCATCGAAATCAGCTCGGTCGGGGTCTCGGCCCGCGGCAGGTCGATGCGCTCGCCGGCGCCCTTGAGCAGATCGAAGCGGAAGGTGCCGGTCAGTGAGGTTTCCAGCGCGGTGATGCAGACCTCGCCATCGCCCTGACAGCCGTGGCCATCGCCGCAGGAAAAGAGCGCCCCCTCGGTGTGGATGGGCAGATAGAGCGTGGTGCCCTCGGTCAGCAATTTGAGGTCCATATTGCCCCCGTGCAGGCGCGGCTGGATCGAGGTCAGTTCGCCCCACTCACGCGGCGGCGCCACGCCCATGACCCCGAAGAACGGCGCAAGCGGCAGGGTCGCGCCCCATGGCAGCTTGCCCGTGCGCGCCTCGCGGTCGATGGGGATGAGCGTGACGGTGGATTGCGAGACCGGGAACTCTCCCGGCAGCGTTCCCGACGCCGGGCGCACGGCGTTGAACCCCCAGTCGGCGCCCAGCTCGATACGCGCGATCTCTACCTTCAGCACGTCGCCGGGCATGGCGCCCCCGATGGCCACCGGCCCGGTCAGCAGATGCGCCTGCCCTTTGATGTCGGCGGCGAGGATGTCGCGATGCGCGGGCGCCACGGTCATTCCCGAGCCCTCCGCGGGCAGCACCTCTTGGCGGCCCGAAAAGGTCTCGATGGTCACCCGGTCGCCCGGCGCCACATGCATCACCGGCGGCAGGTCGGACCAGAAGCGGCCCCAGTGGACGGTCTGCGGGGTGGCGGCAAGCGTGTGATCGGTCATGGAGACGGCCTTATATTTGAGACGGGTGCAGCTTTGCGGGGCAAAGCCGGAAGGTAAAGTGCCCATCTGCACACGCGCACCCTCTGCCCGGACTCAAGGCGAAGCCGCCGGGCGAGCGCTGGCCCGTCCCGGCGGGCTGGCGCTTTGTCTCCGGTGAAAACCGCTCGGGGGTCGTCCGGATTTGGCAGACATAAACGGCAGACCACCAAGAGTGCTGCGCCATCCCACGGGCCAGCGCGCGCCCGGCTCCCGTCGCGAGGCACTTTCCCCCCGCAATGCAAAAGAGCGGACCCGAAGGCCCGCTCTCTTTGTCTCGCAGGATGCTGCGCTCAGCTTGCCATTTCGGCCCGCTTCGCGGCCAGTTCGCGCTCTTTCTTGCGACCGAAGACCTTCATCACCACGACGAAGAACAGCGGCACGAAGAGCACGCCCAGCACGGTGCCGGTGATCGTCCCGCCAAGCACCGCCGAGCCCACCGCCTGACGCCCGCCAGCGCCCGCGCCGGTGGACAGCACCAGCGGCACAACGCCAAGGCTGAAGGCCAGCGAGGTCATGATGATCGGACGGAAGCGCTGCCGCGCCGCCTCTTTCACCGCAACCAACAATGGCTCGCCATGCTCTTCGTAGCGTTCGCGGGCGAACTCCACGATCAGAATGGCGTTCTTGCCGGTGAGGCCGATCACGGTCAGCAGGCCGACCTGGAAGAACACGCCGTTTTCGAAGCCGAACCAATAGGCCGCGCCCATGGTGCCGAGCACGCCGATCGGCATTGCCAGCATCACCGAGAACGGAATTGTCCAGCTCTCGTAGAGCGCCGCGAGGCAGAGGAAGATCGCCGCCAGCGACAGCCCATAGAGCAGCGGGGCTGAGCCGCCGGAGTCGCGTTCTTCCAGCGACAGACCGGTCCAGGCGATCTGGTAGCCCGGCGGCAGCTGGCTGGCGAGACGCTCGATCTCGGCCATTGCCTCACCGGTGGTCACACCCGGCGCGGGCGAGCCCTGAATCTGCATCGCCGGCACACCGTTGTAGCGGTTGAGACCCTGCGGGCCATAGGTCCAGTCTTCGGTGGTGAAGTTGGCGAAGGGCACCAGATCACCGTTCGCGTTGCGCACCCGCCACTTCTCGAGGTCCGAGGGGGTGGCGCGGCTGTCGGCTTCGCCCTGCACGTAAACGCGCTTGATCCGCCCGTTGTCGTTGAAGTCGTTCACATACTGACCTGCCCAAGCGATCGACAGCGTGTTGCCGACATTGGTCGGGGTCACGCCCATCGCACCGGCGGCACGCCAGTCGATGTCGAGATTGAACTGCGCCGCGTCTTCCAGACCCGAAGGACGGGCCGAGGCGATCAGATCGCTCTGCGCCGCCATGCCCAGCATCTGGTTGCGCGCGTTGAGGAGCTGTTCGTGGGTCTGACCACCCTGCGCCTGCAGGTAGAAGTCAAAGCCCGAGACGTTGCCCAGTTCGATCACCGCCGGCGGCACGATCGGGAAGACCATGGCGTCGCGGATGCCCATGAACGCCGGGAAGGCACGGCCCGCCACCGCCTGCACGCTCTGCGCGGGCGAGGGCCGGTCTTCCCAGTCCTTCATCCGCACAAAGGCCAGACCCATGTTCTGCCCCTGCCCCGCGAAGGAGAAGCCGACCACACCAAAGACCGAGTCGACTGCTTCCGCCTCATTCTCGATGAAATGGCTCTGCACCTGTTCCACCACGTCGAGCGTGCGCTCGGCGGTGGCACCGGTCGGGCCTTGGATCAGGGTCATCAGGATGCCTTGGTCTTCGTCGGGCAAGAACCCGGTCGGCGTGCTGTTGAACAGAAACACCATGCCGTAGCCAAGCGCGCCATAGACCACCAGCATCCTCAGCGGACGCTTGATGATGTGGCCCACGGTGCCAGCGTAGCCGCCGGTCAGCTTGTCAAAGCCCTTGTTGAACCACCCAAGAGGACCGCGCGCGTTCCCATGGCCGTGCTTGGGTTTGAGGATGGTGGCGCAGAGCGCCGGGGTCAGCGTCAGCGCGACCAGCACCGAAAGGCCCATGGCCGAAACGATGGTGATCGAGAACTGCCGGTAGATGATCCCGGTCGAGCCGCCAAAGAAGGCCATTGGCACGAACACCGCCGAAAGCACCAGCGCGATGCCGACGAGCGCGCCGGTGATCTGACCCATCGACTTGCGGGTCGCCTCGCGCGGGCCAAGGCCCTCTTCTTCCATGATCCGCTCGACGTTCTCCACCACCACGATGGCGTCGTCGACGAGCAGGCCGATGGCCAGCACCATGGCCAGCATGGTCAGCGTGTTGATGGTGAAGCCCGCCATGGCGAGGATCGCGAACGTGCCGAGGATAACCACGGGCACCGCCAGCGTCGGAATGATCGTGGCACGGATGTTCTGCAAGAACAGCAGCATCACGAAGAACACCAGCACGATGGCTTCCATCAGCGTCTTCTGCACCTCGTGGATCGAGATCTCGATGAACGGGGTGGTGTCATAGGGAATGACGTAGCTGACGCCCTCGGGGAAGAACTCGGAATATTCCTCGATCCGCTGTTTCACCCGCTCTGCCGTATCGAGCGCGTTGGCGCCCGACGCAAGCTGCAGCGCCATGCCCGAGGAGGGCTTGCCGTTGTAGCGCGCGATGGTCGAGTAGTTCTCGGCACCGATTTCCACCCGCGCCACATCCTGCAGCAGCACAAGGCCGCCGTCGGTTTCCGAGCGCAGCACGATGTTGCGGAAATCTTCGGGGGTGCGCAGCAGCGACTGCGCGGTGATCGTGGCGTTGAGTTGCTGGCCCTCGGGCGCGGGCAGCGTGCCGAACGCCCCGGCCGAGATCTGCGCGTTCTGCGCCGAGACGGCACTCACCACATCCGACGGGGTCATCTCGAAGGCCGAGAGTTTCGACGGATCGAGCCAGATGCGCATCGCGTATTGCGCACCAAACACCTGCGCGCCGCCGACACCCTCGATGCGGCTGAATTCATCCACGAGGTTGGAGTTCAGGTAGTCCGACAGGTCGGCCTGATCCATCGTGCCGTCGTTGGAGATGAGGCCAATCACCATCATGAAGGACGACGAGGCCTTCTCGACGGTCACGCCCTGCCGCTGCACCGTCTCGGGCAGCAGCGCGGTGGCCTGTGATAGTTTGTTCTGCACCTGCACCTGCGCCACGTCCGGATCGGTGCCCGACTCGAAGGTCAGGGTGATCGAGGCCGTGCCCGCCGAGGTCGACGAGGAGGTCATGTAGCGCATGCCGTCGAGGCCGGTCATCTGCTGCTCGACGATCTGCGTGACCGTATTGGCGACAGTCTCGGCCGAGGCACCGGGGTATTGCGCGCTGATGCGCACCGACGGCGGCGCGATCTCGGGATATTGCGCGATGGGAAGGTTGAGGATCGAGAGCACCCCGATCCCCATGATCAGGATCGAAATGACCCATGCAAAGACCGGACGGTCAATGAAGAAACGTGCCATCAGAAGGCTCCTTGTCCGGGGGTCACTCGGTCGCCGCGCCGGGGTCGGCGGCGGCGGTTTCGGTCGCGTCGCGCTCCTCGGGGGTCACGGTCTGGCCGGGGGCGATCTTTTGCAGGCCCGCGACGATCACGCGATCCCCGGCGTCCAGACCCTCGGTCACCACCCATGTATTCTCGAGATCACGCTGGATGGTGATCTGGCGGCTTTCCACTTGGTTGTCGGCGTTCACCACCATGGCGACCGGGCGACCGCGGCGGTCGCGGGTTACGCCTTCCTGCGGCACAAGAACGGCATCGCTGACGCTGCCCTGCGGCAGTTCGACCTGCACATACATGCCGGGCAGCAGGAAGTGATCGGGGTTGGGGAATTCCAGACGCAGCACGACCACGCCGGTCTGCTCGTTCACATGCGGCTCGGCGGCGGCCAGACGGCCGGTGTGCTCATAGACCTCGCCATCGGCAAGGCGCAGGCTGACCCGCGCCTCGCTCTCTTCGGCGGCGGCCTGCCCCGAGCGGCGCCAGCGCAGCATCTCGGCCGCCGATTGCGTCACGTCCACATTCACCGTGTCGAGCGCGCGGATGGTGGTCAGCGCGGTCGACTGACCAGCGGTGACCAGCGCGCCCTGCGTCGCGTCCGACAGGCCCACGACACCGGTCAGGGGCGCGCGGATCGTGGTGCGCTCGAGGTCGATGTTGGACGACAGAAGCTGCGCCTCGGCAACCTTCACCGCCGCCTCGGCAACGTCGCGCGCCGCCAACGCATCATCCAGCGTCTGCTGGCTGGTGACCGAGCGGTCGCGCAGTTCCTGCTGACGCTTGAGCTCGCGCTCGGCAGAGGCCGCCTGAGCCTGAGCCTGCGCAAGGCTGGCTTCCGCCGACGCCTTGGCCGCCTCATAGGTCGCCGGGTCGATGCGGTAGAGCGGGTCGCCGCGGCTGACGTCCGTGCCTTCGTCAAACAGGCGCTCGACGATGATGCCGCCCACCTGCGGACGCACTTCGGCCTCGCCCGAGGCCTGCACACGGCCCGGCAGTTTCGTGGTCAGCGTCACGTCCTGCGCCTCGAGGGTCACTACCGTGACCGGCTGCGGCGGGGCTTCGCCTTGCTGCTGCGCGGAAACGGCAGGCGCGAAGAAAACAGCGCCAAGCAGGGCAAGACGCCGCATCAGGCTGGAAGCGGGGCGGTTCGACATGGAAGGGCTCCGGAAACAAAAGAAGGCGCGTCTTGCGCGCAGGTCCTGAATCGCGATAAGGAAACGCATCCGTTTTGTAAAGCGCCCAGATGTGCCAGTGATACGATTTAGAATGCCTGATGTGACCCAAGGACACCAATGACCGATTCGAGCACTCCCGCCGACGACGAGTCCGCACCGCGCCGCCGTGGCCGCCCGGTTCAGATGGACCAGAAAACCCGCGAGGAACTGGTGCTGTCGACGGCGACCCAGATGATCGCCGAGCATGGGCTGGAAGACGTCTCGGTCGCCGCGATCGCGCGGCAGGTGCATATGTCGAAACGGACGATCTACACGATGTTCGACAGTCGCGAAGAACTTCTGGGGGCCTGTTTCGCGCGCATCGGGGCGCGGCTGTTCCGCAGCCGTGACAGCGAGAACGCCGGTGCGCCGCTGGAAGAGCGCCTGCGCCATCTGCTCACGCTGAACGAAGAGCCCAGCCTCAACGCCGCGCCGCTGGAACTGCTGCGCGCGGTGATCACCTCGGCCCCCACCTACCCCAAACTGGCGTGCAGCATTCTCGAGAGTGGCGCGCTGACGCTGCGCCGCCATATCGCGCGCGAACTGGCCGATGCGGCGGAAGCGGGCGAACTGGCGCTAAAGCCCGAATGCTATGAGCCGGCGGCGGAGATGTTGATGGACATGGCTTTCGGCAATGGTCTGCATAAGCTGCTCGACCCCGCGCGCTATTGCTCGACCCCAGAGGTGCGCGCCGCGCGCCGTGACCGTGCCATTGCCTTGTTCCTCGACGGGGCCCGACCGCGCTGACCCTCAGGGCAGCGAAGGCGTGAAGCGGGCGCTCAGGCGATTGGCGGCACCGGGATAGGTCAGCCGCACCTCGGTCACTGTCTCGCCCTGCCGCCAAGTCCGGCGCTCCATCACCAGACAGGGGCTGCCAGTCGACAAATCCAGCAGTTCCGCCACCCGCGCCGACGCGCCGACCGCGGCGATCGTGTGCTCGGCCTCGCTCCAAGGGATGTGGCGAAGCAGCCAGACACCGGGCGCCAGATCGGTGAAACTCTCGGCCTCGGCATCCGGCGCCACTTCAAGATTGATCACCCGGTCTTCAAGGCAGAACGGTGCCTCATCGGCATAATGCAGACAGGTCAGCGCCAGCACCTGCGTGCCGGGCTCGACCCCAAGCTCGTCGGCCTCGGTCGCTTTCGCGGCGCGCAGCACCCGCGCCACCACCTCGTGGCGGTAGGCGGCCCCCTGCGCGGTGACCTCGTCCTTGATGTCCTTGATCTCCAGAACCGCATTCTGGCTCTGCTGCGGCATGACGATCGAGCCGGTCTTGCGCCGCCGCAGCACCAGCCCGGCGTTGGCAAGCTGGGTCATGACCTTGTTCACGGTCATCCGCGAACACCCATACTCCAGCCGCAACTCCTGCTCGGTGGGCACGCGGTGGCCTGGAGGCCACGCACCAGAGAGGATCTTACCCTCCAGATCGCTGCGAATGCGCTCGTGCAGCGATTGTCGGGAAGCGCCCTCCTTGATCATCCGCGCCCCTCCCTCAGACCAGCGTCGAGGCGCCGCGGTCGAGATAGGTGTCGAGGAACTGCTCGAGCCGCGGATGGCGCGGCTTGGCGAACGCTTTCGACGGCGCATCGGTGAACAGCAGCTTGCCCTGATCGAGGAAGCTGATCTGGTTGCCCACCGTGGCGGCAAAGCCGATTTCATGGGTCACCACGACCATGGTCATCCCCTCGGCGGCAAGGCTGCGCATCACGTTCAGCACTTCGCCGGTAAGCTCGGGGTCGAGCGCCGAGGTGGGCTCGTCGAACAGCATGATCTTCGGCTCCAGCGCGAGCGAGCGGGCGATGGCCACGCGCTGCTGCTGGCCGCCGGAAAGCTGGCTGGGGTAGTGCCCGGCGCGGTTCTCGAGCCCCACCTTGCGCAGCTGCACCATGGCCTTCTCTTCGGCCTCGGCCTTGCTCATCTTGCGCACCCGGCGCAGCGCGGCGGACACGTTGCCGAGCGCAGTCATATGCGGCCAGAGGTTGAACTGCTGGAACACCATGCCGATCTGCGAGCGCACCTTGCGCAGCTCGTTGGCGCTCTGACGCTGGCGCTTGCCCGCGCCGTCGTAGACGAAGCCGAGCGGGCTGCCTTCGATGAAGATTGAGCCGTCGGTGGCCTCTTCAAGGAACGCCATGCAGCGCAGCAGCGTCGACTTGCCCGAGCCCGAGGGACCGATCAGGCAGGACACCTGCCCGCGCGGGATTTCCAGCGAGATGTCGTCGAGCACGGTCGTCGTGCCGAAGCGTTTCACCAGATGCTGAACGGAGATCGCGTTGTCGCTCATGCCTTGGCCAGCCTGTATCTTGAGAGTTTCTTTTCCGCGAGCCGCCCAAGCAGGCCCGCCAGTTCGACCAGCACCCAATAGACGAGCGCGATCAGTACCATTGCCTCGACGAAGGCATATTCCTGCGAGCCGATGGCACTGGCGGTCATTGTCATCTCGGGGACCGTGATGAGCGACAGCAGCGCCGTCTCCTTCAGCAGGATGATCGCCATGTTCACCGAGGGCGGGATCACCAGCAGCGCCATCTCGGGCAGCAGGATGTTTCGGATCACCTGCATCCGCGTGAAGCCAAGGCATTCCGCCGCTTCCACATGGCCCGGCGGCACCGACTGGTAACCGGCGCGGAAGATCTCGGCGAAATAGGCCGAGCCGTAGATGCTCAGCGCGATCAGACCCGCGGGCAGCGCGTCGAGCGACAGGCCAATGTAAGGGCCGCCGAAATAGAGCAGGAAGAGCTGCACGAGGAAGGGTGTGCCGCGGATCACTTCGATCGGCACGGTCAGCGCCTTGTCGATCAGCGTGCCGCCGTAGCGCCGCGCCGTGGCGATGATGAAGCCCAGCAGCGCGCCGGCCAGCGTGCCGACGACCCAGACGAAGACCGTCATCGCGATGCCGGAGATCAGCGCGTCCTGTTTCGACAGGATGACGTTGAAATCAAAACCCATCACTTGCCTCCCACGCCCGGAAGGCGACGTTCGAGCTGGCGGCCAGCGGTGGCGACCACGAGGTTGATGACGAGGTAGATGAGGCCGGCGCTGGCGTAAATCTCAAGCGGCATGAAGGTCGATGCCACGAGGTTCTGCGCCATGCGGGTCAGCTCGATCAGCCCGACCACCGAGACCAGCGACGACGCCTTGAGGATCAGGATCGCCTCGTTAATCAGCGCGGGCAGGGTCAGCCGCAGCGCGATCGGGACGCGGATGTGCCAGAAGGTCTGGCTCTTGGTGAAGCCCGCCATGTCGGCGCTTTCGACCAGACCGGTGGGCACGCCTTCGAAACCGCCGCGCAGGTTCTCGGCCTGATAAGCGGCGGTACAGATCGACAGGCCGATCACCGCGGTCACCATCGAGGGTATCTGAACCCCGATCACCGGCAGCAGGTTATAAAGCAACAGCAGCTGCACCAGCAGCGGTGTGCCGCGGAAGAAGGAAATGAAGAATTTCGCGAACCATTGCAGCGGGCGGATGCCCGAGAGGTTCGCTGCCGACAGCAGGATCGCCAGCGCAAGGCCGATTGCGATCGACAGCGCACTGACCCAGATGGTCATCAGCGAGGCTTCGAGCAGCAGGTTGAAGAGTTTCCAGCTCATTGTCCGGGATGGGCCTCGGGCTTGGCGTCAGGTGCGGGTGAAGAAAACCGGCTGAAAAAGACCGGCTGAAAAAGACCGGCGGTGGTCGGATGACCCTCCGCCGGTCAGGCCGAAAGGGCCGGCCCGCGTAGCACGGACCGGCAGGGAAAGCCTTAGATGTTGGGCTCGGTCACCGCGTCGGGCGTTTCGAAGGTCTGGCCGAACCACTTCTGCTGCATCTCGCCGAGACGGCCGTCGGCCTTCATCTTCAGCAGAGCTGCGTCGATGGCGTCCATCAGCGAAGCGTGGTCGTCGTCCTTCAGGCCCGGGAAGCCGAAGTAGGTCTTGGTGCCGAAGGGTGCGACCACTTCAAAGACCTCGGGACGCTGCTGCGCCACGAAGGCGATGTTCGGCAGCGAGTTGGCGACACCGGCGATACGGCCAGCGGCGAGGTCGGCATAGGCCTCGTTGAACGAGACGTAGTCCTTGGTTTCCGGTGCCGGGTCGAGCGTCGCGCCGAACTCTTCAAGCTGGGCGAGCTGCGCGGTGGCGTGGCCGGAACCGATGGTCTTGCCAGCGATGTCCTCGGGCTTGGTGATCGAATCATCCTTGGCCGATTTCAGCAGGGCGACGGTGGCCTCGGCGATCGGCGGAGTGAAGCGGTAGCGCTCCATACGTGCCTTGGTGATGGTTGCGGGGCCCGCGACCACGTCGAACTGACCCGCTTCGAGACCCGGCAGAACGCCAGCCCAGTCGAGGGTGATCCATTCGATCTCGACGCCCAGTTCTTCACCGATCGCGGCGAAAACGTCCATGTTGAGGCCCACGTGATCGCCCGCGTCGATGTAATCGAAGGGGGCGAAGGCGGTCTCGGTGCCGACCTTCATGACGCCAGCTTCCTTGATGCGAGCCAGCGCGTCCTGCGCTTGGGCCGCGACGGCCCCACCCATCAGAAGCGCGGCACCCGCCAGTGCGGAGATGACTTTGTTGCGCATATCCAGTAGTCTCCCTGTTGTCGGTCCCGGCCAGTTTGGGGGCTGGGTTCCGATTTTGACTAGACAAAAGGGACCACGCTGAGCCCCTGTGTCAATCCCTGCCGTTGGCCCTTCTCACGCGGGTTTGTGACAGGCAAGAGCAAGCGCCCAAAAATCAGGCACCTGCCCTTTGGTTACCGGGCCTCAAAGATCGAAGATCTTGCCCGGGTTCATCAGATTGGCCGGATCCACCGCGCGCTTGAGCGTTTTCATCAACGCCAGCGCCGCACCGTGTTCGGCCTCCATATAGCTCTTCTTGCCCAGCCCGACGCCATGTTCGCCGGTGGCCGTGCCGCCCAGTTCGATGGCGCGCGCGACCAGTTGGCCGTGCACCTTCTGCACCCGCGCCTTCTCTTCCACACTCTCGGGATCGAACAGCATCACGAGGTGGAAATTGCCGTCGCCCACATGGCCATGCATCGGCGCGACGATCCCTTCGTCCTGCAGCACCGCCTCGATTTCTGTCAGGATGCGCGGCAGTTCGGAAACCGGCACGCAGACATCCGTCGACAGTGAACTGCAGCCGGGCCGCAGACCACGCGCGGCATAAAGCGCCGAATGCCGCAGCGCCCAGGCCTTGGCGTATTGCTCGGGCGTGTCCACCGGATGAACCTCAGCGCCATTCTCATCGGCCAGCGCATCGAAGGTGTCACGGTCGGCCTCCACTTGGCCTTGCGACCCGGCAAGATCGACCAGCAGCGTCGGCTGCTCGGGCAGCGAGACCTTGTTGTAGGCGTTGATCGCCTTGACCTGCAGCGTGTCCATCAGCTCGATGCGGTTCAGGCACAGGCCGAACTGCAGCGCCTCGACCACGGTCTGCGTCGCCGCCTCGATCGAGGCGAAACTGTAGAGCCCGGCCTTCGACGCCTCGGGGATGCCGGTCAGGCGCAGGGTCAGCTCGGTGATGATCCCAAGCGTGCCCTCTGCCCCGATGAAGAGATGCGTCAGATCGTAGCCCGACGAGGATTTCCGCGCCCGCCCGCCGGTGCGGACGATCTGCCCGTCGGGCAGCACCACGGTCAGCCCCATCACCAGATCGGCCATAGTGCCATGGCGCACCGTCATCGTTCCCGACGCGCGGGTCGAGGCCATGCCGCCAAGCGTGGCATGGGCACCGATGTCGATGGGCAGAAAGAGCCCCGTCGCCCGAAGGTCTTCATTCAGGCGCTGCCGGGTGAGCCCCGCCTGCACGCTGCAATCCATGTCCTCGGGGCTGACGCGCAGCACCTTGTCCATCGACGACAGGTCGATGCAGAGCCCGCCTTGGGTGGCGTTCACCTGTCCCTCGATGCAGCTGCCCGCGCCGAAGGGCACGATCGGGCAGCCATGGGCGGCGCAGATCCTGACCGCCTGCGCCACCTCTTCCGTGCTCTGCGCCATGAACACCGCGTCGGGCAGCGCCGCCGGATGCCAACTGTCCCCTGCCCCATGCTGCGCGCGAACCGCCTCGCTGCGTTCGATCCGGCCCGGAAAGGCTGCGTCTAGTTCGGCGAAGGCGGTCTCGTGCTGTGTCACCCCAGGATCCCCGGCAGGTTGAGTTGATGCTCGCGGGCGCAGTCGAGAGCGATCTCATAGCCCGCATCCGCATGCCGCATAACGCCTGTCGCAGGGTCATTCCAGAGCACCCGCGCCAGACGCTTGTCGGCCGCCTCGGTGCCGTCGCAGCAGATCACCATGCCGGAGTGCTGCGAGAAGCCCATGCCGACGCCGCCGCCGTGGTGCAGCGAGACCCATGTCGCGCCCGAGGCGGTGTTGAGCAGCGCGTTGAGCAGCGGCCAGTCAGACACCGCGTCCGAGCCGTCCTTCATCGCCTCGGTCTCGCGGTTCGGCGAAGCCACCGAGCCGCTGTCGAGGTGATCGCGGCCAATGACGATCGGCGCCTTCAGCTCGCCATTGCGGACCATCTCGTTGAACGCGAGGCCCAGCTTGTGACGCAGCCCGAGGCCGACCCAGCAGATGCGCGCAGGAAGACCTTGGAACGCGATGCGCTCGCGCGCCATGTCGAGCCAGTTGTGCAGATGCGGATCGTCGATCAGCTCTTTCACCTTCTGGTCGGTCTTGTAGATGTCCTCGGGATCGCCCGAAAGCGCCGCCCAGCGGAACGGGCCGACGCCGCGGCAGAACAGCGGACGGATGTAGGCGGGCACGAAGCCGGGGAAGGCAAAGGCGTTGTCCAGCCCCTCTTCCAGCGCCATCTGGCGGATGTTGTTGCCGTAATCCAGCGTCGGCACACCGGCGTTCCAGAAGTCCACCATCGCGGCGACATGGTCGCGCATCGAGGCTTTGGCGGCCTTGGCCACGCCCTTGGGATCGCTCTCTTGCTTCTGGCGCCATTCGGCAACGCTCCAGCCCTTGGGCAGGTAGCCGTGCACCGGGTCATGCGCCGAGGTCTGGTCGGTCACGATATCGGGGCGTCCGTTCGGCATCGGCTCGCCCGCCTGCATGCGGCGCACCAGTTCGGGGAAGACATCGGCGGCGTTGGCGATCAGCGCGACCGACTTGGCCTCGCCCGCCTTGGTCCAGCGGTCGATCATCTCGAGCGCCTCGTCCAGCGAATGGGTCTTCTCGTCGCAATAGCGGGTGCGGATGCGGAAGTCGGCGCGGGTCTCGTCGCATTCCACCGCAAGGCAGCAGGCCCCGGCCATCACCGCCGCCAGCGGCTGCGCGCCGCCCATGCCGCCAAGGCCGCCGGTCAGGATCCACTTGCCCTTGAGGTTGCCGTCATAGTGCTGGCGGCCCGCTTCGACGAAGGTCTCATAGGTGCCCTGCACGATGCCCTGCGCGCCGATGTAGATCCACGAGCCCGCGGTCATCTGGCCGTACATCGCCAGACCCTTCTTATCGAGCTCGTTGAAGTGATCCCAGTTGGCCCAATGCGGCACGAGGTTGGAGTTGGCGATCAGCACGCGCGGCGCGTCGGGATGGGTGCGGAACACGCCCACGGGCTTGCCCGATTGCACCAGCAACGTCTCGTCCTCTTCGAGCTTCTGCAGCGACGCGACGATCTGGTCGAAGTCGTCCCATGTCCGGGCGGCGCGGCCAATGCCGCCATAGACCACCAGTTCGTGCGGGTTCTCGGCCACATCGGGGTGCAGGTTGTTCATCAGCATGCGCATCGGCGCTTCGGTCAGCCAGCTTTTCGCGGTGATCTCGGTGCCGGTGGCGGGATAGACGTCGCGCTGGTTGTGACAGGGGTTGGTCATGTCAGTGTCCTCTAATCGGCCGGATTACTTGGCAAGCGAAGGCGCCAGCGCCTCGATCCGGTGCAACAGATCGGAAAGCGGGGCGCGGAGCCGCGCCGCCTTGGTCTCGTCATAGGCATAGGGGGCCACCTCGCTCTCGAGATGCGTGTCCTGCGCCAGTTCCATCTGGATGGCGTGGAACCCCTCTTCGGGGCGGCCGTAGTTGCGCGTCGTCCAGCCGCCTTTAAAGCGGCCATTGAGCGTGGAGGTGTAGCCCTCGGCAGCGGCACAGACCTCGGCCACCGCCGCCTCGATGGCGGGATCGCAGGTGGTGCCCCCGGCGGTGCCGATGTTGAAATCGGGCAGCTTGCCGTCGAACAGGAACGGGATGTGCGAGCGGATCGAGTGGCAGTCGTAGAGAATCGCCACGCCGTGCTTCGCCCGCACCCGCTCCATCTCGGCCATCAGCGCCGCATGATAGGGCGCGTGAAAAGCGTCGCGGCGGGCGGCAATCTCGGCCTCGTCCGGCTCTTCGAGCCAGATCGGCGTGCCGTCAAAATCGGTCAGCGGTACAAGGCCCGTGGTGTTCTGGCCGGGATAGAGGCTGGCGCCATCCGGCGGGCGGTTGGCGTCGATCACATAGCGGTGGAAGGTCGCGCGCACCATGGTCGCACCGGGCAGCAGCCCTTCGTAGAGCGTGTGGATGTGCCAGTCGGTATCGCTCAGTTCCTGCCCGCGCGGGGTGAGCTTGCGAAAGATCTCGTCGGGCAGATAGGTGCCGGTGTGCGGCAGCCCCAGAACGATGGGACTGTCGCCCCGCGTGACGGTGACGGGTTCGTTTCTCACAGCGCTTCCTCCAGATCCGCAGCCACCAGCAACGCGCCCGAGCGCACCAGCGCAGCCCCTTCTTCGAGGTCGGGCGCGAGGTAGCGGTCATTCTCCAGCGGCGCGACGCGCGTGCGGATCTTCGCGACCACCCGCGCCAGACGGTGCGAGGTCTTGAGCGGCGCGCGGAAATCCACGCCCTGCGCGGCACACAGCGCCTCAACCCCAAGGATCACCGACAGGTTGCGGTTCATCAGACCAAGGCGGCGCGCGCCATGAGCGGCCATCGACACATGGTCTTCTTGGTTGGCAGAGGTCGGCGTGCTGTCGGTCGAGCAGGGATTGGCGAGATGCTTGTTCTCGGACATCAGCGCGGCGGTGGTCACCTCGGCGATCATATAGCCCGAGTTCAGCCCCGGCGCGGGCGTCAGGAAGGGCGGCAGATCGTGGTTCATCGCCGGGTCGACCATCAGCGCCACGCGGCGCTGCGCGATGGTCCCGATCTCCGAGAGCGCCAGCGCGATCTGGTCGGCGGCGAAGGCGACCGGCTCGGCGTGGAAGTTGCCGCCCGAGACGATGTTCCCCGGCCCCAGCACCAGCGGGTTGTCGGTGACCGCGTTGGCCTCGATCTCCAGCGTCGTCGCGGCGTAGCGCAGCAGGTCGATCGCCGCGCCCGCCACCTGCGGCTGACAGCGGATGCAATAGGGATCCTGCACGCGGGAGTCGCCCTCGCGGTGGCTCTCGCGGATCTCCGAGCCCTCCATCAGTTCGCGGATGCCCGCGGCGACCTTGATCTGCCCGCGATGGCCGCGCAGCGTGTGGATCTCGGCACGGGTGGGCGCGGTGGAGCCCATGATCGCGTCGGTGGTGAGGCTGGCGGTGACGATCGAGGTCTGTGCATTGCGCCAGCCCTCGAACAGCCCGACCAGCGCCAGCGCAGTGGAAAACTGCGTGCCGTTGATCAGCGCGAGGCCTTCCTTGGGCCCCAGCACCACCGGCTCCAGCCCGGCCTTGGCCAGCGCCTCGGCGCCGTGATGCACAGCGCCCTCAAACTCCGCCTGCCCTGCCCCAAGCAGCACGGCGGTCATATGCGCCAGCGGCGCCAGATCGCCCGACGCGCCGACCGAGCCCTGACAGGGCACCACCGGGGTCACGCCCTTTTCGAGCATCGCTTCGAGCAGATCGACCGTCTGCACCTGCACGCCCGACGCGCCGCGGCCGAGGCTCAGCAGCTTGAGCGCCATCATCAGGCGCGTGGTGGCGCGGGGCAGCGGCTCACCGACGCCACAGCAATGCGACAGGATCAGGTTGCGCTGCAGCGTTGCCGTATCCTCGGGCGCGATCTTGATCGAGGCGAGCTTGCCGAAGCCGGTGTTGACGCCATAGATCGCCTCCGACCCGGCGGCGGCATCGGCGACGACCTTGGCCGAAGCGGCGATGGCCGGGCGCGCCGCGTCATCGAGACGGGCGGGCGCGTCGGTGCGCCAGAGCTGTTCAAGCTGCGCCAGCGTGGCGGCGCCGGGGGTGAGGATCATGCGTGGCCTCCAAAGATACGGGCATGAAGCGGGTTGAACCCGATGCGATAGGACAGCTCTGCGGGGCTGTCGGTGTTCCATATACCAAGATCGGCGCGCTGACCGGCGGCAATGCGGCCCCTGTCGGTCAGGCCAAGCGCCTTGGCCGCATTGACCGTCACACCGCGCAGCGCCTCTTCCGGCGTCATGCGAAAGAGCGTGCAGCCCATGTTCATGGTCAGCAACAGCGAGGTCAGCGGCGAGGTGCCGGGGTTTGCGTCGGTCGACAGCGCCATGGGCACGTTGTGCGCGCGGAAGGCCGCGACGGGCGGCGCCTGCGTCTCGTGGATGGCGTAGAAAGCGCCGGGCAGCAGCACCGCCACCATCCCCGCCTCTGCCATCGCCGCGGCGTCGGCCTCGGTGGCGTATTCCACGTGATCGGCCGAAAGCGCGCCGTATTTGGCCGCAAGCTGGATGCCGCCTTGATGCGACAGCTGCTCGGCGTGCAGCTTGACCGGCAGGCCCAGCTTTTGCGCCTCGGCAAAGACCGGCTCCATCTCGGCGGCGGAAAAGGCGATGCCCTCGCAGAAGCCGTCGACCGCATCCACCAGCCCCTCGGCATGAGCGGCGCGCAGGGTCGGCAGGCAGATCTGCGCGATATACTCGGCCTTGGTCCCCTGCCACTCGGGCGGCAGCGCGTGGGCACCGAGGAAGGTGGTCACCACATGCACCGGGCGCAGCTCGGCCAGCTTGCGCGCGACGCGCAGCAGCCGCAGCTCGGTGTCGCGGTCGAGGCCGTAACCCGATTTGATCTCCACCGTGGTCACGCCTTCGGCCAACAGCGCGTCGAGCCGCGGCAGGGATTGCGCGATCAGCGCGCCCTCGTCCGCCGCGCGGGTGTGGCGCACGGTCGAGGCGATGCCGCCTCCGGCGCGGGCGATCTCTTCGTAGCTGGCGCCTTCGAGCCGCATCTCGAACTCGCGGGCGCGCGAGCCGCCGTAGACGAGGTGGGTGTGGCAGTCGGTGAGCGCGGGCGTCACGAGGCGCCCTTGGAGGTCAGTCACCTGCCAAGCCGCATAGGCCTCGGGGAGGTCGGCCATAGGCCCGACCCAAGCGATGGTCTCGCCGTCGATGGCCACGGCGCCGCCTTCGAGCAGCCCATAGCCCTTCTCCCCTTCCAGCGTCACCAGAGTCCCGCCGCGCAGCACCTGTTGCTTTGTCATCTCGATTCTCCCGGTCGTTGCGCCTTTATGTCTATACAATTGATCACCTGTCAATCGAGCCGTTGGGAAAAGCAGGACGCAAGCGCCGAGGTGCTCAACAACCAAGCACCACGCGAGACGGGCGGACAGGCGCCTCACTCACACCTCTTCACTTTAGAAAAACTAAACCAATGCGCAGCCCCACCCCGCTTGTCCAAAACCCCGCCAAGCGACATTCTCGCTGCATCTTTCGCTTGCCAGAGGACTTCCCATGTCGCGCCCCGACCAGCTCAAACTCGGTACGTTCGTCTATACCTTCGGCTTCCACCCGGCGGCCTGGCTGCACCCGGGCAGCGACGTGCATGGCGCCAACGACCTGTCGCACCTGAAGAAGGTCGCGCAGATCTCTGAGGCGGCAAAACTGGACTTCATGTTCTTCGCCGACAGCCCTGCCGCGGCCATTGGCGATCCCGCCGCCCTCGCCCGCCAGCCCACCAAGATGAACCGCTTCGAGCCGATCACCGCGATCACCGCGCTGTCGCAGCACACCGAGAAGCTGGGCTTCGTCGCCACCGCCTCGACCTCTTACTATGAACCCTACAACATCGCGCGGCTCTACGCCTCGGCGGACCATATGTCGGGCGGGCGGATGTGCTGGAACGTAGTGACTTCGGACCATGACGAGACCGGCTACAACTACAACCGCGAGGGGCTGCCGCCGCATTCCGAGCGCTACGAGCGCTGCGAGGAGTTCGTCGATGTGGTCTTCGGCCTGTGGGACAGCTACGAGCCCGATGCGCTGCTGCTCGACCGCGACAGCGGCATCTACCACGACCAGCACAAGCTCCATGAGCTGAACCACCACGGCAAGCACTTCCAGGTGCGCGGCCCGCTCAACATTGCGCGCACCCCGCAGGGCCGCCCGGTGATCGCGCAGGCGGGCGGGTCGGAGCCCGGCATGGAACTGGCCGCCCGCACCGCCGAGATGGTGTTCTCGCTGGCCTCCAACATCGACAAGAACCGCGCCTTCTATGCCAATGTGAAGGGCCGGATGGCCAAATACGGACGGCATGAGGACGATCTGAAGATCATGCCCGGCATTGTCATCAACGTCGGCGAGACCGAGGAAGAGGCCAGAGCCAAAGAGCAGCAGCTTGTCGACCTGATGCACCCGGACGTCGGGCTGCTGATGCTGCAGGAATTCCTCGAGGCGGACCTGCGCGGCGTCGATCTCGACAAGCCCTTCCCGATGGAGCGGATGCCGGAGAAGGCCAAGGGCTCGAAGGCGCTCTTCGACGAGTTGAAGGAGTTCGTCACCCAAGGCCACACGATGCGCGAGCTGATCACGCATTATGCCCGCCGCCACACCGGCAACGGGCTGACCGGCACGCCGACGCAGATCGCCGATTTCATGCAGGAATGGTTCGAGACCCGCGCCGCCGACGGTTTCATCCTTATGTTCCCCACCCTGCCCTCCTCGCTGGAGGATTTCACCCGGCTGGTGGTGCCCGAACTGCGCCGCCGTGGGCTGTTCCGCGAGGAGTATGAAGCCAGCACCCTGCGCGGCAATCTCGGCATCTCGGAGCCCGCCAACCGCTACACGCTGGCCCGCGCGGCGGAGTGAGCCACAGACGGTGGACCGGGGCTCTGCCCCGGACCCCGAAGTATTTTGTGAAAGATGAAAGGATACCGCGCGGGGCGAGGAACCAAATCACCGCCTCGCGGTTGAGGGGCATGATCCCATATTCGAGACCTTGCATTACATGAATCGCGCGCCCAGCCACGATCCCGTTCTCCGAGTCAGCGCAGCGATCCTCGCCGGTCTCGCCCTGCTCGTCGGCCTCAAACTCGCCGAAGACATCTTTGCACCGCTTCTGCTCGCCATCACCGTCGGCGTGATTTTCGCGCCGGTGGTGGACCGGCTCGCCAAATTCGGCCTGCCGCGCGGCCTCGTGGCCATCGCGCTCATTGTGCTGATCTTCTTTGTCGTCATCGCGCTCGGCTTTCTGGTCGAACCCTATGTGACCTCGGCAATCGACCGCATCCCCACGGTGAAATACGAGATCCGCAAGTTCCTCTTCGAATATCGCGACCTCATTCGCGGCATAGACGAGGTGGAGCAGGCGCTTGGCGCGGCCAAGGAAAAGAGCGACGAGGCCGGGGGCATGCCCACGGTCAGCGATGCGCTCTACCTCGCGCCGGTCATCGTTGCGCAATCGCTGGTGTTCTTCGGCGGGCTGTTCTTTTTCCTGCTGACGCGCTGGAACATCTACAACTGGATGTCGCGCCGCATCGGCGACACCACCACCACGGCGGTGATGCTGGATCGCTTCTGTTCCGCCGAGAACGCGGTCTCGCGCTATTTCGCGACGATCACCGCGATCAACATCGGCCTCGGCTTTGCGGTCACCGGCGGGCTGATGGCCATCGGCATGTCCGGCGCGCCGATCTGGGGCATCGCCGCGGCACTGCTGAACTTTGTGCTCTATGTCGGGCCGGCGGCGATGGCGGCGGGGCTGCTGCTCAACGGGCTGGTGGCCTTTGACGGGCTGATGAGCTTTGCGCCCATGGCGATCTATCTCGCGCTCAACATGTGCGAGGCGCAGTTCGTCACCCCCGGCCTCGTCGGCAAGCACATCCAGATCAACCCCTTCATGATCTTCGTGTCACTGGTGTTCTGGCTCTGGCTCTGGGGTCCCTTGGGCGGCATCGTCGCCATCCCGACCACGGTGATCGTGCTCAACCTCTTCAACATCCTCGGCGAAGGCCGCCGGACCCAGAGCGCACGGCGTACACCGGACTGAGCGCCCCCTGCTGAGACCGCCCGTGCTGGCGGTAGACAGGGGCTAGGTGCAAAGAATGCTTTGAGAAAAGCGCCGGATGAGTGATCATCATCCGGCGGAGGAGACGCGCCCCCGGCCGGAGGCCACCGTAGATCCTGCGTGGCCCCATTTATGTCGGGTGTATCCGGTGAGCATTGCAGCACATCCTATTCCGTTCTGGCTGGTCATCGTCATTCTTCTGTTGGCCCTGCCCGCCTGCGCCTACGCGGGCTTTCGCTTCGGCAGTTTCGAGTTGCGCCGCCACGCGGCGGGCGATGCCAGCGTTCCGCTCGCTGGCGAGGCCTCTCTTGGTGCGCTCCTCGCGCTGCTGGGCCTTCTGCTTGGCTTCACCTTCAGCGCCACATTGAACTGGCGCGAGGCCAGCACCGCCGCCGTGGTCGAGGAAGGCGCGGCACTCGGCACCGCCTTCCTGCGTGCCGATCTTCTGCCCGAGGGCGCGGGCCGCCCCCTGCAGGAGGCGCTGCTGGAGTACACCCGCACGCGGGTCATCCCGGCGGGCCACCGCGCCACCCGCGCGCAGATCGACGCGGTGCTTGCCCGCTCCGCCGAGGCGCAGGCCAAACTCTGGCCCGCGGTCACCTCTGCGCTGACCCCGGACGTGCCCGGCCCCGTGCAGACCTTCGTTGCAGGCGGCGTGACCGAAGTGCTGGACGCGCACAGCCGCCGCGTGGCCGCTGCCTCAAAGTCGATCTCGGTCGGTATCTGGGGGCTTCTGGCCTTTTCGGCCGGGGCGGGCGTCTTCATCCTCGGCAACCGCACCGCGCTGCAGGGGCGCCGCCTGACGTGGCGCACCATGGTGTTCTCGCTGGTGCTGACCAGCGTTCTTGTCACCATCAACGATCTGTCCCGCGCGTCGGACGGGTTCACCACAGTGCGTCAGGACGCGATCCTCGCGACGATCGCCGATATGGAAGCCGCGCTTGGCGGCGCCGCCTTGGCCAGCGCCCGGCAGCCTTGAGGAACCGGTAACCCTGAGACTTTGGCCCCGAGACAAGAGAAAAGGCTCCACCCGGGGAAGGTGGAGCCTTGGTAGGGCCCGGGCCACATGAGGGAAGTCGGGACAGGTGGCAGCCCGGGAACAGGGACAGGACTGATCGTGCGTCCTTGCATCCCCAACACCCCGGAAAAAGAAAGGTTCCGCAAAAAGTTCAGTTTTTTTCGGGAAGTGCGTCCGGCGTCTCGGGGGCAGCCTCTGCGCGCTTCTCAGCGGCTGCTTTTTCTGCTGCCTTGCGCGCCGTGAGCACCCGCAAAAGCTCGGTATTGAGCTGCGCGCCCAGCAAGGTCACCAGCGCGCTGATGTAGAACCACAGCAGCAGGGCGACCACCGCACCAAGCGAGCCGTAGACCTCGTTGAGCCGGTCGAAGTTGCGCAGATAGCTGGCCAGCGCGAAAGACCCGAAGGCCCATGCGATCACCGCAATCGCCGCCCCCGGCGTCAGCCAGGGCATGCGCGAATGACGCTTGTTGGGGCCGAAGCGGTAGACAAGCGCCACGGCGAGATAGACCACGCACAAAAGCACGATCCATTTCGCCCCTTCCACCGCGATCTCGATCGAGGTGGGCAGCCCGACAAAGGCCAGCGCCACGGGGATCACCACCACCGCCGCGAAGGCCAGCAGCGCCACCAGCACCAGCAGCGCGGTCATCCCGTAGGCGACGACGACGCGGCGCACGGGGTTCATCCGATGCGGCGCCTCGGTCACCGTGTTCAGCCCGCGGATCAGCGCCGCGACCGACGCCCGCGCCGACCAGATCGCCAGCACGATCGACAGGATCGAGGCCCATTGCAGCGTCGAGCGGTTGGTCGAGATGAGCTGGGTAATCTGCGTGTCGATCAGCTGATAGGCGACCTCGGGGATCATTTCCGTGAGCAGGTCCATCTGCTCGGAAATGGCGATCGGATCGGCCCAATAGCCCCAGATCGCGATCACCGCCGCCATCGCCGGAAAGATCGACAGAAAAGCGTAAAAGGCCACACCGGCGGCAATCAGACCGAGGTTACGCTCGTCCATGCGCTGCCATGTGCGCCAGAGCGCGTGCAGCCAGCCGCGCAGACCGACAAAGCGCAGATGCAGTCGATCCTCTTCGGAAGAAGCGCGCTTTTTCTGTGTGGAAGGGCTGGAGGAGGTGCTCTGCGTCATGCGGGCAACCTGCGCAGAAGCCGCCGCAACGTCAATCCACGGCAAGCGCATGGCGCGTAAGAAATGGGCAGCCGTGGCAGATAAACCGAACCTTAGGCCCTGACGGCTATCGCTGCGGCAGTCCGCCAAAGCCGAGGCTGCCCTTGCCCATGTCACGCCCCTCCCGCCTGCGCTGCCTTCTGGCCTCTCTGCTCTGCCTCAGCGTGCCCTGCCCCGGTCTGCAGGCGGCGGACCAGACGCCGGATTTTGGCCCGGCCCTCGTGCTGCGGCGCGGCCCCGAGCCACCCGCCGCTTCTGCCAGCGCGGCGCCGGACCCCCGCGTGGTGGTGCGCGACGATGCCGGTGGGCCGCTGCGTCCGCGGCTGCGACAGGTGCAGCGGCTGCGCGCGCAAGGCGCGCGGGTCGAACTGCGCGGGCGCTTCTGCAACTCCGCCTGCACACTTCTGCTTGGCGCGGGCAATGTCTGCGTCTCGTCGCAAACGCAGTTCGGCTTTCACGGCCCGCACTATCTTGCCGGAACGATGAGCGCTGATCGCTTCGACCATTGGTCCACCCGCATGGCAGAGACCTACCCGCCCCCGCTGCGCGGCTGGTTCCTGTCTCGCGCACGCTTTGCAGGCCCGGTCCCGCTCACACTCACCGGGGCCGAGCTGATCGCCATGGGGGTCGCGCCGTGCTGACCGGGGATCGCAGCGCCGCGGGAACCACGCCCAAGGCCGCCGCGTTTACCGGATGAACCCCGATGGAGGCTGCGCCGGTGCCGGAACAACGCAAGATCTGTGTGATTCTGAACGAACATTCCGGGGACCACCCCGACAAGCAAAGCCGCCGAAAGACGCTCAACGCGCTTTTCGAGCGCTACGGGCTGGAGGCTGAACTGATCGGTCTGACCCCCGAGAAATCCATTCTCGACACTGCGCGCAAGGCCGCGAACAACGGCTGCGGCATCCTTGTGGCCGCGGGCGGCGACGGCACCATCGGCGCGGTCGCCACTGCCGCCCATGAGGCCGGTGTCACCATGGGGGTGATCCCGCAGGGCACGTTCAACTATTTCGCCCGGGGCCTCGACATCCCCGAGGAACCCGAAGGCGCCGTCGCGGTGCTGGCCACGGGCCGCATGCGCGAGATCAGCCTCGGCGAGGTCAACGGCGAGGTGTTCCTCAACAACGCCAGCCTTGGGATCTATCCGCTGATCCTGCGCACGCGCGAGGGTGTC
This sequence comes from Salipiger sp. CCB-MM3, assembly GCF_001687105.1. Lineage (NCBI taxonomy): Bacteria > Pseudomonadati > Pseudomonadota > Alphaproteobacteria > Rhodobacterales > Roseobacteraceae > Salipiger > Salipiger sp. CCB-MM3. Next base: position 1,100,962 of record NZ_CP014595.1, read on the forward strand.
TATCAGCGCTGGGGCCGGTCGCGCGTCGCCGCCTATTGGTCGGTGATCCTCGCGCTCGCCGGCTTCCGCCACCCGCTGCGCATGGAGGTCACCGTGGATGGCCGCAAAAGCCGCATCCGCACGCCGCTCGCCTTCGTGGCCAACAGCGCCTATCAGCTTGACCAGTTCAATCTCGACGGCGGCGATGCGATCCGCGACGGGGATTTCGTGCTCTTCACCTCCAAAGGCAGCAGCCGCTGGGACCTGATCCGCGCCTCGGTGCGCCTCGCCATGGGCAAGGCGCAGAAGGGCGAGGAGTTTGGCTTTGTCACCGGGCGCGACATCACGCTGCGCACCGATCGCCCGCGCGCGCTGGTCGCCCGCGATGGCGAAAAGGAACTGATGGAGACCCCGATCCGCTTCTGCCGCCGCGAGGCACCGCTGCGCGTCATGGTCCCGTCCGACAATACCCCCACCGAGAATACCCCGACCGAGAATACCCCGACCGAGCAAACTGCGGCATGACCCGACTGATCCACATCTCTGACCTGCATTTTGGCCGCGACGCGCCCGAGCTTCTTGATCCGCTGCTGCGCGCGGTCAACCGCGCCAAGCCAGACCTCGTTGCAGTCACCGGCGATTTCACACAGCGCGCCCGTCGCAGCCAGTACCGCGAGGCCCGCGCGTTTCTGCGCAAGCTGAGCGCGCCTTGGATGGCGGTGCCCGGAAACCACGACGTCTCGCTCGACAATCTCTGGCTGCGCTTCGTTCGCCCCTACCGCCGCTACCGCCGGTTCATCACCGAAGACATGATGCCGGTGAAACAGCTGCCGGGGCTCACCGTCGTGGGCTTCAACACCGTCGACCGCTTCCGCTGGCAGCGCGGCAAGATCCGCTGGCTGCAGATGCGCAATGCCTGCCGCATCTTCTCGGAAAGCAAGGGGCTTAACGTGGTGCTCGCCCACCACCCGTTCGAACAGGATGCGGATGTGGACAAATCGCTGATGCGCGATGCCGATCAGGCGATCGAACGGCTGTCGGAATGCGGCGCGCATCTGGTGCTGTCGGGCCATCTGCATCGCTGGCGGACAGAGCCGTTCCTGTCGCGCAAACATGGCGCGCAGGTGCTTCAGGTGCATGTGGGCACGGGGCTGTCGACCCGGCGGCGCGGGCAAGAGAATGATTTCGCCATCCTCGATCTGCAGAGCCACAGCGCCGAGATCCGCCGCATGGTCGCCCGCCATGGCCATTTCGACGAGGCCGAGCGGCGGCTCTACCACTTCGGCGAGCAAGGCTGGGCGCGCGCCGAGGCCTGAGCGTGCCGCCTCGGAACCGCTGCGCCGCAGCGACGTTGGTCCGGCAAGAGCATGGCACACATGCGCCACCGTCAGGAGAGGCCGAGATGAGCCAAGAGACGCAAGACCGCACGCATCAACATGACGTCGCCCACCCGCATGACGTGCGCGCCGGGCCGGGCGACGCGGGCGCTTGGGATCGCCCGGCGCCCCTGCCCCGAGACCCCGAGCCGCGCAGCCGTGGGTGGAAATCGCTGGTCCTGTTCTGCGCCCTCGCGCTGGTCGCGCTGCTGATCATCAGCGTCTTTGGCGCGGCCCCCTGAAGGGGCCGCCTGACAGGGCCACCCGACAGAGCCTCCGCGCTCCTCAGATCACGCCCGCGACCATCAGCGGCACCAGCACCGCCGCCGCCAGCGTGACGCAGCCCACCGTCGCGAAGAGCCCATCCCGCACCAGCATCGCCGTGGCAAAGCACAGCACCGTCACGCCGAGGATCGACGACGAGAAGGGCACCAGTTCCAGAAACGGCATCGCCAGCCCGCAGAGCACGCAGATCAGCTGCAGCACCTTGCGCATCGGCCCCGAAGTCATCACCCGCAGGCGCCGTTTGGCATGTTTGTCGAGCCAGTCGCTCAGCTTCCGCAGCTTATCCATCGCCTTGCGCGCTTTGGCGCCGTCGAAACTGCGGCTCATCAAGAAATCGGGCAGCCACAGATAGCGCCGCGAGATCAGCATTTGCCCCGCGATGAAGGCGATGAGCAGGCCGCAGAACGTCGAGAACAGCGGAATCCCCGACAGCGGCGAGACCACCAGCAGCGCCGGCACCATCAGCGCCGGCAGGAACGAGCTTTCGCCAAAGCTCTCAACCAGATCGCGCAGCGAAACCTTATCGCCCGAGGCCGCGTCCCGCAGCCGGTCGACGATCTCGCCCACCGGTCGCGAGGATTGCTCGACGGGCGCCTCCTGCACCGCGCTGCTGCTGCTCATGTTGCGCCGTCCTTCGTCGCTAGCCTCGGTAAATGGTCACCCGGCAAACGCGAACGCCCACACTGCGGTTCCCCGAAAGGTTCCGCGGCGCGGGCCCCGCAGAGCGCGCCCAGCACGCTCATTCCGCCGCGTCGCGTCGCGGCAGCACCCAATCGGGGCGTGGGAAGTGGCAGGTGTAGCCGCCAGGATAGCGCACAAGGTAATCCTGATGCTCCGGCTCGGCCTCCCAGAAGTCGCCCACCGGCTCTACCTCGGTCACCACCTTGCCCGGCCAGATGCCAGAGGCCTCGACATCGGCGATGGTCTCCAGCGCCTCTGCCTTCTGCGCCTCATCGACGTAATAGATCGCCGAGCGATAGCTCATCCCCAGATCATTGCCCTGACGGTTCAGCGTGGTCGGATCGTGGATCTGAAAGAAGAACTCCAGCAGGCGGCGATAGGAGGTCTTCTCGGTATCAAACCAGATCTCAATCCCTTCGGCATGGGTGCCGTGATTGCGGTAAGTGGCGTTGGGCACGTCACCCCCAGTATAGCCGACACGGGTTTCGGCCACCCCCGGCAGCTTGCGGATCAGATCCTGCATGCCCCAGAAACACCCACCTGCGAGAACTGCGCGCTGCAAGCTCATGCCACATCCTCCACCTGATCGAGGTAAGCGCCGTAGCCCTCGGCCTCCATGTCATCGCGATGCACAAAGCGCAGCGAGGCCGAGTTGATGCAATAGCGCAGCCCGCCGCGGTCCACTGGTCCGTCGGGGAACACATGCCCAAGGTGCGAGTCGCCGTGAGTCGAGCGCACCTCGGTGCGGATCATCCCGTGGGTGGTGTCACGCAGCTCGGCCACATGCGCGGGCTCGACCGGCTTGGTGAAGCTCGGCCAGCCGCAGCCGCTTTCGTATTTGTCGGACGAGGCAAAGAGCGGCTCGCCAGAGACGACATCGACGTAGATGCCCGGCTCTTTGTTGTCGAGATACTTGCCGGTGCCCGGCCGTTCGGTGCCGTTTTCCTGCGTGATGCGATACTGCTCGGGATCGAGCGTCGCGATCACGTCGGGATTGCGTTCATAGGTCGCCATGGAATGTCTCCGCTCGTGGTCTTGCCTCTAAGATGGGGCCCGTTGCCGCCAATGCAAAGCCCCCCTGAACAAGCGCCTGACCAAGCGGCTGCCCGCCTGCCCGTCCCTGCGCCCATCCTTGACGGCGCCGATTGCCGTAAGGGCAGCCGGAACCGGCGCTCCGCCGCCGCCCCTGCCCCATGGGTTCCGGCAATCCCCCGCCGGTTGGCACCTGCGGTGCGGCCGCAGGGATCCGAACCCCGCCCTCGCGCATTATCTGCATGACCGGCGCCGTGAAACGCGCCATCGCAACCGACCAAAGGATGCTTAGGAGACCGCCATGACCCTGCGTTCCACCACGAAATTCGGCCTCGCCGTTCTCACCGCCGCCTCGCTTTCGGGCGCGGCCCTTGCGCAGTCTTCCGGCACCGAAGACCCCGCGACGCAAAGCGAGACGCCGCTCGCCAGCAATGAGATGACCGAAAGCACCGGCGCCAGCGGCTCGGGCGTGACCGACACCACGCCGACCGCGACCACCACCACCGCCGACCTCGACGCCGAGGTGCCGCAAAGCTACGGGCAGGTGATCTCCTCGCTGCACAACGCCGATCTGGCGATGGCCGACCCCGAGACCGTGACCGAAGCCACGCGGCTCAACATCCACGCGCTGAGCGAACTCAAGGGGCAGGCCAACGAAAGCGCCGTGGCACTGGATGACGCGCTGGCCGAGGCCGGGCCGCAACTGCGGGCGTTGCGCGAGCTGATGTCGGGCAATGACGAGCTGACCGCGCAACTGGACGCCGAAGGCTATGATGTGGACGATGTGATCGGGGTCTACGCGGGCAGCGACAGCATCGAGCTGCTGGTCGACGACCGCGACTGATCAGCGCCACAGAAATCCGCGCTTCGGCGCGGCCACCGGGACTTACCTCAAGAGCCCGGCGGCCCTCCATGCCCATGGCGTGGGGGGCCGATTTTTGCACCCGAGGCTCGCACAGGCACGCTGCAAACACCCCCGTTCACACACCGTGTGTCGCGATCCCGTGAGCGTCCTTGCGCCGTATCGCCCCGCTGCCCATCTTTCCCGGCAGGAGGCACGTACCAATCCTGTCAGAGCCTCCGGAACCAAGACCCTCGTGGGCGTCGGTGCCATCCCTCGGCACCGGCGCTTCCGGGTCCTTCAGAGCCCCTGCAACCGCATCGCCGCCCATCGCGCCGCGTCCCGCACGGTCTCGTCCGGATCGTCGCAGAGCGCCAGCGCAGAGCCCCGCAGATCCCCCCGCCCGGAATTGCCGATGGCATAAAGCACATTGCGCACGAAGCGGTCGCGCCCGATCCGCTTGATCGGCGAGCCGGAAAACCGCGCTCGGAACCCCGCATCGTCCAGCGCCGCAAGCTCGGCCAGCGGCGGCGCCAGCAGGTCCTCGCGGGCGTGATATTTCACCTCCGCCGCGCGCTCGGCAAATTTGTTCCACGGACAGGCCGCGAGGCAATCGTCGCAGCCGTAGATGCGGTTGCCCATGAGCGCGCGCAGGTCTTCATCCACCGGGCCGTGATGCTCGATGGTCAGGTAGGAGATGCAGCGCCGCGCGTCGATCTGATAGGGCGCGGGAAAGGCCTGCGTCGGGCAAGCATCCAGACAGGCCCGGCACGAGCCACAATGGTCGCGCTCGGCAGCATCCGCCGGCAGATCCAGCGTGGTGAAGATCGAGCCCAGAAAGAACCACGAGCCCAGCTCGCGGCTCACAAGATTGGTGTGCTTGCCCTGCCAGCCCAAGCCCGCCGCCTGCCCCAGCGGCTTTTCCATCACCGGCGCAGTGTCGACAAAGACCTTGATCTGCGGCGCATCGCCCTCGCGCCCCGCCGCGTCGATGAGCCAGCGCCCCAGCCGCTTCAGCCGCTTCTTCACCACGTCATGATAATCGCGGTTCTGCGCGTAGACCGAGATCGCCGCCTGCTCCGGGCACTCCAGCACCGCCCGCGGATCATGCTCCGGCCCATAGTTCTCGGCCAGCATGATCACCGACCGCGCCTCAGGCCAGAGCGCCGAAGGATCGCCGCGCCAATGGGTGCGCTCGGCCATCCAGCCCATCTGCCCGTGACGCCCCGCCTCGAGAAACTCCGCCAGCCGTCCGGCCGCCTCCGGCACATCCCACGGGCGGCAGATGCGGCAGGCGGCAAAGCCCACCTCCGACGCCTCCGCCAGCAGCCGTGCCTTCAGATCATCCAAGCGTCCGCCCTTCCTCTTGGCGAAAATATCCCGGGGGTGAGGCGCGCCAGCGCCGAGGGGGCAGCGCCCCCTCCTCGATGCCCCTCCCAACAAGCCTCGGTAATCCGGCCTCAGAAGTCGAGATCGGCGTAATGCGCGGGCTGCGGGAAGCCGGGGATTTGATCGGCGAGGATCGAGCGGAAGGCCGGGCGCGATTTGATCTTGGCGTACCAATCCTTCACCGCCGCCGAGCGGTTCCAATCCACGTCCGAGATATAGTCGAGCGACGACAGATGCGCCGCGGCGGCGAAATCCGCCAGCGTCATCACGTCTCCCGCCAGCCAGCGCCGGTGGTCGAGCAGCCACGCCATGTAATCGAGGTGATATTTGATCGCCTTGGCCCCGGCCTTCACGTTCTTGCTGTCGGGAAAGCCGGTCTTCATGATCTTCTTGTTCACCCGCTCGTAGAGCAGCTTCGAAGTGACCTCATTGTGGAACTTGTCGTCGAACCAGCCGACGAGGCGGCGCACCTCGTAGCGCGCATCGGGCGAACGCGGCAGCAGCGCGGGCTCGGGGTATTTCTCTTCGAGCCATTCGCAGATGGCGGCGCTTTCGGACATGGTCTTGCCGTCGATGCGCAGCACCGGGACCTTGGCCGCCGGGTTGCGGCGCAGGAAATCCGCGTCCTGCTCCCAGTAGCGCTCTTCGACCAGCTCACATTCGATCTTCTTTTCTGCGAGGCTCAGGCGGACCTTGCGGCAGAACGGCGAAAGCGGCACGTGGTAAAGCTTGGCCATATAAGACTGCGGCTCCGAATGCTGTGGGAAATCTCTCGCCTGTTTGCCGTGAAAGCGGCGGCGTTTCAACAGGGCATGAGGACACGGGCGGGTGATGGCCGGATGTGGCCCCGGTTGGGAGGCGGTTTCGGGGGCGCTGCCCCCGCCGCGCTCTGCGCGGCTCCCCCGGCGTATTTTTAAAGAGAAGAAGCCCCTGGCGGCGAAACCCTGCGCGGCGGCTTATTCGAAACAGGCCGCGCGCCCGTCACGGGCGATGGTGGCGGCGCCGTCGCGGATCTGCGCGGCGCGGCGCTGCACGAAGTTCGACGGGCGCGACGCCGAGCGGTCCTTGGGATCGGGCAGGATCGCCGCGAGCCGGGCCGCCTGCGTCGAGCTGAGATCGGCTGGCGCCACGCCGAAGTAATGCCGCGCGGCGGCCTCGACCCCGAAGACGCCCTCATCGAACTCGGCGACATTCATATAGACCTCGAGGATCCGGCGTTTCGGCCAGAGCGCCTCCATCAGCGGGGTGATCGAAGCCTCCAGCGCCTTGCGCGGCCAGCTGCGCCCCTGCCAGAGGAAGGCGTTCTTCACCACCTGCTGGCTGATCGTCGAGGCGCCGCGGTTGCCGCCCTCGGCGATGGCGGCGCGGATCGCCCGCATGTCAAAGCCCCAATGGGTGCAGAAATTCGCATCCTCGGCGGCGACCAGCGCGCGCATCATCACCGGCGCCACATCCTCGGCATCGACCCAATCATAGGCCACCGGCTGGCCGAGCCTGCGGCCCTCGCTCCACATGTAGAACGTGCCGGGCGGGTTGATGAAACGGTAGCTCAGCACCGCCAGCACGGTCAGCGCCACCAGCAGCAGCGCCGCCTGCACCGCGCGCCGCACCAGCCCGCCGAGGGGCTTTGACCGCGATGCGGCCCCGCCCGCCTTGCCGGGTTTGCCAGACTTGCCGGTCTTTCTCGATTTGCCTGCGGTGTTTTTTGCTGCGCGCGCCATGGCGCCAGACTTACACGTCGCGGCGGGCATGGAAAAGCATCTCGCGCATCCAGCAAAGGGAAACGCCCGGACCTATGGCCCGGGCGCTGCGATCTTTGCGATGGCGGTGGCGGTGGCGGATCACTCCGCCGGAACCGCCATGTCCTGCTCGATGCCCAGCGGGTGGGCGATTTTGTCGAGCATCTCGCGCGGGCAGACCTGCAGGAACTTGTCCTTCTCGGTCACCCAGTTCTGCAGGATGTCCAGCGCCTTGCGGCTGCCGGTCTCTTGCGCATGGCGCTCGACCATGCCCTTGAGTTCCGCTTCCCAATGCTCTTCGGCCACCGGGCAGGTCACGAGGCTCTCCATGTTCATCAGGTCGGGCGCCAGCCCTTCGGGATCATAGAGATAGGCCATGCCGCCGGTCATGCCCGCGCCGAAGTTGGCGCCGATCGGGCCGAGGATCACCGCAAGACCGCCGGTCATATACTCGCAGCCGTTGGTGCCGCAGCCTTCGACCACCACTGTCGCGCCGGAGTTGCGGACCGCGAAACGCTCGCCCGCCTTGCCCGCGGCGAAGAGATAGCCGTCGGTCGCACCGTAGAGCACCGTGTTGCCGATGATCGTGTTCTCGGACGCGGTGAGCGGCGACATCATCGGCGGACGCACCACGATGGTGCCGCCCGACAGACCCTTGCCCACGTAGTCGTTGGCATCGCCCGACACTTCCAGCTTCAGACCCGGAGCCGCGAAGGCGCCCAGCGACTGGCCGGCAGAGCCGGTGAGCTTCACGTGCAGGTGGTCGGGCTGCAGCGCGTTGCGCATGCCGAACTTGCTGACGATATGGCTCGAGGTGCGCGTGCCCACGGTGCGGTGCGTGTTCTGCACCGCGTAGGACAGCTGCATCTTCTCGCCGTCTTCGAGGAAGCGGCTGCCGTCGCGAACGATCTCGGCGTCGAGCGTGTCGGGCACCACATTGCGGCCCTTCGAGCGGTCGTAGACGATGTCGTCGGCCCCATCCACGCGGATCAGCAGCGGGTTGAGGTCGAGATCGTCGAGATGCTCGGCCCCGCGGCTGACCTGGCTCAGCAGGTCGGCACGGCCGATCACGTCGTTCAGCGAGCGCGCACCGATGGAGGCGAGGATCTCGCGCACTTCGGTGGCGTAGAAGGTGATCAGGTTCACCACCTTCTCGGCGTTGCCGGTGAACTTGTCACGCAGCTCCGGATCCTGGGTACAGACGCCCACCGGGCAGGTGTTCGACTGACACTGGCGGACCATGATGCAGCCCATGGCGATCAGCGCGGCGGTGCCGATGCCGAACTCCTCGGCGCCCAGCATCGCGGCCATGACGATGTCACGCCCGGTGCGCAGGCCACCGTCGGTGCGCAGCGTCACGCGGTCGCGCAGCTTGTTCATCGCCAGCACCTGATGCGCCTCGGTGAGACCCATCTCCCACGGCAGACCCGCGTATTTGATCGAGGTCGCCGGCGAGGCACCGGTGCCGCCGTTGTGGCCCGAGATCAGGATGACGTCGGCCTTGGCCTTCGCCACGCCCGCAGCGATCGTGCCGACGCCCGAGGAGGCCACCAGCTTCACCGTCACCTTGCAGCGCGGGTTGATCTGCTTGAGGTCGTAGATCAGCTGCGCCAGATCCTCGATCGAATAGATGTCGTGGTGCGGCGGCGGCGAGATCAGCGTCACGCCCTTGGTCGAATGGCGCAGCTTGGCGATCAGCTCGGTGACCTTCATGCCGGGCAGCTGGCCACCCTCGCCGGGCTTGGCGCCCTGCGCGACCTTGATCTCAAGCTCTTCGCAGTGGTTCAGGTATTCGGCAGTGACGCCGAACCGGCCCGAGGCCACCTGCTTGATCTTCGCCGAGGGGTTGTCGCCGTTGGGCTCGGGCACGAAATGTGCCGGATCCTCGCCGCCCTCGCCGCTGTCGGACTTGGCGCCGATGCGGTTCATCGCGACGTTCAGCGTCTTATGCGCCTCGGGCGACAGCGCGCCGAGCGACATGCCGGGGGTGACGAAGCGCTTGCGGATCGAGGTGATGCTTTCCACCTCTTCCAGCGGGATCGCATTGCCCATCGGCTTGAAGTCCAGCAGGTCGCGCAGGTGGATCGGCGGGTTGGCCCGCATCGCCTTGGAGTAGGTCTTCCACAGCTCGTAGCTCGACTTGTTGCAGGCCGCCTGCATCAGGTGCATCGACTGCGCACCCCATGCGTGGGTCTCGCCCGACTTGCGCGCCTTGTAGAAGCCGCCGATCGGCAGCACGTCGCGGCCACCCTTGAAGCCAAGCGCGTGCACCTCTTCCGCCTTCTGCTGGATGCCGTGCACACCGATGCCCGAGATCCGCGACAGCATGCCGGGGAAATACTCGGCGCACATGGCGCGCGACAGGCCCACGGCCTCGAAGTTGAGACCGCCGCGGTAGGACGAGATCACCGAGATGCCCATCTTGGACATGATCTTCAGCAGGCCCTGATCGATCGCCTCGCGATAGCGCGCGACGTTCTCGGTCAGCGAGCCGTCCAGCAGGCCGCGCTCGATACGGTCGGCAATGCTGTCCTCGGCCAGATAGGGGTTCACGATGGTCGCGCCGCAGCCGACGAGAACCGCGAAGTAATGCGGGTCGATACATTCCGCCGAGCGCACACCCAGCGAGCAGAACGTCCGCAGACCCTTCTTGGTGAGCCAGCTGTGCACCGCCGACGTGGCGAGGATCATCGGCATGGCGACCTTGCCTTCGCCCTGATGATGATCGGTCAGCACGATGTGGCCGCCGCCCGAGCGCACGGCATCCTCTGCCTCGGCCCGGATGCGGGCCAGACCGTCACGCAGCGCGCCCTCACCGGCACCGGCGGGGAAGGTACAGTCGATCTCGACCAGCCCGGCGTTGAAGTGCTGGGTCAGCTCGTCGAACTGCGCGTTGGCCACGAAGGGCGTGTCCAGAACGAGGATCTCGGTCTGCGCCGAGCTCTCGTCGAGCACGTTCTTGAGGTTACCGAAGCGGGTCTTCAGCGACATCACTCGGAATTCGCGCAGGCTGTCGATCGGCGGGTTGGTCACCTGGCTGAAGTTCTGGCGGAAGAAGTGGCTCAGCGGCCGGTACTTCTTGGACAGAACCGCAGACGGCGTGTCGTCGCCCATCGAGGCGAGCATTTCCTTGCCGTCCTCGGCCATCGCCGAAAGCGACTGCTCGAGTTCCTCGATGCTGTAGCCTGCCGCGATCTGGCGCTTGCGCAGCTCACCACCGGTGAACAGCGGCTTCTCGGCGACTTTGCCAAGGCTCTCGTCCAGTTCGGTGATCTTGCCGACCCATTCGCCGAAGGGCTGGCTGGCGGCCAGACGGTCCTTGATCTCGGTGTCGTGGTAGAGCTTGCCCTCTTCCATGTCGACGGCGATCAGCTGGCCCGGGCCAAGCGCGCCCTTTTCGCGCACCGTCGACTCGTCGACCGGCACCATGCCCGCTTCGGAGCCCGCGATCAGCAGCCCGTCGCCGGTGACGACATAGCGCATCGGACGCAGGCCGTTGCGGTCGAGACCGCCGCAGACCCAGCGGCCATCGGTCATCGCCAGCGCGGCGGGGCCGTCCCACGGCTCCATCACCGAGTTGACGTAGGAATACATGTCGAGCCACGCCTGCGGCAGTTCCACCGCCTGCTTCGACCACGCCTCGGGGATCAGCATGGTCTTGGCCATCGGCGCGTTGCGCCCGGCGCGGACCAGCACTTCGAACACCGCGTCCAGCGCGGCGGAGTCCGACGCCCCATGCGCGATGATCGGCTTGATGTCCTCGGCCATCTCTCCGAAGGTCGCCGAGGCCATGCGGATCTCATGCGACTTCATCCAGTTGGTGTTGCCCTTGATGGTGTTGATCTCGCCGTTGTGGGCAAGCATCCGGAAGGGCTGCGCCAGCCACCATTGCGGGAAGGTGTTGGTGGAATAGCGCTGGTGGTAGATCGCGAAGGCAGACTCGAACCGCTCGTCCTGCAGGTCCGGGTAGAACACGGCGACCTGCTCGGCCAGCATCATGCCCTTGTAGATGATCGACCGGCACGACAGCGACGCGATATAAAGCCCGTTGATGCCCGCGGCAGCCGCAGCCTTCTCGATCCGGCGACGGATGACGTAAAGCTCACGCTCAAAGGTTTCCTCGTCCACGCCCTTGGCGTTGGAGATGAGGATCTGCTCGATCTCCGGGCGCGTCGCATTGGCCTTCTCGCCAAGGCACTCGACGCTCACCGGCACGTGGCGCCAGCCGTAGATGTAGTGCCCCATGCGCAGCACTTCGGTCTCGACGATGGTCCGGCAGGTCTCTTGCGCGCCAAAGTCGGTACGCGGCAGGAACACCTGACCCACGGCCATCAGCTCGCCCTTGCGCGGCGCGTGGCCGGTGCGCTCGATCTGATCGTAGAAGAAGCTGACAGGGATCTGCACGTGGATGCCCGCGCCGTCGCCGGTCTTGCCATCTGCGTCCACAGCGCCACGGTGCCAGATCGCCTTCAGCGCGGTGATGCCCGCCTCGACAACCTTGCGCGACGGCTTCCCGTCGATGGAGACAACAAGGCCGACGCCGCAGGAAGAGTGTTCATGCTCTTCGCGGAACAGGCCGTTCTCCTCCATCCACTTGCGCTTGGCTTCCTCTGCGGCAACCCAGTTTGCGTCGAAAGTGGTCATGGCTTAGCACCTCCATGGAAGGCCGCGCTGCGGCCGGGATACGTGGCTGGCGCGCGAGGCGCCGAATGAGATGGCGCGGGACCGCGCCGGAATGAAGTTGCGGCTCAGGCGCCGCGGGTCAGTCGTGCGGCTCAGGCGCCGCTGACAAGCTCTTGCGGCTCAAGCGCCGCTGACGTCCGAGCCGAATTTCTTCAGCGTCTCGACGCGGGTGTATGTCGGGTGGCCCCCGGAAAGCGCCCAGCTGTCCGGCTTTTCGTCCGAGAAGATTTCGCTCTTCATCTCGAACCCGTTGCCGTCATCCAGAAGCCCGAGGCAGACCTCGTACTCCCCTGCCCCGTCGACCCCCTTGTCGTAGCGGTACCAGAGCACCGAACCGCAGGTGCCGCAGAAGTGGCGCGAGGCCCAACTCGAGCTGCGGAAGCTGCGGATCGCCTCGGCCCCCTCGATCTGCATCGCCGCCTCGGGCACGTTCACCGCGAACAGCGCGGATCCGGCCCAGCGGCGGCACTGCTCGCAATGGCAGACGCCGAAATTGCCGAACTCGGTCACGGTGAAGCGCACCGCGCCACAGAGGCAATGTCCGGTCTTCTGCGTCATGCTCCGATCCTTTTCTCGGCGAAGGTCGGCAGGGCTGACCTTTCTTTGCGGCTCTCTTCGGGGGCTGCACGCCCCATGCGTATGGATTGTGCATGGGATGTGCATCGGTTGTGCAGGGCTTACTCGGCGGCGATCGCCGCGAGCTTGTCGAAGTCCTTGAGCACGTGTTCGGCGCAATCGCGGCCGTCACGGATCGCCCAGACCACGAGGCTTGCGCCACGCACGATGTCACCCACCGCATAGACGCCCGGAAGACCGGTGCGGCCCGAGGTGAACTCGGCTTTGATGGTGCCCCAGCGGGTCACTTCCAGCTCGGGCGCGCCCCACAGCGTCGGCAGCTCTTCCGGCTCGAAGCCAAGCGCCTTGATCACCAGATCGGCGGGCTCTTCGTAGTCGGCACCCTCGATCACTTCGGGCGACTGGCGGCCCGTTGCATCAGGCAGGCCAAGGCGCATCTTCTGGACCATCACGGCCTCGACAGACGCATCCCCCTTGAAGCCCTTGGGCGCGGTCAGCCATTCGAACTGCACGCCTTCTTCCTCGGCGTTGGCGGTCTCGCGCTGCGAGCCCGGCATGTTGGCACGGTCGCGGCGATAGAGACATTTCACGCTTTCGGCGCCCTGACGGATCGCGGTGCGCAGGCAGTCCATGGCGGTGTCACCGCCGCCGATGACCACGACCTTCTTGCCCTTGGCGTTCAGCTCGCCGCTTTCGAACTCGGGCACGGTGTCGCCGAAGTTGGCGGTGCGGTTCGAGGCGGTGAGATAGTCGATCGCCTTGACGATGCCCTTGGCACCCGCGCCGGGGCCGCGCAGGTCGCGCGACTTGTAGACGCCGGTGGCGATGATCACCGCGTCATGCTGATCGCGGATCTCGTCAAAGCTCATGTCCTCGCCGACGTTGCAGTTGTAGACGAAGCGCACGCCGCCGTCCTCAAGCTGCTTGATACGGCGCATCACCACGTCTTTCTCGAGCTTGAAGCCCGGAATGCCGTAGGTCAGCAGGCCGCCGCCACGGTCGTAGCGGTCATAGACTGTGACCTGCACGCCCGCGCGGCGCAGCATGTCGGCGGCCGCAAGGCCGCCGGGGCCCGCGCCAATGATGCCAACGCTTTCGTCACGTTCCGAAACCGGCGCGGCGGGCTTCACCCAGCCCTGCTCCCACGCGGTGTCGGTGATGTATTTTTCGACAGAGCCGATGGTCACGGTTCCGTGACCAGACTGCTCGATCACGCAGTTGCCTTCGCACAGACGGTCCTGCGGGCAGATGCGACCGCAGATCTCGGGGAAGGTGTTGGTGGCCTGGCTGATCTCGTAGGCTTCTTCCAGACGGCCGGTCGCGGTGAGGCGCAGCCAGTCGGGAATATTGTTGTGCAGAGGGCAGTGCGACTGGCAGTAGGGCACACCGCATTGGCTGCAGCGGCTCGCCTGCTCCTCGGCCTTGGCCTTTGCGAACTCAGCATAAATTTCGTCGAAGTCGTGGCTGCGGACACTGGCCTCCCGCTTCTCGGGCATGTCGCGCTCGATCTTCACGAATTTCAGCATGGGTTGCTTTGCCATGATGCCTTGTCTCCAAGCAAATCAATCGGTCGGGCTTCATTACAGAAGGTCGAAACCGAATAAAAGTCAGACATACTGACCTATATTGATAAAAATTTGACTGAAGGCGTCTCGCGCACCCATTCTTGATCAAAAAATAGGTCCGAAACCGGACCAATTTCACTCTTTCCCCCTGAAAACCAAGGGCCTATAGCGGAAGAGGTTATTTCAGCGGAGACCAGAGTATATGCCCCTGTCTCAACTTATTCTCCTCGCCCTGATCCAGGGCATTACCGAGTTTCTCCCCATTTCCTCCTCCGGTCACCTGATTCTTCTGCCGAATCTCACGGGCATGGACGATCAGGGGCAGGTCATCGACGTGGCGGTCCATGTGGGCACGCTTTTTGCTGTGGTGCTGTATTTCTGGTCAGACGTGAGAACCGGTCTCGCGGGTGTGCCGCGGATGCTCACCGGCAAGATCGACACTCCCGGCTCCAAGCTCGCCTTCCTGCTCGCGGTCGCCACTGTGCCGGTGATCCTGATCGGGCTGATCCTCAATCTCACCGGCCTTTCGGACATGCTGCGCTCGGTCGCGGTAATCGGCTGGACGATGCTGGTCTTTGGCATCGTGCTGTGGTGGGCCGACCAGAAGGGCCCGCAGATGAAGACCGAAGAGGATTGGAACCTTGGCGACGCGATCAAGCTGGGCCTCTGGCAGGCCGTCGCGCTGATCCCCGGCACCTCGCGGTCGGGCATCACCATCACCGGCGCGCGGCAGATGGGCTACACGCGGCACGACGCCGCCAAGATCTCGATGCTGATGTCGATCCCCACGATCTTCGCCTCTGGCGTGCTGCTGGGCGCAGAGGTGGTCGGCACCGCCGACGCGCAGGCTGCCAAGGACGGCGCCATTGCCGCCGCCTTCGCCTTCGTCTCTGCCCTGCTTGCGCTGACGCTGATGATGCGGCTGCTGCGATCGGTCAGCTTCACCCCCTATGTGATCTACCGCGTGATCCTTGGGGTCATCCTGCTGGTCTACGCTTACAGCTGAGCCCCTGCCCCTGATCCTTCCCCCTAAACCCTGCCCCCTGAAAATGGGGAGCCCCGGAGTTCGGGGAAACTCCGGGGCTGTTGACCTACCCGGGACCGGCGGGGGAGCCGGCAGGGACAGATAATGGGCACGTCAACCTCGCTCGTCTTCACAGCTGCGCGACGGCGCGATAACTTGCAGCTAATTCAGGGTTTTCCGCCTTTGCAACGAACGGGTTGTGTCCGCGCGGATTCCCGCCAAGGTCGAGTCGCCCTAACGGCGAAAACCCGCCGATAGAGTGACTTCAGACGCGATGATAAGGACTTCCGGCCAGAATCGAGGCTGCGCGGTAGAGCTGTTCTGACAGCATCACCCGCACCAGCATATGCGGCCAGACCATCTGCCCGAAAGACAGCGCCATATCCGCCTCGGCCCGCAGTGACGGGTCAATCCCGTCCGCACCGCCGATGACGAAGGCCAGATCCCCCACCCCCTGATCGCGGAAATCCGCGACCTGCCGGGAGAAGTCGGGGGAGCTCATCAGCCTGCCGCGCTCATCCAGCACACACAGTTTGGCCCCCGAAGGGATCGCCTTGCGCAGCAGCACGGCTTCGGCGGCCATACCGCCGCCCTTGCGGTCTTCGACTTCTGAAACGCTCACCGGGCCGAGGCCAAGCGCCCGCCCGGTGCGGTCGAACCGCTTAAGATAATCGTCAATAAGGTCGCGCTCGGGGCCAGACCGAAGCCGGCCCACGACGCAGAGATGCACGCGCATGAACGCTCCGGATCAGGTCGCGCTCTGGGTCACCTTGCCCAGCGGCATCCACATCTTCTCGAGCTGGTAGAACTCGCGCACTTCGGGGCGGAACACATGGACAATCACATCGCCAGTGTCGATCAGCACCCAGTCACCGGTCTCTTCGCCCTCGGTTTTGGCAAGGACGCCCAGCTCGTGTTTCAGATCCTCGGCAACCTTCTCGGCGATCGAAGCCACCTGCCGCGAGGAGCGCCCCGAGCAGATTACCATGTGATCGCAGACAGAGGTCTTGCCGCGCAGGTCGATCTGCACGATTTCCTCGGCCTTGTTGTCGTCGAGAGACTTGAGGACGGCGGCAAGGATCTGCTCGCTCGTGACCTCGGTATGGGGCAGTGCCGTCATGGGCATCCCCGCATCAGCGGCACCAGCCGCATCGGCAGTAACAGACAGGACAGTGTCCTCCTTGGTTGCGCGCGCCGAATGTAACCCCGGCGCAGGGCATGCTCTAAAGATAGCATCGCGGGGCCGTTTTCTCAACGCCGCGGCGAAAGACAGCCCTTTAGACAAGGCAGCCGCCTGAATCAACGATGAATCATCAGCGGAATTGGCGGGGCGCCATGCGCCCCGCGCAAGCCGACTCAGCGCGCGTCACGCGCCCCAGGGGATCCAGACGGTCTGCACCTCGGTCGCCGCCTCGAGGAAGGGCTCGCCCTCCCCCGCCGCCGCGGACCAGTCGCGCGCCTTGCCGTCGTTGACCCATGTGCGCTTGAGGTTGCCCGCAGCGCCCGCCTCGATGGCTTTCGACAGGTCCGACGAGGAAAAGCTCCACACCGCCTCCACATCCATGTGGCTGGCAAGGGTCGAGGCAAGCTCTTCATGCGGACCGGTCAGGATGTTGACCACCCCGCCCGGCAGGTCCGACGTGTCGAGCACCTGATAGAAATCCGTCGCCGCCAACGGGAAGGGCTCGGAGGCGACCAGCACCACGCGGTTACCCATAGCGATAGCGGGCGCCATCACCGACACCAGCCCCAGCAGCGGCGCCTCGTCCGGGCAGAAGGCACCGATCACACCGGTGGGCTTGCGCAGAGCCAGCGCGGTGCCGCGCAGCGGGACGGGCTTCACCGCACCCTCGTATTTGTCGGCCCAAGCGGCATAGGTGAACAGCCGGTCGACCGAGGCCTCGACCTCTGCCGCGCCTCCCTTGCCGCCGGTCATCGCGTCGATCCGCGCCGCGAACTCGCCCGCCCGCGCCTGCAGGTTCTCGGCGATGAAATAGATCACCTGCGCGCGGTTGTGTGCCGTGGCCGACGACCAGCCCGCCGCCCCCCGCGCCGCCTCGACGGCGTTGCGGATGTCCTTGCGCGACGAGATCGGCGCCTGCCCCAGCAGACGGCCCTTCTTGTCGTAGATGTTCTGCGCGTAGCCCCCATCGGGCCGCGCCTGCTTGCCGCCGATGTAGAGCTTGGCTGTGCGGTCCACATCCTGCGGCTCGGCGCTCTCACCGGCGAAGGGCTCAACCTTCTTCAGCGCCTTCGCCTTGCCCGCCGGCCGCGTGTAGGCGCCAAGCCCTTCCCAGCCGCCCTCGCGGCCAAAGCCGCTCTCGCGCAACCCGCCAAAGGGCGCCGCCGCATCGAACATATTGCTGCCGTTGATCCAGACCACCCCGGCCTCGAGCTTCGGCGCCACGTCGAGGGCGGTGTTGATGTTTTCCGACCAGACCGAGGCCGCGAGGCCATAGCGCGTGTTGTTGGCGATCTGCACCGCCTCGGACGGGGTGCGGAAGGTGGTCGAGACCAGCACCGGGCCGAAGATCTCTTCCTGCATCAGCAGCGATGCGGGCGAGAGACCCGTCACCAGCGTCGGCGCGATGAAACAGCCCTCGGGCGCGGCGCAACCGGTGTAGACCTCGCCCTCACCCGCGGCCTTCTGCATCAGCGCCTCAATCCGGCCCTTCTGCTCGGGATCGACGATGGCGCCGATGTCGATGCACTTGTCGAGCGGATCGCCAAGGCGCAGCTTGTCCATCCGTGCCTTGAGCTTGTCGTGGAAGCGCTCGGCGATGCCCTCCTGTACCAGCAGGCGCGAGCCCGCGCAGCAGACCTGCCCCTGGTTGAACCAGATGGCGTCCACCAGCCCTTCGACCGCGCTGTCGAGGTCTGCGTCTTCAAAGACCACATAGGCCGATTTGCCGCCCAGCTCGAGCGTCAGCGACTTGCCGCTGCCCGCGGTGGCGGCGCGGATCTTGCGCCCCACCTCGGTCGAGCCGGTGAAGGCGATCTTGTCGACCTCGGCGCCGGTGATCATCTCGCCCACGGCACCGTCGCCGGTGACGATGTTCACGACGCCCTTCGGCAGCCCGGCCTGCTGGCAGAGATCGGCAAAGCAGAGCGCGGTGAGCGAGGTCCACTCGGCGGGTTTCAGCACCACCGTATTGCCCATCGCCAGCGCCGGAGCGATTTTCCAGGCCAGCATCAGCAGCGGGAAGTTCCACGGCACGATCTGGCCGCAGACGCCCAGCGCCTCCCGCCCCGGAAGCTCCGCGTCCATCAGCTGCGCACAGCCCGCGTGGTAGTAGAAATGCCGCGCCACGAGCGGCACGTCGATGTCGCGGCTCTCGCGGATCGGCTTGCCGTTGTCCAGCGTCTCCAGCACCGCCATCAGCCGCGCATGTTTCTGCAGCAGCCGCGCCAGCGCATAGAGGAAGCGCGCCCGGCCCTTGCCGCCCAGCTTCGCCCAGCCCGGCTGCGCCGCGCGCGCGGCTTTCACCGCTGCGTCGACGTCGCCCTGCGTGGCCTGCGTGACCTCGGCCAGCACCTCGCCGGTGGCGGGGTTGCGGCTCTCGAAGGTCGCGCCCGGCTTGGTGAAGCCGCCGTCGATATAGCAGCCAAAACGCGAGCCCTGATCGACAATCCAAGTCAGCGCATCCGCGGCGCTCTCGGGGGCCGGTCCGTAGTCCATGCTCTCGAAAATCTCTTTCACGCCCATGTCATTGTTCTCCAAATACGCAGACGCGCCATCAGCTCGTGGCGTGGCGCCAGGAGGCCGAGTAGGCCCCGGTCACGTGGTGTTCCAGCTGGCGCTCGATGTCGCCCAGCAGCGAAGAGGCCCCGAAGCGGTAAAGGTCGGGCTGCAGCCAGCGGTCGCCCAGCTCTTCCTTGACCAGCGCCAGATAAGTCACCGCATCCTTGGCCTTGGAAATCCCGCCCGCAGGCTTGTAACCGACGCGATAGCCGGTCTCTTCGAAATATTCGCGGATCGCCCGCATCATCACGAGACTCACGGGCAGGGTCGCGTTGACGCTTTCCTTGCCGGTCGAGGTCTTGATGAAATCGGCGCCCGCCATCATGCAGACCATCGAGGCGCGCGCAACGTTCTGCAGCGTGCCCAGCTCGCCGGTGGCGAGGATCGCCTTAACATGCGCCTCGCCGCAGGCCTCGCGGAAGGCGCGCATCTCGTCATAGAGCGCCTGCCAGTCGCCGGTCAGCACGTGACGGCGCGAGATGACGATGTCGATCTCCCGCGCGCCCGCCTTCACGCTCTCGGTGATCTCGGCAACGCGCAGATGGAAGGGCGAGAGCCCCGCCGGGAAGCCGGTGGAGACCGCGGCCACGGGAATGCCGGTGCCCTCCAGCGCCGCGACGGCGGGGGCGATCATATCGTGATAAACGCAGACCGCGCCGGTGGTCAGCCCTTCGAGCCCCAGCGCCTCGAGGATATCGGCCCGCACCGGCTGGCGCGCCTTGGCGCAGAGCCGCGCGACGCGGCCCGGCGTGTCGTCGCCCGCCAGCGTGGTCAGGTCGATGCAGCTGATGGCGCGCGCGAGCCACGCCGCCTGATAGTCCTTCTTCACCGAGCGGCGGCCCGGCAGCGTCGCGGCGCGGCGCTCGATCGCCGAGCGGTTGGCGGTGCAGCGCATGACCACATCCATATCGAGCGGCATGCCGGGGTTGCGCGGCTCGTGAACCTGCGGCAGCAGGCGGGTCTCGTCTCGGGTCATCGTGTCAGACATGGATCACATCCTCCGGGATGAAGGGTCGCATGAGCCTCTCCTGCGGGCAAGCTGGCGCAGGAGCGGGCCGGGTCAGCGGATACGGTTGGACAGCCAGCGCAGAAAACCGTTCTTCTGCGGGCGCAAAAGTTCAAGGTGCAGGATGCGCGGTTTCGGCGCGTCGGACCAGATCAGTTCCGACGCCTCAAAGACGCGCTTGTTGAATTGCGGCGGCAGCACGTAGAAATTCACATCCGACTGCCACAGCGCCTCGCGGAAGGCGGGCTGGTCGATCTTCATCCCCGAGGCGAGATAGCGGCGCACCCAATCGTCAAAAAAGGCGTCGGTGCGCGGCGTCTTGCGATAGAGCAGCACGCCGCAGTTGATCTCGGGGAAGCTCTCGGGCAGGTCGAGTTCGATTTTCTTGAGGTGCCGTTTGCGGTGCCACAGGATCACCTGCGCGCCGCAGAGCTCATACTTGCGCAGCAGCCCGAACATCGGGCCAAGATCGCTGCGGATGATCGTGTCGTTGTCGAGATAGAGGGTCTCGTCATAGGGCGACTGCGAGAGCAGCTCAATTTTCGGACGTTTCATCCCCTCGGGGATGATGAACCCGGCGTCGAAGCCCGAGGTATCATCCCCCTCCTTGCACCAGATCGCCGTCTCGATTTCCGGGTTCCAGCGCTTGACGCTCGCCGCCGACCGCCGCGCGACATCGACATGCTCGCGGCCCCAGGCGGTATAGATCACTCCGCGGCGCGGCGCGGTCTCATTTTGCGTCATGCAAACCTCCGATACTGCTGGGGGACATAGGGCTTTGGCAACGGTCTGTAAATCCGCCGCCCCGCGCTGACCCTGCGGCAGTGCAGGGGCCACCACGCCGCGCCATTGCGTATTTGGAAAGAGAAGAAGCGGGAGACCGCCAAGGGCCCATCCCTTCTTCTCTTTAAAAATACGCATGGCGAAAGGCTGCCGCCCCGCGGCCGCTTGCCATTTCCCGGCGCCGCGGCGACACCTGCAGGCAAGGAGGACAGAACCATGATCGCCATCATCTTCGAGGTCATCCCCGCAGCGGGGCGCAAGGATGACTATCTCGACATCGCCGCCGCCATGCGCCCCATGGCCGAAGAGATCGAGGGGTTCATCTCGGTCGAGCGCTTTCAGAGCCTCACCAACCCCGGCAAGCTTCTGTCGATCAGCTTTTTCGAAGACGAAGCGGCGGTGGCGCGGTGGCGCAGCCTGGCCGAGCACCGCGGCGCGCAGAAGGCCGGGCGCGAGGGGATTTTCGCGGACTACCGGCTGCGGGTGTGCCATGTGCTGCGCGATTACGGCATGGAGGACCGGGCCGAGGCGCCGCAGGACAGTCTCGCCGTGCACGGCTGAGGCAGACATGAAAACGCGGGCCAAAAGGCCCGCGTCTCGCTTTTCAGAGTACCCGCGCTCAGACGCCAGATTTGATGATCGCCTCGGCGAGGATCGGCACGGTGGTCTCGTTCAGCCCGGCGATGTTCAGACGCGAGTCGCCCACCATGTAGACACCGTGGTCGCGGCGCATGGTCTCGACCTGCTCGGGCGTGGCACCGAGGCGCGAGAACATGCCGCGGTGCTGGGCGATAAAACCGAAGCGGTCGGAACCCGACAGGCGCTGCAGCTCCGACGCCAGTTGCTCGCGCAGGCGCAGCATCGACAGGCGCACCGCTTCGAGTTCCGCCGCCCAATCGGCGCGCAGCTCGGGATCGGCCAGAACCATCGACACCAGACGCGCGCCGTGATCCGGCGGGAAGGAATAGTTCTGACGGTTGAGGTAGTTCAGCGTGCTCTGGTTCAGCTTCTGCGCGCCAGCATCCTTGGCCACCGCCATCAGCAGGCCGGTGCGCTCGCGGTAGATGCCGAAGTTCTTCGAGCAGGAGGCGGCGATCAGGCACTCGGGCACCGAGGAGGCCACGAGACGCACGCCCGCCGCATCCTCTTCCAGCCCGTCGCCAAAGCCCTGATAGGCGATGTCGATCATCGGCGTGCCCTCTTTCTCGAGCAGCAGTTCGGTGACCGCCTTCCACTGCGCGAGGTTGAGGTTGGCGCCGGTGGGGTTGTGGCAGCAGCCGTGCAGCAGCACCACGTCCCCCGGCATCACCTGATGCAGGTCGGCGATCATGCCGACGAAATCGACGGCGCGGGTCTCATTGTCGAAATAGCGGTAGGGGACGATCTCGAGCCCCATGTGCTTGAGGATCGACAGGTGGTTCGGCCAGGTCGGGTCGGACACGAAGACGCGGGCCTTGGGGTTGGCCTGCTTGATCATGTCAAAGCCCTGACGCACCGCGCCGGTGCCGCCCGGCGTCGCTGCCGCGGCCACAGTCTCACGCGGGACGGCATCGCCCAGCACCAGCTCGATCATAGCGTTCGAGAAAGCCGGATCGCCCGCCAGACCGGTATAGGCCTTGGTGGTCTCACTCTCCCAGAGCTGCTTTTCCGCGGCCTTGATGGCATGCATGACGGGCGTGTTGCCGCTGGCGTCCTTGTAGACGCCGACCCCGAGGTCGATCTTCTGCTCCCGCGGGTCTTCGCGGTAGGCCTGCATCAGCATCAGGATCTTGTCGGCGGGTTGCTCTTTCAGAGTCTCGAACATCAGTCCTCTCCGGTGGCGACGGGCAGCGTGGGGAATTGCCCCCACTCGCTCCAGGACCCGTCATAAAGGGCATGGTCGGTCTTTCCCATGCGTGTCAGGGCAAGGCTCAGGATCGCCGCGGTGACGCCCGAGCCGCAGGTGGTGATCGCGGGTTTGCTCAGATCGACCCCGGCGGCCTCGAAGGCGGCGCGCAGCGCATCGGGCGCCTTCAGCGTCTGATCGCCATTGAGCAGCACCGAGAAAGGCACGTTCTTCGATCCGGGGATGTGCCCCGCGCGCAGACCCGGCCGCGGCTCGGGCACGGCGCCGCGAAAGCGCTCGGCGCCGCGGGCATCGATGATCTCGTGATCGCGCAGCTTGGCAGCGGCAGAGACCTGCGTGACATCCTTCACCAGATGATTCTGGCGGCGCACCATCATGTGGCGGTCGCGGATGATGGGCGGCAGGTCCTCGATCTCGCGGCCCTCGGCCTGCCATTTCGGCAGACCGCCGTCGAGCACCGCGATATCGTCATGGCCCATAAGCTTGAACAGCCACCACACGCGGGCGGCGGAAAACAGGCCAGCGCCATCGTAGACCACGATCTGATGGCCATCGCCGACGCCCAAGGCGCGCATCCGGGACATGAACTTGTCCACCGGCGGCACCATATGCGGCAGCTCCGAGCGCAGGTCGGAAATCTCGTCAATGTCGAAGAAGCGCGCGCCGGGAATATGCGCGGCCTCATATTCGGCTTTCGGATCGCGGCCCGAGCCCGGCAGGTACCAGCTCGCATCGAGCAGGCGCAGGTCCGGGTCCTTCAGGTGGCGCGCCAGCCAGTCGGTCGACACCAGCGTCTTGGGATCGTCACTTGCCATCACCTCTCCCCGGGGCAGTCAGCATCGTGTCGTCTCTAAGGTGCTCGCCGCGGACTGGCAACCCTGAGCCGCCCGGCCCCGCGAGTTGCTGGGCTTCCCGCGTCTCAGCCACGCTCCTTGAGCAAACGCTGTTTCTGGCGGTTCCAGTCGCGCTTGGCCTCGGTCTCGCGCTTGTCGTGGTTCTTCTTGCCCTTGGCGATGCCGATCTTCAGCTTCACCACGCCCTTGTGGTTGAAATACATGACCAGCGGCACGATCGTCATGCCCTTGCGCTGGGTCTCGTTCCACAGCCGGGCCAGCTCTTTCTTTGAGACCAGCAGCTTGCGGCGGCGGCGTTCCTCATGCGGGAACATGGCGCGGGTGTAGGGCGCGATATAAGAGTTCACCAGCCACAGCTCGCTCTCTTCCACCGCGGCGTAACTCTCGGCGATGTTGGAGCTGTTCTCGCGCAGGCTTTTGACCTCCGAGCCGGTGAGCACGATACCGCATTCGATGTCGTCCTCGATCGCGTAATCGAAGCGCGCGCGCCGGTTCTCGGCGATGATCTTGTAGTTCGGGTCGGACTTCTGCTTGGCCATGATGGGTGCACATAGGGTCTGAGGGGCGCTCTGTCCATATGGTGCCGCGCTAAAGGGCCTCTGGCAGGACAGTCTCGAAGTGCGGAAAAGAGGGGGGGCGCTGCGCCCGAGCCGCTGCGCGCCTCTCCCCCGGGATATTTTCGCCAAGAGGAAGACCGCGCCGCTTCCTCTTGGCAAAAATATCCCCGCCGGAGGCTCTGGCGGCACCGCAGGCGCGGGGTCGGGCGATGGCGCCGCGGAGGCCGCAAGAACTTGCTCCTTTTTTCAGCGGTGCTAACAGAAGAGGCAAGACGCGCGCGAAGAGCGGCCGCTTTGCGGTTCCGCCCCGCCCGGCGCGCCAGTATCGACAGGAGAAAGACCCATGCCAGAGGACCGGCAGATGCAGCGCTATCCCCGCAATATGATTGGCCACGGCCCCGACCGCCCCGACGCGAAATGGCCCGGCGGCGCGAAGATCGCAGTGCAATTCGTGCTCAACTACGAAGAGGGTGGCGAGAACAACATCCTGCATGGCGATGCCGCCTCGGAGGCCTTCCTGTCGGACATCGCCGGCGCGGCGCAATGGCAGGGCCAGCGGCACTGGAACATGGAGTCGATCTATGAGTACGGCGCCCGCGCCGGGTTCTGGCGGCTGCATCGCCTCTTCACCGGCTATGATATCCCGCTGACCATCTATGGTGTCGCCACGGCCCTCGCCCGCTCGCCCGAGCAGGTCGAGGCGATGAAGGACGCGGGCTGGGAGATTGCCTCGCATGGGCTGAAGTGGGTCGAGCACAAGGACATGCCCGAGGAGGAGGAACGCGCCGCCATCGCCGAGGCGATCCGCCTGCACAGCGAGGTCGTCGGCGAGGCGCCGCGCGGCTGGTACACCGGGCGCTGCAGCGCCAATACCGTGCGTCTGGTCGCCGAAACCGGCCAGTTCGACTATGTCTCCGACACCTATGACGACGACCTGCCCTACTGGCTCGAGGGGGACGGTCGCGACCAGCTGATCATCCCCTACACGCTCGAGGCCAACGACATGCGCTTCGCCACCTCGCCCGGCTGGATCGAGGGCGAGATGTTCTACACCTACCTCAAGGACGCGTTCGACACGCTGATCGTCGAGGGCGAAGCGGGCAAGCCTGCGATGATGTCGGTGGGGCTGCACTGCCGGCTCATTGGCCGCCCGGGCAAAATGGCCGGGCTCAAGCGGTTCCTCGACTACATTGGCGGTTTCGAAGGGGTCTGGACCCCGACCCGGCTGGAGATCGCCGAGCATTGGGCCAAGACCCACCCGCCGAAGAAGGGCCCGCGCCCGTCGACCATGGACCGCGAGACTTTTGTCGGCACCTTCGGCGGCATCGTCGAGCATTCGCCTTGGGTCGCCGAGCGCGCCTTTGATCTCGAGCTTGGCGCCGCACATGACCGTCCGGCGGGGCTGGCCAACGCCCTCGCCCGCGTGCTGCGCACCGCCAGCCACGAAGAACGGCTGGGCGTGCTGCAGGCCCACCCCGACCTCGCAGGCAAGCTCGCCGGGGCCAAGCGCCTGACCGAGGACAGCACCGCCGAACAGGCCAGCGCCGGGCTCGACGCGCTGACCGACGCCGAGCGGGCGCGGTTCACCGAGTTGAACACCGCCTATGTGGACAAGCACGGGTTTCCGTTCATCATCGCGGTGCGCGACCATGACAAGGCGGGCATCCTCGCCGCCTTCGAGCGGCGCATCGCCAATGACACCGAGACCGAGTTCGCCGAGGCCTGCCGGCAGGTCGAGCGCATTGCGCGCCTGCGGCTGGAGGCGGTGCTGTGAGCGTGATGTCCCCGTCCCGCACCTACGCCTTTCCGCCCGCCGGAATGCCCCCGCGCGAGGATGACCCGCATGGCGCGGCGGTCTTCACCACCGCCTATGCCTTCATCCCGGCGGGCACCATGCGCGACATCGTCACCTCGCTGCTGCCGGGCTGGCAGCAGGCCCGCGCGTGGATCATCGCAAAGCCGCTCTCGGGCTTTGCCGAGAGCTTTGCGCAATATGCGGTCGAACTGGCCCCGGGCGGCGGCAGCGACGCCCCCGAGCCCGACCCGCAGGCGCAAGCGGCGCTGCTGATCACCGAAGGCACGGCGCGGCTGACTGTTGCCGGAGAGACCTTTGATCTGCGCGCGGGCCATGTGGTCTACCTGCCGCCGAGCTCGGGCTGGACGCTGTGGAACGCTGGCGAGACGCCCTGCAAATTTCACTGGATCCGCAAGCGCTGGGAAGCGGCGCCCGGTGTGTCGGTGCCGCCGGTGATCGTCACCCATGACGACGAGGTGCCGGTCAACTGGATGAAGGGTTGCGAAGAGCTTTGGGGCACGCAGCGCTTTTTCGACCCCGAGGACATCCGCCACGACTTTCACGCCAATATCGTCACCTTCGGCAAGGGCGGGCGCATCCCCTTTGCCGAGACCCATGTGATGGAGCACGGGCTTTACGTGTTGGAGGGCCGCGCGCGTTACCTGCTCAATCAGGACTGGGTCGATGTCGGCCCGGGCGATTTCATGTGGCTGCGCGCCTTCTGCCCGCAGGCCTGCATCGTCGATGACAGCGCGCGCTTTCGCTACCTGCTCTACAAGGACGTCAACCGCCACGTCTCGCTGGCCCCGGTAGGAGCGGCACGATGAAAGGGATCGCCATCAAGCCGCTGACCGCCGAAGCCTTTGCTCCGTTTGGCGAAGTGCTGGAGATTAAGGGCGCGCCCGACAAGATCATCAATCAGGGTCTATGCGGGCGGCATCACGACCGCGCCGAGATGGACTTCGGTCCCGGCGGACGTGCGGGCATCAGCCTTTTCGACGCCGAGCCGCGCGCCCTTCCCTACACGCTGGCCCTGGTCGAGCGGCACCCCGAGGGCAGTCAGGCCTTCCTGCCCATGCATCAGAACGAATGGCTGGTGATCGTGGCCGAGCCCGGCGCGGACGGCAACGCGGCACCGGGGGCGATCCACGCCTTCCTCGCGGCGCCCGGACAGGGGATCAACTTCCACCGCGGCACATGGCACGGGGTGCTGACGCCGCTGCATGCGCCCGGGCTTTTCGCCGTGGTCGACCGGATCGGCGAGACGCCCAACCTTGAAGAACACTGGCTGGAGGAGCCGCTGCTTATCACCCGGGGCTGACGCGCCCCAACGCCCCGCGCAAACGCCCGGTAGAGGCGGCGGGTCATCTCATGACCTTGGAAAGAGGGAGACTATGGAATGACTGACGCAACCGCCGCCAAGGGCCACCCGATCGGCACGCCCGAACAGCTGAGCGACCCCAATTACATGCCGCCGCTCGGCAAGGCCGTGCCGCTGGGGCTGCAGCACGTGCTGGCGATGTTCGCCTCGAACGTCACCCCGGCGATCATCATCGCCGGGGCTGCGGGCTTCGGCTACGGCTCGAACAGCCCCGATTTTCCCAATATGATTTACATGATCCAGATGGTGATGCTGTTTGCCGGGATCGCCACGCTGTTCCAGTCCATCGGCTTCGGCCCGGTGGGCGCGCGGCTGCCGATCGTGCAGGGCACCTCTTTCGCCTTCCTGCCGGTGATGATCCCGGCGGTGGCCGGACAGGGCGTTGCGGGCATGGCCGGGCTGATGACCGGCATCGTGATCGGCGGGCTGTTCCACTTCTCGCTCGGCTTCATCGTCACCAAGATCCGCCACGCGCTGCCGCCGCTGGTCACCGGGCTTATCGTGCTGATGATCGGCCTCGCGCTGCTGAAGGTCGGCATCCAATATGCGGCGGGCGGTGTGCCGAAGCTGGGCACGCCGGAGTTCGGCAGCCTCGCCATGTGGCTCCCGGCGCTGGTGGTGATCATCGTGACGCTCTGCGTGAAGTTCTTCACCCAAGGGCTGCTGTCGCTCTCGGCGGTGCTTGTGGGGCTGGTCGCGGGCTATCTCGTCGCCTTCTTCATGGGGCAGGTCAGTTTTGCCAGCGTCGGCAATGCGCCGGTCTTCGAGCTGCCCATGCCGTTCCGCTGGGGCATCGAGTTCAATGCCGCGATCATCATCGGCATGTGCTTCATGGCGATCATCTCGGCGATTGAGACCGTGGGCGACGTCTCGGGCATCACCAAGGGCGGCGCCGGGCGCGAAGCGACCGACCGCGAGGTTGGCGGCGCGACCTTCGCCGACGGGCTGGGCTCGGCGGTGGCGGGTGTTTTCGGTGGGCTGCCCAACACGTCCTTCAGCCAGAACGTCGGGCTCATTTCGATGACCGGGGTGATGAGCCGCCATGTGGTGACCATCGGCGCGCTCTTCCTGATCGTCTGCGGGCTGGTGCCCAAGGTCGGCGCCGCGGTCTCGACCGTGCCGATCAACGTGCTGGGCGGAGCGGTGATCGTGATGTTCGGCATGGTCTGCGCGGCGGGGGTCAATATGCTGTCGGAGGTGGTCTGGAACCGCCGCAACATGGTGATCTTTGCGATCTCGCTGTCGGTCGGCTTTGGGCTGCAGCTCGAGCCTTCGGCGCTGCAGCACCTGCCCCAGACGGCGCAGGTGCTGCTGACATCCGGCCTTCTGCCGGCGGCGGGCCTGTCGATCGCGCTGAACCTGCTGCTGCCGCAGGACATGCACTAGGACCTCGGCCCAGGCGGTGCGCTCAGTCGCGCCGCCCCCCGTACTGCCCGTCGTGCCGCCAGTCCCGCTTCCAATCGCGGTTCCAATCGCGGTTGCGATCATGGTCGCGCACGGACCGAGCGCCAGCCACACGCCAGCCCGATGTCTCGAGGCATTGCACCGAGAAGGCGCGCTCGCGGTCATTGCCGACGCGCACATCGCTTTTGCAGCGATCCGGCAGCGCTTCGGTGCGCACCGCCGCGCTGCGCAGGCAAGAGCGCAGCATCACCTCGCCGCGCGCGCCACGAACCTCCCGCGCGCAGGTCCCGGGCAGCACGCCCCGAACCTGCGGCCCCGGCTGCTCGAACTGATAAGGGCGCGGCAGATAGGGGGTGGGATCCGCGGCGTGGATCTGGGCCCGCTCTTTGTCGCGCTTCTTGCGGTCTTTCTCTTTCTCGCGCGCGTCGGCCCGCGCCTCACTGACCGCCTTGCCGATCATGTAGACGACAGCGGCGGTGCCCAGCACTTTGGCCACGTCCTTTGCATCGGCGGCCCGGGCGGAGGCTGCGGAAAATCCGGTGACGACAAGCGAGCCGGCAAGAATGGCGGCGATGAACTTCCTGGACATGGGCTGTCTCCTTCGGGGATGAACCTGGGGGCTAGCACGGCAGGTGCCGCGATCGAGCCAACCCTCGGCCTCACCCGGCAAAACAGGCAATATCCCTCCGATGATATCGGATATCCGCCGCCTATCCGTCTGGGGCTATTGAATTGCCGCCGCGGCGCGCTCAGTCTTTGGGTATGAAAACGCCGCTCCTTGCCCTTGCTCTTCTCGCCTCGTTCGCCGCCTCGGCGGCGCAGGCCGACTGCTATGCCGAGTACAAGGCAAAACAGGACGACCCGCTGCGTCTGCAGTATGGGATCGCACTGCTCCCCACCCCCGAATGCCCGACGAAGAACACCGCCGCCGCGCAGCTTGAAATCCGGCTCGACCGGAACGGCTGGACGCTGCTGAGCATCGTCGGCCTGTCGGAACAGGAGCCCTCGGACAAGAAGAAGAAAAATGCCGGTGACTTCTACCTCCGCTACTGACGCGCGCCGCACCGGCGGGCGGATCGTCACCTTCGGCATCGTCGCCATCGTCGCATTGCTGGCTTTTGCGGGCGGCCTCTTGATGCTCACCCTGCCCGACGGCAACGCCTTCAATGCCCGCGTCGAGCGCATCTTTGTCGAGCAGGACCTGACCGCGCAGGCCGAGGTCAAGCTGCTGGAGATCCTTGCCCAGTCGGGGACCGCCTTTGCCGACACGCTGGCGAGCTATCGCATGGTGATCTTCGTGCTGCTGATTTTCGCCGCGGCGATGCTGGTGGCGGCCTTGGTGTTCCTTGTCATGCTGGCGGGAATGAACCGCCGCATGGCGCAGATCGAGCGCTCGGGCATTCAGGTCAGCTCGCTGATCATCAGCCGCGAAGAGAATATGGTCTATCTCAACACCATGGGCTTCAAGTTGACGGCGGCGATGATCGAGACGCTGTCGGTGCTGGCCGAAGCCCGGATGGACGACGAGATGCTGACCGGCGCGCAGATCGAAGCGGTGATCTCGGGGCGCGATGCGAGCGATTGCGAAGAGGCGGCGGGCGCCACCCGCATCAAGCGGCTGCGCGACGGGCTCGGCAACCAGATGGTGAGCGAGCTTTTGGTGCGCAACATCGCGCGCAAGGGCTATCATCTGGCCATCGACAAGGACGTGATCGAAGTCGTCTAGGCCAAGCTTCCTCCACCCATAGTCACCAAGGCAGGTCGGCGGAAAACCGACCACCGGCAGCCGTTTGACCGGCCAAAGCGCGGCGCAGCTAGATTGCACGTTTAGGTTGCGATACACTCCGTAGACCATCACCGATGGCTTACCCGCCTGCCCCCCGGACTTCCCGGCAGCGTTTTTCGGCAGCGCGGATCATTTGAGACCCCTGCGGGCCGGTTTTTGGAGCCCGCGCCACGCCCGACCACGGTCCGACCGTGGCGCACGACTTTGCAACTGAGCGGAGGCTCTCATGGCACTCAAGGAAAAATTCACCGAAACCGACTGGGCTGCGGTTCTCGAGGCACCGATGCTGGCGGGTCTCGCGATCACCGCCGCCGATCCCGGCGGTCTCATCGGCGCGGTACAGGAAAGCGCGGCCATGGCTGGCTCGCTGAAGGATGCCTCGACCGAGGATGGCACCGGCACGCTCGCCGCAGAGGTGGCCGAGGCTTACAAGACCTCGGAGGGCCGCTCGGCGGCGCTGGACGGGGTCAAGGCGCTGGTGAAGGGCAAGAAGCCGCCCGAGATCACCGATGCTGCCGTCGCGCGGCTGAGCGAGATCCTCGGGTTGATCAAGACGAGCGCCCCCGAAGAGGCCCCCGCCTTTGCCGAGTTCCTTGTCGAGACCGCCACCCGCACCGCCGAAGCGGCGAAGGAAGGCGGCTTTCTCGGCTTCGGCGGCGAGGCGGTGTCGGAGGCCGAGAAGAAGACCTTGGGCGACATCAAAGCCGCGCTTACCGGCGGCACCGCAACCGTCTGACGCCCGGGTCTGAGTTCGCATAGGCGGCGCGGATCACCCGCGCCGCAGCCGGGATAGCAGTGCCTGCGAGGGCTCGCCGGTCACCGGCAGCCCATTGCGCGCCTGATAGCCTTGGATCGCCGCCTCCGTCTTGCTTCCCAGCACCCCGTCGGGCGTACCCGCGTCGAAGCCCGCGCCGGTGAGGCGCCGCTGCAACTCACGGCGATCGTCGATGGTCAGCCCATAGCGGTCGGGCGGAAAGCCGCCGCGCAGCGGACCCGCGCCCAGCAGACGGTCCGACAGGTGGCCCACGCCGATCCCGTATTTCTGCGCGTTGTTGTAGCGCAGGATGACGTTGAAGTTCCGATAGACGAGGAACGCCGGACCAGCCGCGCCCTCGGGCAGCAAGAGCTTGCCCGAGCCAGACGGGATCGAGCCCCCGGACGCGGGACGCACGCCTGCCGAAGTCCAGCCCGCGCCGCTGCGCGTGCCGCCCGCCATCGAGGCGCCGCCCGCAGGCAGCACCACTTCCAGACCCCAGGGCTCGCCACGCCGCCAGCCGCTGCGCGACAGGTAGTTGGCGGTGGAGGCCAGCCCGTCCGTCGGATCGTCGGACCAGATGTCGCGCCGCCCATCGCCGCGGAAATCCACCGCGTAGCTCTGGTAGGTGGTGGGAATGAACTGCGTATGGCCCATGGCCCCCGCCCAACTGCCGGTCAGCTGCGAGGGGCTGGTGTCGCCGCGCTGCAGGATGCGCAGGGCAGCCAGCGTCTGCGCCTCGAAGAACGCGCCGCGCCGCCCCTCGTAGGCCAGCGTCGAACAGGCAGAGATCACCGGGATATTGCCGCGCCGGGTGCCATAGCTGCTTTCCATCCCCCAGACCGCGCAGACCACATGCGGCGGAACACCGTAGCGCGCCTCGATCTCGCGCAGCACGCCCATGTTGCGGCGCAGTTCAGCCCGGCCTTGCAAGACCTTCTGCTCGCTTGCGGTGATCGCGAGGTAATCCTCGAGCGTGCGGGTGAACTCTGTCTGGCTGCGGTCCCGCTCGATCACGCCGGGAAGAAAGCCCGCAGAGCGGAAGGCCGCATCGAACGTGCCGCCAGAGATGCCCTGCGATTGCGCGCGACCGCGGAAGGCGGCGACCCACGCATCCCAGCCGGGATTGGGCTGGGGCAGCAGCATCGGATCAAGCGGCGCATCGGCACTGGTGTAGCCGCCCCCGCCGCCGCCACAGCCGGCGAGCAGCGCCATCGCGCCGCCGGTGAAAAGAAAATTCCGTCTGGTACTGCCCAGTCTGGTACTGCCCATCTGCCCGCTCCGCCTCTTGTGTGCTTTACGTGAAGAGTGGCGCGCGCCACCCCATCCGGCAAGGGGCGGCGCAAGATTTCGGCAAGGCCCTGCCGTCAGCCTCCCGCGACCAGCGCCTGCAGCTTGCCGAGCGCCCGGTCGTAGTCCTCTTGATAGTTGATCAGCCCGGCGTAATCGCCGCGCGCATCGAACAGAAGCACCATGGCCGAATGATCCATCGTGTAACCGCCATCGTCGAGCGGCACGCGCCGGGCGTAGATGCGGAACGCCTTGAGCGCCTTGTCGATATCCGCGCGAGACCCCGAGACCCCGCGCACCTCGGGCACCCATGACACATAGTCGCGAAGCTGCTCGACCGTATCGCGCTCGGGATCGACAGTGACGAAGAAGACGCGCAGCGCAGCGGCGTCACTGCCCAGCCCCTCCTCCCATGTGGCGATGTCTCCCAAGGTCGTCGGGCAGACCTCGGGGCAATGGGTGAAGCCGAAGAACACCGCCGAGGGCGCGCCCTTCAGGCTGTCTTCGGTGAAAGCGCTGCCGTCGGTGGCTGTCAGTTGGTAGTCACCCCGCCCGAGCGACGCGGTGACGTCCTGCTCGAGCCGCGGCGCAAGCACACGGACCCACAGCAGCACGATGAGGGCCAGCAGCACCAGCCCCCAAAGCGCCAGACGGATCGCGGAAATCCCTGATTTTGTCATGCCGCAGCCCTCACCCGCCGTGCTTCATCTGGCCTTGGCCGTGAGCACTGCCGTGGCCCATACCGCCCTTGGCGTTGGGCGCGCCGATCGCCAGCGGAACCTCGATGCTGCCCGCCTTTTCGAACGTCAGCGTCACCGCCACGGTCTCGCCCTCGACCAGCGGCTGCTTCAGTCCCATGAGCATCAGGTGATAGCCGCCGGGCTTGAGCTGCACCGTCTCACCTGCGGCGATGGGCAGACCATCCGCCAGTTCGCGCATCTTCATCACCTGCCCGTCCATCGCCATCTCGTGGATTTCCATATGATCCGCCATTTCGGGCGCGACGCTCGCGGCGATCAGCCGGTCATCCTCGGTGCCGGTGTTGGTGACGGTGAAAAACCCTCCACCAACTGGCTGGTTGGGCAGAGAGGCGCGCGAGAACGGGTTCTCGATCACCAGCGCGCCAAGCTCGAAACGCGCCTCCGCAGGGACGGTGGCGGACATCTCGCCCTGTTTCATCTGGTGGGTCATCTGGCCTTCGGCATGGGCGGCACCGGTTGCGAGAACGGCAAGGCCAAGGGCGGCAATCAGAGTGGTCTTCATCTTCGGTCTCCTTGCGCGCGCGGACGCACCGCTGCCTGCGCATGATCAGGGGCGAGGGCATCCCTCGCAAAATCGGGGAAATCTGGCTCAGCGCGCCCCGAACAGGCAGCGCGCGATCAGACGAGGACCGGGGGTGCTCGGGGTGAGCGATGCGGATCGCCGCGCTGCGGGCGTGTCGCCAGATCGCGCAGGACACGCGCGTTGATGGCGCGGGCGATCCGCTGCGCCGGGCGATCCGACGCGATGCGCGGTGCCTCGGGCAGCAGATGGCAGACCGGACAATGATGCGCGTGGTGATGCGTCCCTTCGCCGTCGCAGATCTCGTCCAGCGTCCCGCCCATGGCGAGATAGCTCTCAAGCGAGGCTTCCTGCACAACCTCGGGCGCCATGCGGGCCGCGAAGACGACGCTCGCCAAGGCCACCGTCAACACGGTGGCGAACAGCATGAGGCGATGGGCGAGCGCGCGGGTCATGGCGACATGTAACGGGGTTTCTTCGCGCTTGGAAAGGGACGTGGCGTCGCATATGCAGGCAACCACAAGCGCAATGGCCCTGACCCTGCGATAACCCCGATTAACCTTACGTTATCTTTTGTCCGACTATCTGGCTTCGTGTAAGCTTTGTTTTAACGGTGCTGCCGCGTGCCTGCAGCGCCCGCCATCAGGAGCGCGCCCTGCCGCGGCTGCAACCCGCCCGGCCTTGAAGGCGTTGACCCGACCATGACCACCGAAACGCCCGCCCGCCGGACCAAACACCCGGCCGAAAAACCCTCGCCCCGGACGTTGGGCCGGATGATGGGCGTGGTGCGCAAGGACCGCATCGCGCAGGTGATCCGCGAAAAGGGCTTCATGTCCTCTGCCGATCTCGCCGAGATGTTCGGCGTCTCCGAGATGACCGTGCGCCGCGACCTCAGCGATCTGGAAGAACGCGGCGATCTGCGCCGCACCCACGGCGGCGCCATCCTCAGCGAAACCTGCCCGCCAGAGCCCGCGCCCGCGCCCTTCTTCAGCGATCGGCAGCGCGAGAATGCCGAGGCCAAGGCGCGCATCGCCCGCAAGGCCCTGTCACTGGCCCGCCCGCAGGAGATGGTGGCCCTCGATATCGGCACGACGGTGCTGGAACTGGCGCGTCTGATGGTTGGCGATCCGGCGCGGCGCATCTTCAGCAACAACCTGCGCGTCGCGGCGCTGGAGACGCGCGCCGAGGTTTACATGCTGGGCGGCAAGATGCGGCCCGCCGCCATGTCACTGGTCGGCCCGGTGACCATGGAGCAGGCGGGCAAACTGTGGTTCGACGTGGCGTTTCTGGGCGTGTCCTCGATCACCGAGGGCGGCATCTTCGACTTCTGCATCGAGGATGCCGAGATCAAGCGGGTCTATGCCGCGCGCGCCTCGCGCTGCGTGGTGCTGGCCGATCAGAGCAAGTTCGACGTCAACGCGCTGGTGCAGGTGGCCGGGCTCGAACGGATCCACACGCTGGTCACCGATGCGGCCCCGACCGGCGCGCTCGCCGAGGCGCTGCAGGCCGCCGGCGTCGAGGTGATCGTCGCCGGCTGAGCGCTTCGGGATGTCAGTCGCGGAAGCCCGGCGAGGTGACGTCAAGCTGGCGTTTGATGCTCTCAAGATGCATCCGCGCGCTTTCGGGATCGCCCTCGCGCATCAGCTTCGCGGTTTTCTCCGCAAGTTCTTCTGAGACCGGGATCAACGGGCGGCCCGAGCTCATCGCCTTCAGCTGCACCTCGGCGGCGCGTTCGAGGTAGTAAAGATCGTCCCACGCTTCGGCGATATTGGGCGCGCAGACCATGACGCCATGGTTGCGCATGAAGATCACGTCGGCCTCGCCCATGGCCGCGGCGATGCGGTCGCCCTCGTCATTGTCGAGCGCGAGCCCGTTGTAATCCTCATCCACCACGGTGCGGCCATAGAATTTCAGCGCGGTCTGACCTGCCCAGACCAGCGGCTCGCCCTCGATCATCGTCAGGGCGGTGGCATTGGGCATATGGGTGTGAAAGGCGGCACCGACGCGCGGGTGCTGCTTGTGCAGCCGGGCGTGAATGTAAAAGGCCGTCGCCTCAGGCTCCCCCTCCCCCTGCAGCACATGCCCGTCGAAGTCGCAGATCAGCAGGCTCGAGGCCTTGGCTTCGGCAAAGGCATCACCGAGCCGGTTGACCAGAAAGAGGTCGGGATGGCCCGGAACCACAGCCGAGAAGTGATTGCAGATACCTTCTTCGAGCCCGTAATGCGCCGCCATACGCAGCGTAGCGGCCAGATCGACGCGGGCCTGCTGGATCTCATCGGTGTCGAGATTCACGTTGCGCAGCGGCGCCGGGGCAGAAGGTTTCAGCATCTCATGGGCCATGGGGGCAGTCCTTTCCTTAAAGTCAGGCGGAAGGTGAGCGGCGCCTTCCGGTTTGTCCAGCGAGGGTAGACCTGTTCCGCCCGGATCGGGGGGATGGAATGCCCGAACGCGCTAAATTTTCGGCATTCAGTCATACTGCTTGCAGCCAAGGCCAAGGCGGGCGCAGACATGAAAGACGCCAGCCCGACCAGGCGGGCTGGCGTGATCGATGCAGAGCCATTGCGCGGCAATGACGGTTCAGATCACTCCGCCGTCAGGAAGGGCAGCACCTCAGCCTCGAACGCATCGCGCTTGGTCAGGTTCATGGCGTGGCCGCCTTGCGTGAAGATCACCAGCTTGGACCCCGGCAGGCGCTCGGCGAGCCGTTCAGACTGCGCCACATCCACCAGCGCATCATCCTTGCTGGCGACCAGCAGAATGCCCTTGCCGTCGAGCTGTTCGGGCAGGCGGAAATCGCGCAGCGCGCCGATGCGGTGGGTGATATTGGCGGCGCCTTGGAAATGCGCCACGGCATGGGCCTCTTCGGCGGCGATCTTTTCGGGATGTGCGGCGATCCAGAACGGCGGGTAGAGGAAATTCATCTGCAATGCGGCAAAAGCCTCGAGCCCCTGCCCCGCCAGCGTCGCCAGCCGGATGTCGAAGCAGCGCGCGGTATGGGCGTCGATCTCGGGCCAAGCGTTGATCGCCACCACCCGCTCGACGCGGCGTTGCGCGCGCGCGGCCAGATCGAAGCCGACCAGCCCGCCAAGCGCGTGCCCCATGAGATCGAAGCGATCGACCCCGGCCGCGTCGCAGACCTCGAGCACGTCGTCGGCCATATCCGCGATGGTGGTCGGACCAAGATCGCAGGCATTCGCGCCGGTGCCGCGCTGATCGTAGAGAATGAGATCGAACTGCGGCTTCAGCGCGTCCAGATGCGGCGTCCAATAGCCCTGCGCCCCGCCGAGCCCCGAACACAGAACAAGCGTGCGGGCGCCCTCGCGCCCGCACCGAAGATGGGTGAATTCCATTACTTGATGACCGCGACCGTGGCGATCTCGACCAGCGCGTCGGGCTTCACAAGGCCGCACTGGATGCAGTAGCGCGCCGGCTTGTCGCCCGGGAAATAGGTGGCATAGACCTCGTTCACCGCCGCGTAGTTGGCCCAGTCGGTGACGAAGATATGGTTCATCACCACGTCGTCCATCGTGCCACCCGCCTTTTCGACGACGGACTTGATGGTCTCGAGCACATGCTTGGTCTGCGCCGCCGCGTCGCCCACGTGCACGACGTTGTTCTCCTTGTCGAAGGGCAATGTGCCCGACACATAGACCACCCCGTCGGCCAGCACGCCCGGCAGATAGGGTGCGAGCGGCTTGCCGGTGCCTTCGGGGATCACGGGAGTCTTAGGCATTCGAGAGTTCCTTTTCTTCCTTGGAGATAAGCGCGGCGCAGAAGTCGTCGGTCTTGGCGACCCAGCCGAAGAAGGTGGCGACGTTGTAGACCGAGGCCTTCTGGATGAAGTCCGGGCCGAGGTGGTTGGTCGCATCCTCGAGCATCAGGCAGTGGTACTCGAGATGGAACGCATCGCGCAGCGAGCTTTCCACGCAGACGTTGGTGGCGATGCCGGTGAAGACCAGCGTCTTGATTCCGCGCGAGCGCAGCGCGCTGTCGAGGTAGGAGTTGAAAAAGCCCGAGTAGCGCGGCTTGGGGATCAGCAGATCGCCCTCCTGCGGATCAAGCTCGTCGATGATGTCATAATCCCAGCCGCCCTTGGCCAGAAGCTGACCCCAAAGCTCGGGGCGCTTCTTCATCGTCTTGATGGCGTTGGATTTCTTGACGTTCGGCGAATCCGGGCCACCGGCCTCGACATAGGCCGGATCCCAGCCGTTCTGCAGGAAGGTGACCAGCACGCCCGCGTCGCGGCAGGCCTTGGTGACCTTGCAGATGTTCTCGATGCACGAGCGCGCGCCCGAGACGTCGAAACCGGCGAGGTCGACGTAGCCGCCCTTGGTGGCATAGGCGTTCTGCATGTCCACCACGATCAGCGCGGTGGTCTCGGGATCGAAGGGGAAATTTTCGGGTTGGGCTGTAACGTCCATTTTCTGCCTCATGCGGGTTCGGAGACCTGAACCGACTTGCGGCAGGCCATGAGCGGCTGAATCTTGGAGCCGAAATCTTCGACGCCCTGCACGAAATCGTCGAATGTCAGCAGAACGCCGCCGGTGCCGGGCACTTCTGCCACTTCGTCGAGCATCTTGGCGACGGTTTCATAGGACCCCACCAGCGTGCCCATGTTGATGTTCACCGCCGAGACGGGGTCGGACATCTGCCGCACATTGGTGTCGGCGCCCGATTTCGTGTCGGCCGCGCTCTGCAGGCCAAGCCACGCCAGCGCCTCTTCGTCGGCCCCTTCCTTGTAGAGCTCCCACTTGGCGCGGGCCTTCTCGTCGGTCTCGTCGGCGATGATCATGAAGAGCGCATAGGTCGACACGTCGCGCCCGGTCTTGGCGATGGCTTCCTTCAGTCGCTCGGCATTGGGCGCGAAGGCCTGCGGCGTGTTCACCCCCTTGCCAAAGCAGAAGTTGTAGTCGGCGTATTGCGCCGAGAAGGCCATGCCCGCGTCGGACGAGCCGGCGCAGATCACCTTCATGTCGGCCTGCGGCTGCGGGCTGAGGCGGCAGTCGTCCATCTGGAAGAACTCCCCCTTGAGATCGCTCTTGCCGGTCTCCCACAGATCGCGCAGCACCTGCGCATACTCGCCAAGATACTTATAGCGGGTGCCGAAAAACTCGTCGCCCGGCCACATGCCCATCTGGCTGTACTCGGGCTTTTGCCAGCCGGTCACCAGGTTCACCCCGAAGCGCCCGCCCGAGATCGAGTCGATGGTCGAGGCCATGCGCGCAACGATCGCCGGCGGCATCACCAGCGAGGCGGCGGTGGCATAGAGCTTGATCTTGCTGGTGCAGGCCGCGAGCCCGGCCATCAGCGTGAAGCTCTCAAGGTTGTGGTCCCAGAACTCAGTCTTGCCGCCAAAGCCGCGCAGTTTGATCATGGTGAGCACGAAATCGAGCCCGTATTTCTCGGCGCTCAGCGTGATCTCCTTGTTGAGCTCGAAGCTCGGCTTGTACTGCGGCGCGGTCTCGGAGATGAGCCAGCCGTTGTTGCCGATGGGAAGAAATACCCCGATTTCCATGCGTGCCTCCATGTGCGGACAGATGTGGGCCGGCTTGCGCGCCGGGCTGTCACCATGAAGATTTTTTTGACCAAACGGTAAAATAAAAATCCACGCATTTCCGTCCCGCATGCATGAATGCGCTCAAGATACAGGCAGTTTCGGCGTCAGGCGCCAAAAGCTGATCATAATATGTATCGCGGAAGCGGGTTTCCTTGCGCGCCCAACGCTCAGGGTTCGCGGGGCACAAGCCACACGAAGACCTCCGCGAGAGCGAAGCTTTGTGGTGTCGAAATGTGTGAGGGTATTTGGAGGCGAGTACCGGAATCGAACCGGTGTACACGGATTTGCAATCCGCTGCGTCACCACTCCGCCAACTCGCCGGGGGTGTGGCACTCCATAAGTTTCTTACGGAGTGCCGTCAAGCAGGTTTCCGAAGCGATGCGCGGCTTTGCTCCGGCACTTCGCGTCAGCCCAAAGCGGCGGGAGCCAGATAGCCGAACCGCTCCATCACCGCAGCGCAGTTCTTCTGCACCAGCCCCGCCACCTCGGGGGCCAGTTCGGCGCGGGCAGCGTCGTTGATATCGGCCCGCATGTGGCGATTGACGTGGTCGAACGTATAGAAAGTGTCGACCTTGCGGGTGCCGATCACCCGGCCAGCCGCATCGGTGATCCGCTCCTTGCTTTGCAGGCAGAGGCCCTGCGTCGCATTCGGAGCGAGACCGCAGAGGTCGAAGACCTCGTCGACACATTGGCGGAAATCACCAACCATATCTTCCAGCCGCACCACCTTAAGCGGCAGCCCGCGCTGTTCGAGCCGCAGCAGGGTCTCGCCGAAATAGCGGTAGAGTTCGAGGATCTTGGTGGGGTTGCCGCCACGGGCCATCATACTCTCGCAGATGCCATAGGGATCGCGCACGAGGCCAATGAAGCGGGCGCCGGGGTAGATGCGGTCCAGATCAGTGGCGAGGCCGATGTTGTAGTTCATCACCTTCAGCACCATGCGAGCACGCCCCGAGGGGACAGCCGGACCAAGCCCCTGCGCGGCCAGCGCGCGCTTGAAGCGCCGCACTTCGGGCAGGTTCCGTTCCGTGGCACGGGCCAGCTCGCGGGCGATCCACGCCCGATCGCGCGGACGCAATGGTCCCGGTGCCCGGCGCGGGTTCATGATGTCGCCGCTGCGCAGAGCAGTGGGCAAATAGCCCGCGAGGGTCTTTGCCGTGGCGCCGCGCAGCGCCGGTTTGGGGCGCAGCACCTCGTGCATCTCGCCGTCGGGCCAGATGGTATCGGGATGCGAGCGCAGCGCGTTGAGCAATTGGTTGGTCCCCCCGCGCTGAAGGCCGAGGATGAAGATGGGTGCACTGTCGGTCATCTCATGCCTCCCCTGCCCCGCTCGCGCGGGCACCAGCACCCAGCTCGACGTATTGACCCAGCAGCGCGCGCGCGGTCTGACGAATGTCGTAGTCGCGGGCAACGGTGCGCAGGGCATTCACACCGAGGCGACCGCGCATGTCTGGGTCCGCCGCCAGCGCTTCGAGCGCAGCGCCAAGCGCATCGCGGTCGTCGACGTCAAAGAGCATGCCATTTTCCCCATCCAGGAC
Source organism: Salipiger sp. CCB-MM3 (assembly GCF_001687105.1). Classification (NCBI taxonomy): domain Bacteria; kingdom Pseudomonadati; phylum Pseudomonadota; class Alphaproteobacteria; order Rhodobacterales; family Roseobacteraceae; genus Salipiger; species Salipiger sp. CCB-MM3. Next base: position 1,141,706 of record NZ_CP014595.1, read on the forward strand.
GAAATCCATCGCGCCGCCGGTGCGCGCGGTGACGCAGGCAAGCCCAGAAGCACAGGCCTCCAGCAGCGCATTCGACAGTCCCTCGCGCGCCGAGGGCAGCACAAAGACATCCACCGCGCGCAGCAGATTCGGCATGTCGGCCACATGACCCAGCATCCGCACTCCGGGCTGCTGCATCAGTGCCTCGGGGATCTCGTCCGCATTGCCGAAGGTGGCCTGATAGCCGCCGCCCGAGACGCGGTTCGCCCCGGCGATCGCCAGCGTCGCCTGCGGAATGCGTTCGCGGATGTCGGACCACGCCTCGAGCAGCAGCGGCAGGCGCTTCTGCGCCGCGAGCCGCCCGGCAAAGAGGAACAGCGGCCCGGACGGCAGACCAAAGCGCAAGCGCAGCGTGTCCTTCTCGACCTGCGTGCGAGCCGGGCGGAACCGCTCGCCGTCGACGCCATTGGGGATGAAGCGCAGCTTGCTTTCCGGAATGCCAAGCTTGGACAGTTCGGCCTCTATCTCGTGGCTCACCATTGGAAAGCGATCCACCGCACGCCCCAAATACGCGAGGCGGCGTCGCCCGAAAGGCTTTCGTGCAATCTTGGTGGCCTCGCCGCCGCACATTGGCTTCGACAAAAGCGGCGCGCCGGTGAGACGCTTGCCGAGCGCCCCCGCCAGCGAGGGCGTGAACATCGAATGGCAATGGATGACGTCCGGGTTCAACTTACGCACCATGCGCGCCGCCCCCAGAACGAACCCCACACCTGTGACCGGCTTGCGCATCGCGATGCGGCGCACTTCGACACCGTCGATGGTTTCGCTTGCTGCAAGGCCGGGATAGCGGCGCGTCAGGATATAGACCTTGTGACCCTGCGCGGTCATCAGACCCGCAAGCTGAGCCACCTGTTTTTCCGCCCCACCCACGATCGGATGGTAGGACGAGATGATCATGCAGATCCGCAGCGATTGGCCCGCAGCGGGCTCGGCAACGCCGGGTTTTTGCGGCAGCGAGGAAGATGAGCCGATCATTGTCCGCCCTCCGACGCCGTCTTCCCCTGCTCCACGACGGGAAGCGTGGCCGTGCCTGCGGTCAGGCTCGACAGCAGGTCCACCCATTTCGCCACCATGGTTTCCTTGTCGAACAGGGTCACCGCGCGGTGCCTGCCAGCCTCGGCGTATTGCTCGCGCAGGTCGGGGTCTTGCAGAACGCCCTCCAAAGCCTGCCCGAGCGCGCCCGTGTCGCCAGCGCTCACCAGCCGACCGCTGATCCCATCCTCAAGCGCATCCGAACAGCCATCGACATCCGTCGAGATACAGCAGCACCCGCTGGCCATGGCTTCGAGCAGAGTGATCGGAAGACCCTCCCAATGCGAGCTGAGCACATAGACGTCGAAGGTCTGCAGGGCGCGCACCGGATCGGACTGCCATCCCAGCATTTTGACGCGCTCTGACAGGCCTGCGGCGGACAGCGCCTGCGCAACCTCGCGCTCCATGCGGCCCTCACCGGCCATAACGAATTGAACATGCGGGTGGCGCGCCACGACGTCGCGCAATGACTGCACATAGTCGAGCGGGGCCTTCTGCGGCTCCATCCGCCCCATCCAGCCGACCACGGGCCGATCCGGATCGAGCCCCAGCGCGGCGCGTGCCGCTGCCCGATCTGTGGCGGGTTTGAAGCGCGCCACATCGACGCCGGTCCGGATCACGCTGATCCGGTCCGCCGACATCAGCTTGGCGGTCAATGTTTGCTGCCGGGCATATTCGGTGAGCGTCACGATGTGTCCGCCGAACCCTCGCGCGGCAAAGTCGAGCGCCCAGTAAAGCGGAGCCTTGGCCCCCTGCACCCGGCGCTGGAACGGCATCGAGGCCTGACGATAGACCACCGGCCGCCCGGTCAGCCGCCCCGCAGCGCGGCCGATAAAGCCGGATTTGCTGCCATGACAGACGATCACATCCGCCGCGTGCTCGCGGCTTGCCGAGACGACGCGGCGCAACACGCGTGCGTCTCCGCGCGGATCTATACTGTAGCGGGCCATCTCGACCGGCTCTGCGCCCAGCCCCCGCTTGGCCAAATCAGCCGCATAGGCTTCGGCGTTTTCAGACAGGCAAAGCGTATGAGACCGCACCCCGATCCGTCGGAGTTCGGTCAGTAGAAGCTTGTTGTAGAGGGCAATGCCACCTGTCGACTTCGTCAAGGCGAGTAGACTGATCTGTCGCATGGGAATCCACGAATAAGAAACAAAAAGACTTTAGTGTTCAAAAATCCGCGCCACGGGTGGGCTCCGGCGGAGGTGTTGATTCGGCCTCAAATGACCGTCACCACCGCGTCTGCACGCGACGCTTGTGACGATTATGCCGCAGCGCAACGGCACCGAACAGGGCTAACTGGGGGCGCGCCTAAATTTTAGGCAAGTAGCTCCCGGCATTTTTCCGCGTCTTCCGGCCTCTGATCAATTTGGGTCCATTACGTGAGGTTAACTTAACGTTAACGTACAAAACACATTCAAACTCAACTGTCTCTGTACCGACACACTGCGAATGGTCGCCGCAATTGGACAGAATTCCGCCATTTTTAGCCCCTGATCGATCGCTTTGATCGGCCTGAAATCCCGATCTGAGCGGGAAACCCCGCTCCGGGGGTCGGCGGAAATTCACTCAGTAACCACGGGGAAACTTTCAAGAGCGATGCGTCTTGGGGCGTCTGGAGCTATCCAATTAGCACCGCAAGAAGACACTCACACACAACATAAGACAGAAAGTCGGGACACAGGTACACATGGTAGTAGAAAATTCGGAACTCCTTGCGTTTGAGGGGGCGCAAGGGTTTGGAGCAAGTGCGACCGGGGGACGTGGTGGTGAAGTTGTTAAAGTTACAAATCTGAACGACTCCGGCGAAGGTTCTTTGCGTTGGGCTCTGGAAGATTTGGATTATCCGCGCATTGTAGTTTTCGAAGTTGGCGGACAAATTGACCTCGAAAGCCAAATCCAAATTAACGGTGATGTAACCTTGGCAGGCCAAACGGCCCCGGGTGGCATCACGGTCACCGGCGCGCGCCTGCGCGTGGTGGACAGCAACGTGATCATCCGCGGCATGACCGTGCGTCCGGGTGATGAAACCGATGGGCAAGACCCCGATAGCCGCGATGGTGTCTCCATCGGCAAGTCGGGCGAGACCGTCGAAAACGTTATTCTCGATAGCAACTCGCTGAGCTGGTCGATCGACGAGGTCGCCTCGACCTGGGGCGCGCCCAGCAATATCACGATCTCGAACAATATCGTCGCCGAGGCCCTGCAGGACTCGATTCACCCCAAGGGTGACCACAGCATGGGGATGCTGATTGGTGACGGGAGCTCGAATATCAGCATCATCGGCAACCTGTTTGCCAGCAACCAGTTCCGCAACGCGCTCGTGAAGGATGACGCCAAGAACATCGAGTTCATCAACAACGTCATCTACAACTGGGGCCAAGAAGGCCTTGTCGTTGCCGAAGCGTCCACCGTGCATGTGATCGGCAACGTTTTCATCAGAGGTCAAGACACCGACGGCCGTGAAGCGATCCGCTTCATCGGGAATGACGGCGGCGCCGCCTACTATGTGCTCGACAACGACGGTGACATCGGCGGCACCAACACCGGCGAGATCGTCAGCGATTTCGTCTTCGATCCGGCCACGACCGAAGTTCTGTCCTCGGGCGCCGTGGTTGACTGGGTGCTTTCGAACGTCGGCGCACGCATCGATGGCGAATTGAGCGAGATCGACCAGCGGATCATCGACACCGTGCTCAACGACACCGGCAAGATCATCGACTCGCCTGACGAAGTGGGTGGCTATGGCGACGGCTCGCAGACCGCGGCGCTGACCGATACCGACGATGACGGCATCCCGGATTTCTACGAGTACATCATCGGCTCGGACGCCAAGACCGCCGATGCCCAACTGGACGCCGACGGCGACGGCTATGCCAACATCGAGGACTACATCAACGGCCTGCTCGACGGGTTTGATGAGACCACCGATGGCGGCAACACCGGCACGGAGACCGGCGACAAGACCGAGGAAGATGGTGACGACACGGCCACCCTGCTTCCTGAAACCGGCGACAACACCGGTGCGGCAGTCGGCACCGTGATCACCCTCGAGGCCGAAGACCTCGTGCTTTCCGAAGGCTTCGCCGTTAAGAGCATCGGTCCGGCATCGGGCGGAACGGTGATCCAGAACAGCACCGGCGAAGCCCAAACCGCATCTTATGCCTTCGACGGCGATGCGGGCGTCTACGCGCTCACGCTGAACTACTTCGACGAGAACGATGGCGTCAGCACCCTGCGTGTCCTGATCAACGGCGAGGAAGTCACAAGCTGGGATTGGGATGCGGAGCTTGGCAGCAGCAACGCCGACACGTCGACGCAGACCTCGAAGCTGATCGACGGGCTGGAACTGCAGGCGGGCGATGTTCTGTCGCTGCAGGGCGTGAACGACTCCGGCGAACCGCTGCGCATCGACAGCCTCAGCCTCGAGATGACCGGCACGCTCGACTCGGGCTCGACCGACAGCGATCTTGACGCAGGTACTGAGATCGGCACCGGAACCGAGACCGGGACCGAGACTGGCAACAGCGACGCCATCGGCACCGTGATCAGCTACGAGGCCGAAGACCTCGACCTGTCCGACGGTTTCGCGGTGAAGAAGATCGGCCCCGCCTCGGGCAATGCCGTGATCCAGAACCAGACCGACGAGGCGCAGACCGCGTCCCTCGACTTCGACGGGGATGCTGGCGTCTACGACCTGACCGTGAACTACTTCGACGAGAACGATGGCGTGAGCTCGCTCAGCGTTCTGGTCAACGGTGAGGAAGTGGCAAGCTGGGACTGGGATGCCAAGCTGGGCAGCAGCAACGCCGACACGTCGACGCAGACCGCGAAGCTCATCGAAGGGCTGGAACTGCAGGCGGGCGACACTGTCACCCTGCAGGGCATCAACGATGCACGCGAACCGCTGCGCATCGACAGCCTCAGCCTCGAAATGACCGGCACCCTTGGGTCCACCGGCTCCACCGGGTCCACGGACACCACCGAAGAGGTCGATCAGCCGGTGGCCAACACCGCTGAGTGGGTCTTCATGGAAGCCGAGGAGTTCGTCTTCGACGCAGGCGTGCGCAAAGGCTTCAAAGTCGCCAGCCTGATGGCGGCGTCCGGCGGCGAGGTTCTCAGCGCTGCGGGTGATGCCGAAGCCTCCGCCGACTTCGAGGGCACCTCGGGCACCTACGACGTGGGCATCGACTACTTCGACGAAACCGATGGCGTTTCCTATCTGGAATTCCGCGTTAACGGCGAAGTGATGGACGCGTGGCACTGGGACGCCGACCTTGGCGACAACCTCGCGAACAAGTCCACGCTGACCCGTCATGTGATCGAGAATGTCGATATCGACGCGGGCGACCAGCTTGTCCTTGCCGGTTACGGCGACGGCGGCAGCGAGCCCCTGCGTATCGACGCGCTCGAATTCATGCCGAGCGACACAGTCCTGGGCTGAACCAGGCAAAGCTGTCGAGCAGCTTCTGGCCGGGCGGTGCGCTTCCTGCACCGCCCGGTTTTTCATGTCGGGCTGGGGTCAGGCCCCCGCGGGATCGCCGCGCCCAACGCTTTCGTAATCGCTAAAGCCCGCGGCCAGCGCATCCTCGTAGGTGTAGATGTTGCGCAGGTCCGCCATCCGCGGCGTCGACATCTTCTTTGCGAGCACCGAGAGGTCCAGCGCGCGGAACTCGTTCCACTCGGTGAGGATAACCAGCAGATCGGCGCCCTCGGCCGCCGCGTAGGGGTCTTCCTCCCAGGTCACGCCCGGCAGCAGCGCCTCGCCTTCGCGCTTGCCCTGCGGATCGACCACCGACACCGAGGCCCCGCCGCCGACCAGCGACGGCACGATGGTCAGCGCCGGCGCGTCGCGCATGTCGTCGGTGTTGGGCTTGAAGGTGACGCCCAGCACCGCGACCTTCTTGCCGTTGAACGAGCCGTCGCAGAGGTCGAGCAGCTTGTCGGTCATCCGCCGCTTGGTGTCCTCGTTCACCTTGATCACCGTCTCGACGATGGAGATCGGCGAAGCGAACTCCTGCCCGATGCGGGCCAGCGCCTTGGTATCTTTCGGGAAGCACGAGCCGCCGTAGCCGGGGCCAGCGTGCAGGAACTTGTTGCCGATGCGCCCGTCGAGCCCCATGCCTTTCGACACGCTTTTCACGTCCGCGCCGACCTTCTCGCAAAGCGCGGCGATCTCGTTGATGAAGGTGATCTTCGTCGCGAGGAAGGCGTTGGCGGCGTATTTGATCATCTCGGCGCTCTCCAGATCGGTGGTGACGATCGGGAAATCGCGCAGGTAGAGCGGGCGGTAGATGTCTTCCATCACCTTGGCGGCGCGGTCGGTCTCGACGCCGACAACGACCCGGTCTGGCTTCATGAAATCGTCGATCGCGGCGCCCTCGCGCAGGAACTCGGGGTTGGAGGCGACGTCGAACTCAAGGTCCGGATTTGCGGCGGCGACCACCTGCTGCACCTTGCGGTTCGTCCCCACGGGGACGGTCGATTTCGTGACCACGACGATGTAATGATCGGCGGTCTTGGCGATCTCTTCGGCGGCGGCCATGACGTAGGTAAGATCGGCATGACCATCGCCGCGGCGGGTCGGCGTGCCGACGGCGATGAACACCGCCTCGGCGCCATCGATGGCCGACTTCAGATCGAGGATGAACGACAGTCGCCCGGCCTCGACGTTCTTGGCCATCAGCGTGTCGAGCCCCGGCTCGTAGATCGGCACCTCACCGCGCTCCAGCATCTCGATCTTGCGCGGGTCCTTGTCCACACAAACCACCTCGTGGCCGAAGTCGGAAAAACAGACGCCAGACACAAGCCCCACGTAGCCGGTGCCGATAATCGCAATTTTCATTTCGGGTAATCCTCAAAGAACAATCAATATTTACGGTCTACTGCGACAAAGTCACAACTCAAAGAAGAAACGCGGAGCGGTGCCCGTTTCGGCAAATGCCGCCAAAGTTTGAGCATTGGACAGGCAGAAACGAGCGCATCGCCTCAGCGGCTCAGAGATGCTTCATTCGGGTGTAGAAGGGTTTCACCAGCGCCCACTCAGCCTCGCCGAGCCGCGGATACCGCGCCTTCAGAAGACGCCGCCGATGCAGCAGCGCGGTGAGCGGGGATATCTTGAACGGCAAGGTGCGCCGCATCCCGAAAAGCTCGTGCAGCATCAGCATCTGCAGATCGAAGGCGAGGCGAAACCTTCGGTCGCGGCGCAATTTCAAGAGCCAAGGCCAGTCCAGCGCGGCCTCGTCCTGCAGTTGCTCGCGCAGCGGCAGAAGGTAGCGCAGGCTGATGCCCCCGCGCGCAAGGCCGGAGTGATGCAGCATGTCGTGGCTGACGTTGATCAGCAGCCGGAAAGAGGGGTCAGGAATGTAGAACCGCAGCCCGTCCCGCTCGCAAAGGATCCGCCGCCTCTGCCAGTCGTCGCCCGAAAGGAACCGCGCGATGTCCTCTTGCAGCCCAGCGTGCAGATCGAGCGTTCCGGCATAGCCCTCTTTCCAAAAACACCCCGGAGAATGCGCATATTCGCTGTCTTCGAGGCACTCGAACCCGGCCTCTGCCAGAAGGCTTTGCGCCTTGGCGGCCTCGTCGCGCTCGACCACCATGTCGACGTCGATCATCAGCCGGTAAAAGCTGGCGGGATCCTCCTGCAGCGCCATCTCGCTGGCGCCCTTGATCAGCGTCGGGACAATTCCGGCGCCATTGAGCAGCGCGGTGATTTCAGACACCAGCGCCCAGAGGCTGAGGTTGCGCTGACAGTTGAGCGTGTCGATCTCGCCGAGATAGGCCATGGCCTCGGGCTCGGCGGCGCTTGCAGGCACCTCGCGCAGTCGGTGAAACAAGGCGGGGGTGACAAATTCGTCGTTCGCCGTGCGGATGAGATCGGCCCAGTTCGGAGCCCGTTCCTTCAGTTGCTCGACGTCCCCCTGAAGAATGCGGCCGAGCGTTTCGAGGGGAGAGGAGGCCAGAGCGCCTGCTTTCATGTCCTTCTCCAATACCAATAAAAATGGAGGCTAACGCCGTTACGCGCGCAGAAAAAATTGCGCTCGAAAGAATATATGAAAAATCACTTAGACAAAAATCACTTACCAAATTGAATTCAGAACTCACGACCTCCGTAAGATCAGATCACTCTTCGCAGAACCGCGACACCACTTCGAGCGCGCGCGGCAAATCGGAATAGGTCAGGCGACCAAACTTCGCACCGTGCAGACAGGCCGCCATGGCCTCAAACACATCGGGCGACATGGCGTCTTCTCCTGACCACGCGGCGCGCAATAGCGCCCCAAAGACGTCGGACAGGCTCAACTCACTGATCGAGGCTGGCCCACTCTCCTGCCGGTCCAGCACCAGAATCCAGCCCGCCTTCATCCAGCTGCTGTCTCCCGTCAGCCCCACGTAACGCACGCTCAGCGCGTCGGGTCTGAGATGCTGCGCCGCACCGTCGATCTCATCGCGGCGATGCTCCAGCAGCCGCCACGACCCTTCTTTCAGAGTCACCGGAAACGGCAGCGCGCCAAGTTTCCCGGTCTGCGACATCACCACGATGTCGTCGCTCTGCAACCGGAACCCGGCAGGCTCCAGCGCCGTCGCGAGGGTGCTTTTCCCCGCTCCGGCATCACCGAGCAGCAAAAGGCAGCGCCCAGCCCTTTCGAGCTGCGCCGCATGCAGCATCACATGATCGGTGTGATCAAAGAGGACCTCGGTCATCTTGATCTTCAGAAGCGGCACCGCCTCATGCGGAGCCACCCAGTCAATGTCTTCATCGCGTCGCCCGATGCCGATAATTCCGGCACCGTCGTTGGCATCGCGCTGGATCACCACATGGTCATCACCGCGCCGCGGCGCGGTGGCGAGATGCGCGAAACTCGGCATGAGTGCGTCGCGCAGGTCTGCGTCCTCGAAGGCGAGCACCACACAAAGCCCGGCCAGTTCGAGTGTTTCGCAACAAGCGACCCGTGCAGGACCCTCCGAGGTGGACAAAGCCTCGAGCGCGCCGATCTGCAACAAATCGCTGAGGATGCCGCCGTCTGGGACGTCGGCGGCATCCGGTCGCACGGTCGTAACGCCGAGCTCGAACCCGGCCCAAGCCTCTGCCACCGGGGGTGTGGCTGAAAACAGAAGTTCCTTCTCTGGGACCAAGAGAAGATGCTGGCTGTTCACTTCAGCCAGCGTGACCCCTGCTGCGGGGAGGACGAAAAGGTTTTCACTCAACGAAATACGTCAGATTAAAGAAAGTAAGACCTAAAGGCCGGGAAATCGGCCTTCAGCGGCTCAGTGGTAGTCACCACCGTGCTTTTTCATCTTCATCTTCATCTTGTGCTTATGCTTGTGCTTCATGCCACCCGAACGGAAGATGCCACCGGCATCGGCCTTCATCGAGGTGGACAGAAGTGCAGTCACTGCCAGCGGCGTAACGGCGGCATACTTGCCCGCCTTGCCCAGCAGCTCGCGGCGGCCCGGGGATTCCAGGGACTCACCTTGGGTGGTCTTATCCGTCATCGTTAAAAACTCCTTTTTACAATGAGTCGGACTATAGCCCAGCGAATGGGGTCTGCCAATTATCTTTAACCACGAGTTAACCTACGAATCTTCGGAATCTTTGTGACGCTAGAACCGCCCTCGGCTTGGCATCACCAAGAGTTGTGATTTTATCAAAATAAAACAGATATTTGACTTAATCCTGCCGGTTCGCCCCGTGACAAGGGCGCGTCAACATACCGGCGCAGGGCGCCCAAGTTTAATGCTAATTGATGTTGCAGGCCCTAGCCGAAAGTCGCCTAGCTTACTCTGCTTTAAGCCAAGCCACGCCATCGCGCTCCTAGTCGGCTACCCCTTACGGTGATCCGCCTTCAGCTCAAGATAGTAGCGCTCACAAGGCGCAGCCATTGACTCGGGCGCCCGCCGCGAAAAAGTGGAGAATACGCCACCGGATTGAGCCAGCGCCAGAAGCCGAAGGGCGATTGCGATGACGCCAGACAGAAAGATCTTGCTTTGGCACCATCCAGGCCACAAGACATGCTATATTACATTTATTGTCTTATACATTTTTGTAGGAGTTCATTGATGCGCACCGCTCTGGTCACGGGCTCTTCAGGCTTCATTGGGTATCACCTTTGTCAACGACTGCTGGAGGACGGGTTTCGCGTAATCGGCATTGATAATCTCTCCGACTACTACGATGTGGGGCTCAAACGGCGGCGGCAGGCGATGTTGCTGCAATCGCCGGGGTTCAGCGTCATCAACCAGTCCATCGAGACCGAAGGTTTTCTGGGCGAGGTCTTTGAACGGGAACGCCCCGATGTGGTGGTGCATCTGGCCGCGCAGGCTGGTGTCCGCCACTCTTTGACGGACCCGCGCAGCTACCTTTGCAGCAACATGCGCGGCACTTTCGAGCTGCTCGAAGCCGCGCGAGCCACAAAGCCCGCTCATATGCTTCTGGCGTCCACCTCCTCGGTCTATGGCGCCAACGAGACGATGCCCTACTCCGAGACGGATCGCACTGATCACCAGATGTCCTTCTACGCCGCCACCAAGAAGGCGACGGAATGCATGGCGCACAGCTATGCCCACCTCTACGATCTGCCAGCCACGATGTTTCGCTTTTTCACGGTCTACGGCCCGTGGGGACGCCCGGACATGGCGCTCTTCAAGTTCACCAAGGCGATCCTCAACGGCGAGCCGATCGACGTCTACAACCACGGTCACATGATGCGCGACTTCACCTATGTCACCGATCTGGTGCAGGGCATCCGTCTGCTCATCGACGTGGTGCCCGAGCGTCCGGAAGAAGGTGTCGTGCCGGTCGAAGACTCGCTCTCGCCCGTGGCCCCGTGGCGGGTGGTGAACATCGGCAATTCGCAGGCCATCCCGCTGTCCGAATTCATCTCGGCCATCGAAGAGGCCACCGGCCTGCAGGCTTTGCGCAATCCGATGAACATGCAGCCCGGAGACGTGCCCGCGACTTGGGCCGATGCCTCGCTGCTGCATGAGCTGACCGGCTACCGCCCGCGCACCAGCCTTCGTGAGGGGGTTCAGGCCTTCGTCGACTGGTACCGCGACTATTACGACATCGCGGGCTGGCCCGGCACCTCGCTCAACTCAGGTGACCTGCGCCGTATTTCAGGATGACCGGAACGATCAGATCCTCCTCATCCTCGAGGTGACGAGACAGCAACCGCTCGAACCGCAGAAGCTCGTCCCGGTATCGACCGGTCTCAAGCTGGCTCTGTAGCACGCCGTTCGCGGCCCCGATGAAGCCGTCGATCAACCCGTCCAGCGCGTGGTGATCGCGGTCCAGAATGTCGAAACCTGCCTGCAGCCGAGGATCGAACCCCTGCAGCACGGGAAAATAATGCGTGTCCTCGATCTCGTGATGCCCGTGCAACTGCTGCACCAGCATCCCGCCCTGACGCGACAGCCGCGCCTGCAGCGCGGCCGTCTCCATTCTGGCATCCATCTCCGCCTCGGCGTCACGGCGCAGACCGTCCATCAGCCGGCGGAACATCAGATGCCGGTCGAGCCAGAAGGACACCAGCCCATGAAACTGCGGGTGATGCTCCCACGTCTCGCGCGGCAGGCTGTGCAAGAGCACGCGCAGCGCCTCCGGCAGGCCGTCACGCTCTTTCAGTGACAGCGCATCGCGCATGCTCTTCGGGGTGCTGTCGTCCTTGCGGGGCACGGGACCTCGTCATCAAGGGCCCTTCGGGGCCGTTACCGCAGCACGTGTACCGCACAATGAGCATGGCGCACCACCAGCGTCGCGGTGGAGCCGAGGAGATAGTCGCTCATCGCGGGCTGATGCGACGCGATGACGATCAGATCGTGACCGTTCTCCTTGGCGTACTCGAGGATGGTCCGACCGGAATGCCCTTCGACCACCAGCCCTTTGCCCTTCGGCAGGTCGGCCGCCATGCCCTGCAGCTCCTTCTCCACCGCTGCGCGGGACTGCACCAGATAGTCCGGCGGCATGTAGGTGGCCGCGTAGCCCGGCACATGCTCCATGACGTGCAGCAAGGTGATCTGCGCCTCGGGCGATGCCAGAGCACGGGCAACCTCGATTGCCTTCTTCGATTTGGAGTCGCTGTCAAACGCGATGGGCACGAGAATGTTCTTATACATGCGAGGCCTCCTTTACTGACCTGCCGCGATCTTGCGCCCCTCGAACGTATAGCGCCTTGATACAAATCATCTCGCGCTGCCCCTGATGCCAACACATTTCGGGCACAATTGGCCCCTATCCCTGTTGGCGGGCTGCAGTATGCGCCGCCTCTCCAAAAGCCTGACGCTAACCAAGCCGGGCCGCGACGGAGAGCGCCCGGCCTCCTTGGATCCGCGTCGATCCGCAAGGAGCGCTGGCTGACCCGAAAGAACGGTCACCCTCGCCTTGCAGAACGGATTTGCCGCCCGCGCCGCGCTGGTGGCACTTGGAGGAGCGCGCCCATGCGATACCTGATTGCTGAAACCACTTGGAAAATGATGAGCCTCAGCCACGCGCTGGCCCAGACCGGCACCCTGCTGACCAGCTGCGAAGCCGCAGAGGACATCGAGGAATTTCACCGGATCGGCGCCCATGACCTGCTGCTGATCGATGCGGGCGTGCTGCGCCAGCAGACCACGCTCACCCGGCTGCGCGAGTTGAACCCCGAGGTGCCGATCGCCCTGATCGCCCGCGGCGCCGATGGCGCGCAGATCGCCACATGGCTCATGGGGGGCGCCGACACGGTGCTTGCCGAGGATACGCCCGCCGATGAGATCATCGCCCGCCTAGGCGCGGTGGCGCGGCGCGCGCATGGCATCTCGGTGCCGGTCTCCGACTGCGGCCCGCTGCGGATCGACCTTGAAAAGCGCCGCGTCCATATGGGCGCTGCCGTTCTCTCGCTCTCGCCCAAACTCTACGAAATCCTCGAATTTCTCGCGCTCCGGCCCGGACGGCTTGCGACGCGCGAGAAGCTGATGAGCCATGTCTACGGCTTCGAGAATGAACCGGCGCCGCGGGTGTTCGACGTCTACATGTGCAACCTGCGCGCCCATCTCGCCTCGCTCGAAGGCGCGCTGACCATCGACACGGTGCGCGGCGAAGGCTACCGCCTGCGTGTCACCGAGCGCCGCAGCGACACGCGAACCATCGCTGCCTGAGCCAAAACGTGTGAGGTGACGGCGTCAGTAGACCGCCGACACCTCGTACATCACCGGCTCGAAGCTGCGGCAAAGGTCGTTGAACCGCCGGTTCCACGCCCGCATCTCGTCGCTGCGCAGCATGGCCTGAAAGTCTTCGCGCCGCTCCCATTGCGAGTAATTGGCGATCCGGGTCTGCGCGTCGTTCACATGCAGGCCCGCCCCGATGAAACCGGCCTGTTTCGAGATGAACCCGGCATAGGCCTCTTCCAGCGCCTCGAGCAAATCCTGACAGGTGCCGGGGCTTGTCTCGAAGGTGGTGATGACCGTCTGGGCGGGGCTTGGATGGCTGATTGTGGGCATGGGCTCTCCTCCTCTGCCCGGGCCAGTGTGCCAGAAAACCCCATTTCGCCAAAGCCTTCCCTTCAAAGGCCGATCCTGTGGCCACAGCGCGCGGAAACCGGCCTGCAGCGCCAGAAAAGGGGGCGCATTCGTATCGCGGACCTGTTAGGCTCTGCGGCAAAACACCGATCACCGCACGGATAGACCGGAACAGGCATGAGCAGTCCCCGAATTGACGAGACGCTGCGCGAGCAGCTCCTCTCGCGTCCCGACATGATTCTCGACGACCGCGATCTGATGCAGGCGCTCATCGCCTCGAATGAGAGCGCCATGGGCAGCAATATCGTCGACCTGCGCGGGCTGGCGATGGAGCGGCTGGAGACGCGGCTCGATCGCCTCGAAGACACCCACCGCAGCGTCATCGCCGCCGCCTACGAGAATCTCGCGGGCACCAACCAGATCCACCGCGCCATCCTGCGCATGCTGGACCCGGTGGATTTCGAACCTTTCCTGCGCGATCTCAACGGCGAGGTCGCCGCGATCCTGCGCGTCGACGTCATGCGGCTGGTTCTGGAGACGGGCCACCCCGATGACACGCGCACCGTCAGCCGCCTTGGCGATGTGCTGTCGCTGGCCGAGCCGGGCTTTGTCGCCAGCTATCTGACCGAGCGCACCGACGCACCGCTGCGGCAGGTCACTCTGCGCCAGCTTGGGACCGGAGACAGCCGCATCTATGGCCCCAAGGCCGACTGGATCCGCTCCGAAGCCTGTCTGCGGCTTGATTTCGGCCCGCGCCGCCTGCCCGGCCTGCTCGTCATGGGCTCGGAAGACAGCAATATGTTCACCCCGCAGCAAGGCACCGATCTTCTGGCCTTCTTCGGCGGCGTCTTCGAGCGCACCATGCGCCGCTGGCTGTCGTGAGCCTCGCGATCACACCCGCTGCGCGCGACGCGCTCGAGGGATGGCTGGATCATGCCCGCGCGCTGAAGAACGCGTCAGAGAACACCATCACCGCCTATCGCGCCGATGTGGCGGAGTTCATTACCTTCCTCACCCGCCACCATGCCGAGCCTCAGGGACTGAAACCCCTCGCCCGCGTCACCACGCCCGACATGCGCGCCTTCATGGCGCATCTGCACGCAGGCGGCGCCGCACCGCGCTCCATGGCGCGCAAGCTGTCGGCGGTAAAGAGCTTCTACCGCTGGCTGGCCGAGCGCGAGGGGTTCGAGCCCACCGCCGTGCTCTCGGCCCGGGCACCCAAGTTCCAGAAGAAACTGCCGCGCCCACTGACCGAGGATGCCGCCCGCGCGATGATCGACACCGTCGAGATGCAGGCCACCCAAGGCTGGATCGGCGCTCGCGACGCGGCGGTGGTCACGCTGCTCTACGGCTGCGGGCTGCGGATCTCCGAGGCGCTGGGGCTGACCGGCGCCGACTGGCCCTTTGGCGAGTCGCTGCGCATTCTCGGCAAGGGCGGCAAGGAACGCATCGTCCCGGTCATCCCGGTGGCCCGCCGCGCGGTCGAGACCTATTTGCAGGTCTGCCCCTTCGAAATCACACCCGAGAGCCCGATGTTCCGCGGCGCGCGTGGCGGCAAGCTGAACCCGCGCCTCATTCAGGCGGTCACCGAAAAGGCCCGCATGCAGCTCGGCCTGCCCGCCAGCGCCACCCCCCACGCCATGCGCCACAGCTTCGCCACACATCTGCTCTCTGCGGGCGGCGATCTGCGGGCCATTCAGGAACTTCTGGGCCACGCCTCACTCTCGACCACGCAGGCCTACACCTCGGTCGACAGCGTGCATCTGATGAAGGTCTATGAGGCGAGTCACCCCAAGGCCCGCTAGCCTATTGCCCCGCCATCGCTGCGCGCGCAGAACAGGGGCATGACTGGACCTGACACTTCCCTCGAATCGCCGTTCTGGGCCGAAGGCAAGCGCGTGGCCGGGGTCGACGAGGTGGGCCGCGGCCCGCTCGCCGGCCCGGTCGTCGCCGCCGCCGTGATCCTCGATCCCGCGCTGATCCCCGCTGGCCTGAACGACTCCAAGAAACTCACGCTCAAGCGCCGCGAAGCGCTGGAGCCGATCATCCGCGCACAAGCCATGGTAGGGCTCGGCGTCGCCTCGGTGGAGGAGATTGACGAGATCAACATCCTGCAGGCCACCTATCTGGCCATGCGCCGTGCCGTCGCGGCTCTGCCCCAGAAACCCGACCATCTCCTGATCGACGGCAACCGTCTGCCCACCGATCTGCCCTGCCCCGCCACCCCTGTGGTTAAGGGAGATGGTAAGTCTGTGAGTATCTCGGCCGCATCCATCATCGCCAAGACATGGCGCGACGCACTGATGCGGGACTTGGCGCAACACCACCCGGGTTATGGCTGGGAAACGAACGCTGGGTACGGCTCAAAAAGCCACATGCAGGCGCTCCGAGATTTCGGTGTGACCCCACACCATAGAAGATCCTTCGCCCCCATACACAATATCTTGTATCAAGACGGAAACGTAAGGTCCTGATTTAAAAAAACAAATTGACCCCGATTCGCCATTCCCGCATTTTATCCCCAATCCAAGAGCGCAAAAATGCGCCGGGGCAGAGGCAGAGAATGACAGCGATGACCAAGACAAAGGGCGCAACTGCGCTCCCACTCAACACGATTCTTTCCGGCGACTGCATCGAGCAGATGAACGCCCTGCCGGAGGCGTCGGTGGACCTCATCTTCGCCGATCCGCCATACAACCTGCAGCTGAAGGGTGATCTGCATCGCCCCGACAACTCGCGGGTCGATGCGGTCGATGATCACTGGGATCAATTCGACAGTTTCGCCGTCTACGACCGGTTCACCCGCGCGTGGCTGAAGGCCGCCAAGCGGCTTCTGAAGCCCAACGGCGCGCTCTGGGTGATCGGGTCCTACCACAACATCTTCCGCGTCGGCGCGGCGCTGCAGGACGAGGGCTACTGGATCCTCAACGACGTCGTGTGGCGCAAGTCCAACCCGATGCCGAACTTCCGCGGCAAGCGCTTCACCAACGCTCATGAGACGATGATCTGGGCGTCGAAGAGCGAGGGTGCCAAATACACCTTCAACTACGAGGCGCTGAAGGCGCTGAACGAAGGCGTTCAGATGCGCTCGGATTGGGTTCTGCCGATCTGCAACGGCGGCGAACGCCTCAAGGACGCGAATGGCGACAAGGCGCATCCGACGCAGAAGCCCGCCTCGCTGCTGCATCGCGTGCTGGTCGGCTCGACCAACCCCGGCGATGTGGTGCTCGACCCGTTCTTCGGCACCGGCACCACCGGCGCTGTGGCCAAGATGCTGGGCCGCGACTTCATCGGTATCGAGCGCGAGGAAAGCTACCGCGAGGTGGCACAAAAGCGCATCGATGCCATCCGCCCGTTCGACCGCTCCTCGCTGGAAGTGACCCGCGCCAAGCGCGCCGAGCCGCGTGTGCCCTTCGGCCAAGTGGTCGAACGCGGCATGCTCAGCCCCGGCGAACTGCTGGTCTCCTCCTCCGGCAAAAGCGCCAAGGTCCGTGCCGACGGCACGCTGGTGGGCGACACCGTGAAGGGCTCGATCCATCAGGTCGGCGCGCAGCTCGAGGGGGCCCCCTCGTGCAACGGCTGGACCTACTGGCACTTTAAGCGCGAAGGCAAACTGGTGCCGATCGACGAGCTGCGGCAGCAAATCCGCGCCGAGATGGCCGACCGGGCCAACTGAGTTTCCGAGATACCATAAAGGTTTGACGACCGCCGGTGCCTGCTGCGGCAGGCACGACCTGGCCCCGCCTGCGCTTCTGCGCGGCGGGGCATTTTTCATCCGGTCCCGCGCATTGGCAGCAGGAAAATCGCATCAATCCGCGCGATCTCGAAGAGTTTGTTTACCCCACGCTGATAGCGAAGACCCGTCCGGCGCGACGCGCCATGTCTTGACGGGAATGGGTGATGAGCAGGTTTTCGATCCGCGTACAGTTGCTGATCCTCGGATCAGCCTTCATGTTCCTGACACTGGCGGTCGCCATCGCCTCATGGCTCATTCAGGCGCGCATGTCAGACAGCCTCGACTTCGGCAATGATCTCAGGCGGCAGACCTCGGTGCTGATGGCGGCGCAGGGGCGGATCGATCATGCCGGCACGGCGATTCTGCATTTCGAACACAGCGGCACCGAACCGCTGGACGATTTGCGGGCCGATCTTCTGTCGCTGCAGACACTTATCGATGATTCAAGCAGCGCGTTCCTCGCCCCGGACTCGCGCGAAGCGCGCCGCCCAGAGATGCTCACGCGGCTGCAGACGGTGGCCGCGACGGCCACCTCGCTGGTGCCCCAGATCGACACGCTGACCATCCCCGGCTTCACCATTTTCGAGCGGGATGCCCATATCAGCACCGTCCTTCTTCCCACGCTCGACAAGGCGCGCACAGAGATCAAAGAGATGCGCGATGCGCTGCGCACACAGGCCGAGCGCGCCGACAGCATGGCACGGACCGCGATGGATACCGGCTTCCTATTGCTGATCGGCGCGAATGGTCTGGCCGTGACCCTGTCGCTGATCTGCGTCGTGGTCTTCGGCAAACTGCTCGCGCGCCCTTTCCAAACCGCGGCCCGCAGCGTCGAGCGCATTGCCCAGCAGGACTTCGAGACCGAGATCGAAGGGCTCGATCGCGGCGACGAGGCTGGTTCCATCGCCCGCAACCTCGAGGCGCTGCGCGACCGCCTGCAGCAGGCCGAAGCCGACCGTGCCGAGGAGCAGGCCGCCAACGACCAGAGGCTCGCGCTTTTCAGCGCCCTTGGTGACGCCATGGGCGGGCTGACCCGCGGCGACACGGATCATAGGCTCGACGCGACCGACTGGCGTCTGCTGGGCGACAGCGCCGTGCGCCTGTGCGAGAATTTCAATGCGCTTGCACAGGGCATCAGCAGCCTTGTCGCCTCGCTGCGCGCCTCCACCGACACGGTCCAGCGCAACTCTCAGGAACTATCTTCCATGTCGCGCGAAATGTCCCGGAGATCCGAGGTGCAGGCCGCCACGCTCGAGGAATCCGCCGCCGCGCTAGAGCAGCTCTCGTCCAGCGTACGCGCCGCCGCAGAGCGTGCCGAAGATGCCGACCGCCGCGTGGGCGAAGGACGCCGCCGCGCCGAGGAAGGCGGCGCGGTGATGGAAAAGGCGCTGACGGCCATGGGCTCCATCGCCGCCTCTTCCGACCAGATCACCCAGATCATTGGCGTGATCGACGACATCGCCTTCCAGACCAATCTTCTGGCGCTCAACGCGGGCGTCGAAGCGGCCCGTGCCGGAGAGTCGGGCAAAGGCTTCTCGGTCGTCGCCTCGGAAGTCCGCTCTCTGGCACAGCGCGCTTCAGAGTCGGCAAGAGAGATCAAAGCGCTGGTGTCCAACAGTTCGCAGCAGGTGAAGGATGGCGGGCATTTGGTGGAGCAGACGGGCACCGCGCTCTCGGACATCGTGCGCAATGTCAGCGAGGTCTCGGATCTGGTCGCAGAGATTGCCACCGCCGCCAAGGAGCAAGCGGCGGGACTGCAGGAAATCAACGTGGGCGTGGCCGAACTGGATAAGGTCACGCAGCAGAACGCCGCGATGGTTGGCGAGACCAGCACCGCAAGCGACCAACTCAGCAGCGAAGCGGAACGCCTCTCCACGCAGCTCAATCGTTTCATGGGCGTCGAAGCTGCGGAAACTCAGGATGTCACGCCGGTGGCAGCGCCCATCGAAAGCTTCGAGCCTGCGCCGCCTTCGGTTCCGGCTTCCCATTCCCAGCCCGCGCCGAAGCGCGCCATCGCGGGCGATGACGTGAGCTGGGAAGAGTTCTAAGGCGGGGCCTTCTTGCGGGTCTCTGCGGACCGGGCTGAGCGGCTCTGACGCCGCCGCGCCTCAACTGCGTGGCGTGCCTAACGCCACAGGCAAAAGCGACTGCGCCAGTGGCAGTGGCAGTGGTAGGGGCAGAGGCAGAGGCGCCCAGATCAGCCGATTTGACCACGATTGGTGCCGACCTGTCCCCGGTGCAGCAAGAGGTGATCGAGGATGACACAGGCCATCATCGCCTCGCCTACCGGCACCGCGCGAATGCCGACGCAGGGATCGTGACGGCCCTTCGTGACGATGTCGGTTTCCTCGCCGTCCACGGTCAGCGTCTTGCGCGGCGTCAGGATCGAAGACGTCGGCTTCACCGCGAAACGCACCACCACGTCCTGGCCGGTCGAGATCCCGCCCAACACGCCGCCCGCGTGGTTCGAGCTGTAGACCGGCCCATCCGGCCCCATGGTGATCTCGTCGGCATTGGCCGAGCCGGTCAACGCAGCCGCGGCCATACCTTCACCGATTTCCACACCCTTCACCGCGTTGATCGACATCATCGCCGCCGCCAGATCGGTGTCGAGCTTGCCGTAGATCGGCGCGCCCAGCCCCGCGGGCACGCCGCGCGCGACCACCTCGATCACCGCGCCGACGCTGTCGCCGGACTTGCGCAGACCGTCGAGATAATCTGCCCAGCCCCCGGCGGTTTCGGCATCGGGGCACCAGAACGGGTTGCGCGCGATCTCCTCCCAGTCAAAGCGCGAGCGGTCGATCATCTCCGGGCCCATCTGCACCATGTAGCCGGTGATCGACACGCCCGGCGCCAGCTCGGCCAGCGCCGCCCGCGCCAGTCCGCCCGCAGCCACCCGCGCCGCCGTCTCACGCGCCGACGAGCGCCCGCCGCCGCGATAATCGCGGATGCCGTACTTCTGGTAATAGGTGATGTCGGCGTGCCCGGGACGGAACTTGGCCGCGATCTCGGAGTAATCCTTGGACCGCTGGTCGGTGTTCTCGATCATCAACTGCACCGGCGTGCCGGTGGTCTGCCCTTCGAAGACGCCGGAGAGGATTTTCACCGCGTCGGGCTCGCGCCGCTGGGTGGTGTATTTGTTCTGCCCCGGCTTGCGCAGGTCCAGCCAGCTCTGCAGCGTGGCTTCGTCAATCTTCACGCCGGGCGGGCAGCCGTCCACCGTCGCGCCAAGCGCCGGGCCATGGCTTTCGCCCCATGTGGTCACACGGAAGAGATGGCCGAAAGTGTTGAGGCTCATGGGGATGTCTCCTGTGTCGGGCCGCGGGGTCTGCTCGCCAAGCCTGTTAGGCCAGCGCGGCCCCTGTCTCAAGGAATTTCCGCAACAAACAGAGACACAGGACGACACAGGAAGACACTGGGCACCGCGCGCAATTCCCTTGTCAGAGGCCCCGACCCCGGCTAGGTCTGCGCTACCTCGGGGTGCCGCGCGATCCGCGCCGGCTGAGATGCGACACACGCGAACCCGTTGAACCTGACCCGGTTAACACCGGCGGAGGGAAGGTCACGGCCCAAGGCACCGCGCGCCCCGGCCCATCTTGCCCTCTCGCCGCAAATTTGGAGGATGCCATGAAGGCCATCAGTTTTGCAGCGGGATGTCTCTTTGCCAGCACGGCGCTGGCGCAAGAGCCCGTTCTGACCGTCTACGCAGGCGATTACGTCGTCTCGGAATGGGGCCCCGGCCCGAAGATCGAAGAGATGTTCGAAGGGCGCTGCGGCTGCGATCTGCAGTTCAAGCCCGGCGACCTGCTGCCCCGCCTGCTGCTCGAAGGTGACCAGACCGAGGCCGATGTGGTCTTTGGCCTCAACACCGATGTGACCAAGAAGGCCCGCGAAAGCGGCCTCTTCGCGCCGCATGGCGTGGACCTCTCGCCACTCACCCTGCCGATCGACTGGACCGACGACACCTTCCTTCCCTACAACTACGGCGAGACGGCCTTCATCTACGACACCACCCGCCTGTCCGAGCCGCCCACCAGCTTTGCCAAGCTGCTCGACGCGCCGGATGATCTGAAGATCGTCATCCAAGACCCGCGCAGCTCGATCTCGGGTCTCGCGATGGCGCTCTGGGCCCAAGCGGTGTTTGGCGATGAGGCCGAAGACGCCTGGCGCAAGCTGGCGCCGAAGATCCTCACCGTCACTAAGGGCTGGTCGGAAAGCTACGGCCTTTTCACCGATGGCGAGGCCGACATGGTGCTGAGCTACACCACCTCTCCCGCCTATCATATCATCGCCGAGGAGGATCACACCAAGAAGGCGCTGATCTTCCCCGAGGGCAATTATTTCATGGTCGAACTGGCCGCGAAACTTGCCACCAGTGATCAGCCGGAACTGGCGCAGGACTTCATGGATTTCATCCTGACGCCCGAGTTCCAGCAGATGATCGCCACCGGCAATTGGTCCTTCCCCGCCGCCCTGCCGCATGAGGACTGGCCGGAAGGGTTCAAAGAGCTCGAACTGCCGAGCAAGGTGCTGTTCTACTCCGAGGACGAGGCCGCCGCGCTGCGGGATGAGGCGATCGAGGCATGGCGTCGCGGCCTCTCGCAATAATCGCGGCGCTTGCCGCGGGCGGGCTGGTGCTGGCACTGGTGCTTGGCCCAGTCGCGGCGGTGCTGGCGCGGGCTGGTGGCTGGGGCAGCCTTGGCCCCAGCGACTGGCAGGCACTGCGCTTCACGCTCTGGCAGGCCTGTCTTTCGGCGCTGTTCTCGGTCGCGCTGGCGATCCCGGTCGCCCGCGCGCTGGCACGACGGCGCTTTCCGGGGCGCGGGCTGCTGATCTCGCTTCTGGGTGCGCCGTTCATCCTGCCGACGATCGTGGCGGTGCTGGGGCTGCTGGCGGTCTTTGGTCAGAACGGCATGGTCAACGTGGCGCTGCGAGGGGTCGGACTGCCCGCCTTCAGCATCTACGGCCTGCACGGCGTGGTGCTGGCGCATGTGTTCTTCAACCTGCCGCTGGCGACCCGGCTGCTGCTGCAGGGCTGGCTGGCGATCCCCGCCGAACGCTTTCGCCTCGCCGCCTCGCTGGGGCTCTCGCCATGGGCGATGCTGCGCACGCTCGAGGCGCCCATGGTGCTGCGCATCGCGCCCGGGGCCTTCGCGGTGATCTTCGTAATCTGCCTGTCGAGCTTTGCGGTGGCGCTGACGCTGGGCGGCGGCCCGCGCGCCACCACGGTCGAGTTGGCGATCTATCAGGCGGTGCGCTTTGATTTCGACCTCGGCCGCGCGGCGCTGCTGTCGGTGATCCAGCTGGCACTGGCGCTGGCGGCGGGGCTGGTCGCCCTGCGGCTTGGCACCGGCGGCGGCTTTGGTGCGGGGCTCGACAGGATGGTGACCCGCTGGGACGGGCGCGCAGGGCTCTCGCGGGCGGCGGACATCGCGTGGATCGCCCTCGCCGCGCTCTTCCTGCTGACGCCGCTCGGCATGGTGGTGGCGCGCGGCCTGCCCGGGCTGGTGCAACTGGGCGCCAGCAGCTGGGAGGCGGCGTGGAATTCGCTGACCGTGGCGCTGGCCTCGACGCTCCTGTGCCTGCTCTGGGCGCTGCCGCTGTCCACCCGCTGGGGCGAGTGGCTGGGGCTCGTGGGCATCGCCGTCTCGCCGCTGGTGCTGGGCACCGGCCTTTTCCTGATCGTCCGCCCCTTCGCCAATCCGCTGTCGCTGGCGCTGCCCGTCACCACTTTGGTGAACGCGCTGGTCGCCCTGCCCTTCGCGCTGCGCATCCTGCGGCCAGAAGCCGAAGCTGTGCGCGCCGATTACGGACGTCTGGCGCAGGCCCTGGGGCTGACCCCGCTCGCATGGCTGCGCCTTGTGCTGCTGCCGCGGCTCCGCCGACCGCTGGGCTTTGCCGCCGGGCTCACCGCCGCGCTGTCGATCGGCGATCTCGGCGTCATCGCCCTTTTTGCCGACCCCGACCGCGCGACGCTGCCGCTGCAGGTCTACCGGCTGATGGGCTCCTACCAGATGCAGGCCGCGGCAGGCGCGGCGCTCTTGCTGCTGCTGTTCAGCTTCGGGGCCTTCTGGCTCTGCGACCGGGGAGGCCGCGCCAATGCTGACACTTGAGGCCCTGCGCTACACCGAGGGCGACTACAGCCTTTCGGCCGACCTGTCGCTGGCGCCCGCACGGCGCGTGGCGATCATCGGCCCCTCGGGCGCGGGCAAGTCGACGCTGCTCGACCTGATTGCCGGGTTCCTCGCGCCCAAGGCGGGCCGCCTGCTCTGGCAGGGTCAGGACATCACCGCGACGGCGCCCGACAAGCGCCCCGTGGCCATGCTCTTTCAAGAGAACAACCTCTTCCCGCACCTGAGCCTCGCCCGCAATCTGGGGCTGGCGCTGCGCCCCGGCGGCGGGCGGCTGACCGCGGATGAGCGACGCAAGGTGGACGAGGCGCTCGAGCGCGTCGGCCTCGGCGGGCTCTCGGCGCGCAAGCCCGGCGCGCTATCGGGCGGGCAGCAGAGCCGTGCCGCACTGGCGCGCGTGCTGCTTCAGGCCCGGCCGATCCTCGCGCTGGACGAGCCCTTTGCCGCGCTCGGACCCGCGCTGAAGGCGCAGATGCTGGAGTTGGTGCAGGAGGTGGCGGGCGAGCTGGGCGCGCTGGTGCTGCTGGTCAGCCACGACCCGCAGGACGCCCGCCGCTTCGCCGAAGAGACGGTGCTCGTGGCTGATGGCGTGGCGCATCCTCCGGTGCAAACGGACGAGTTGTTCGACGCCCCGCCAGACGCGCTTCGGGCGTATCTGGGGCTTTAGCGCAGCGCCCCCCCAAAGCAAAAGGCCCCGCCAGACAGCGGGGCCTTTCCATTCACATCAAGCGAAGATCACTCCGCCTTGTGCTTGAGCGGGCGCCAGATGCGCTTGTTGGTCAGATAGAGCAGCACCGACAGCAGCGTCAGGAACAGCACCCCGACAAAGCCTGCCTGCTTGCGCGCCATCATCTTCGGCTCGGCGGTCCACATCAGGAAGGCCGCGATGTCCTGCGCCTCGTGGTGCAACTCGTTCGAGTGACCATCGGCAAACTCCACATCCTCGCCCATCAGCGGCGGGGCCATGGCGATCCAGCCGGTCGAGAACGCGTGGTTCTCGTAGAAGGTGGTGCCAGCCTCTTCCTTGGTCTCGCCGGTGTAGCCGGTGAGGATCGAGGCGATGTATTCGGCGCCGCCCATGCCGTTGAACAGCTGCGACAGGCCGGTGCCATACGGGCCGTGGAAGCCTGCACGCGCCTTGGCCATCAGCGACAGGTCGGGCGCGCCGACGCCGTTGTTGACCGGGAAGTGGTCGGTCGGGGTCGCCGGGCGGTAGTCCTCCAGCTCTTCGTCGAACACTTCGAAGTTCTGCGCCGCATAGGCGCGCACCTGATCCTCGGGCAGGCCGGGGCCGCCTTCGTCACCCAGGGTGCGCAGCGGCACGTAGCGCAGACCGTGACAGGCCGAGCAGACCTCGGTGAAGATCTGCAGACCGCGCTGCAGCTGGGCCTGATCATAGGCGCCGAAGGGACCTTCGAAGGAGAACGAGAAGTCCTCGACGTGGCCACCCTCACCGGCAGCAAAAGCGCTGCCGGCTGCAAGGCCGAGGGCCGTGACGGCGGAAAGGGCAAGTTTCTTGAACATGACTCTTGGGTCCTTTCTCTTACTCGGCCGGGGTGGACGCGGTCGCGCCCTTGTCCGAGGACTTGCCGTAATGCGCCTCGAAGTCTTCCTCGATGGTCGCGGGCTGCGGCAGCGGCTTTTCGATCACGCCCAGAAGCGGCAGGATCACGAAGAAATAGCCGAACCAATAGGCCGCCCCGATCAGCGAGAAGCTGGCGTAGGGCTCTTCCGCGGGCATGGCGCCAAGCCACATCAGCGCGATGAAGTCGATCACCAGCAGCCAGAACCACCACTTGAACTGCGGGCGGTACTTGCCCGAGCGCACCGAGGAGGTGTCGAGCCAGGGCGCCAGCGCCATCGCGATGATCGCGCCGAACATCGCCAGTACGCCGAAGAACTTCGCATCGACGATACCGCCGGTGATGAAGGAGGCGATCTGAACGACCCAGACTTCCGAGGTGAAGGCACGCAGGATCGCGTAGAACGGCAGGAAGTACCATTCCGGCACGATGTGCGCGGGCGTCGCCAGCGGGTTGGCCTCGATGTAGTTGTCGGGGTGGCCAAGGTAGTTCGGCATGAAGCCGACGATGGCGAAGAACACGGCAAGGATCACCGCCAGAGCGAAGAGGTCCTTGATCACGTAATACGGCCAGAACGGCACGGTGTCCTTCTCGGCATCGGCCTTCGACGTGCGGCGAACCTCAACACCCGTGGGGTTGTTGTTGCCGGTTGTGTGGAAGGCCCAGATGTGCACCGCCACCAGCGCCGCGATGACGAAGGGCAGCAGGTAGTGCAGCGAGAAGAAGCGGTTCAGCGTGGCGTTGTCCACCGCCGGTCCGCCCAGAAGCCATGTCTGGATCGGCTCGCCGATGAACGGGATCGCCCCGAAGAGGCCGGTGATCACCGTCGCGCCCCAGAAGGACATCTGTCCCCACGGCAGCACGTAGCCCATGAAGGCAGTGCCCATCATCGCGAGGTAGATCAGCATGCCGATGATCCAGGTGATCTCGCGCGGGGCCTTGTACGAGCCGTAGTAGAGCCCGCGGAAGATATGCGCGTAGACCGCCACAAAGAACAGCGACGCGCCGTTCATGTGCAGGTAGCGCAGCATGTAGCCGCCGTTCACGTCGCGCATGATATGCTCGATCGAGGCGAAGGCCATGTCCACATGCGGCGTGTAATGCATCACGAGCACGATGCCGGTGATGATCTGCAGCGCCAGACAGAAGGTCAGGATGATCCCCCAGATCCACATCCAGTTCAGGTTCTTGGGTGTGGGGATCATGATGGTGTCGTAAAGCAGACCGACGATCGGCAGGCGCTTGTGCACCCAGCGTTCGCCACCGGTCTTCGGTTCGTAGTGATCGTGCGGAATTCCAGACATGAGCGCCTCCCCTTAGCCCAGCAGGATCGTGGTCTCTTCCACGAAGGAAGCCACGGGAACGTGAAGGTTCTGCGGCGCCGGGCCCTTGCGAATGCGGCCAGCGGTGTCGTAGTGCGAACCATGGCAGGGGCAGAACCAGCCTCCGACGCCGCCCGCAGTATAATCACCGGCATTGCCCAGAGGCACACAGCCAAGATGCGTACAAACGCCCATCATGACCAGCCACTCGCCCGCCTCGTCGAGGGTGCGGTTCTGGTCGGTGGCATCGGCTCCGGCGGCGACGTTCTCGTTTCGCGCCTCGGTGTCGACGAGCTGATCCATGGTGACCGAGCGGGCTTCCTCAATTTCCGCTTCGGTCCGGCGCCGGATGAACACCGGCTTGCCGAGCCATTTGACCGTAAGCTGACTGCCGGACTCCACCCCGGACACGTCAACACGGATGGTGCTCAACGCACGGACGTCCGCCGACGGGTTCATCTGGTTGACCAGCGGCCAGACGGCCGCGCCAGTGGCGACTACGCCGGCACCGCCGGTGGCATAGAAGAGGAAATCTCTTCTGGTGCCTTCGTGATCTTCTGCTTGTGACACGGGGTCTTCTCCATTCCTCAGAGGCCGGTTTCGCGGCCGGCCGACACGCAGATAAGGCCGCGCAAGAACGCAGCATTTCCATAGGCTGTATTATCGGCCCGCCCATCGTCCGTAAAGCAAACATAACAGTCACATCCATCAGAGTGCCGATGTGTCGCGGTTGAAACCCTGCCACAGCGGAAGATATTAGCCAGTTAAGAGATGTTCCCCAAAATGGAGGCAAGGCCATGAAAGCCCTGATTCTGCCCACCACGCTGCTTGGTCTCGGCCTCGCCGCACCCGCCTTCGCGCAAGACTTCGAAGCCTCGGTCTACACCGGCTGGCAAACCGCGCCGCACAGCCGCATCACCGGCGAGTATCCCGGCACCGGCGCCGATTTCGACGAGCTGATCGGCTGGGAAGGCAAATCCTTCGAGATGCCCCCCTACTGGGGTCTGCGCGGCACTTGGTGGCAAAACGACACCTTTGGCTGGGCGCTCGAATTCACCCACGCCAAGGTCTATGCCAATGAGGACGACCGCGACGATGCGGGCTTCTCGACGCTGGAGTTCACCGACGGCATCAACATCCTGACCGTCAACGCCATGCGCCGCTGGCCCGAGCAGTGGGGCAAGCTGACCCCCTTCGCCGGTGCAGGTCTTGGTGTTGCAGTGCCGCATGTCGAAGTGGCCACCACCGGCGGCACGGATGATACCTTCGAGTATCAGTACACCGGCCCGGCCGCGCGCCTGCTTGCTGGCGTAAGCTATCCGATCAACGACACGTGGTCGGTCTACGGCGAGTATCAGTTCACCTACTCGTGGAACGAGGCCGATCTCGACCAAGGCGGCACGCTGAAGACCGACATCAAGACCAACGCGCTGAACGTCGGCCTGTCGATGAAGTTCTGATCGGCACCATGCCATCGCGGAAAAGACAAAGCGCTCCCCTCGGGGAGCGCTTTTGCTTTGGGGTGGCACCGGGGCCGGAAGAGCCGCCTTAGCGCTTCTTCACGAACTCGGTGCGCAAGACCAGACCCTTGATCGTGTCGTGGCGACAGTCGATCTCTTCGGGATTGTCCGTGAGCCGGATCGAACGGATCACCGTGCCCTGCTTCAGCGTCTGCCCCGCGCCCTTCACCTTCAGGTCCTTGACCAGCACCACCTGATCGCCATCGGCCAGCAGGTTGCCCGCAGCGTCACGCACCTCGACCACCGCAGCCGCAGCCACCTCGGAGGCGGGCTTCCACTCGCCGCTGGCCTCGTCATAGACCCACTCTTCGTCTGTGGCCATCTTGGCCTCCCTGCTCAGTCCCGCTCAGTCGGGCGCGCTGCCGCGCATACGTTTCTTCGGAAGCATGATCACCACCGCCACGAGATAGGCCGCACAGAAGAGCGCGAGGGTGATCCATGCGTAGGTCAGCACCGCAGCGCCGACAAATGCCACACCGACCAGCACGTATTTGACGTTCTGGCGCGAGATGCGCGTGGTCTTGAACGACCACGTGGGCACGCGGCTGATCATCGCCAGCCCGGCCAGCACCAGCCAGCCTGCCAGCAGCAGATCGGGGAACATCGGCCCGGCACCGAGCCCGAAGCTGAGATACATCGGCAGCATCGCCAGAAGCGCCCCCGCCGGAGAGGGCACGCCGGTGAAATAGGCGTTGTCGTGATCCTTGTCCTCGGACTTGCGCATCACGTTGAACCGCGCAAGGCGCACCACCGCGCAGACCGCAAACACCAGCACCGCGATCCAGCCGAAGCTGCGGCTGTCTTCCAGCGCCCATGTATAAAGCAGCATCCCCGGCGCCACGCCGAAGTTGAGGAAATCGGCGAGGCTGTCGAGTTCGGCGCCCATGCCGCTTTCGGACTTCAGCGCCCGCGCCAGACGTCCATCCAGCCCGTCGAGCACCGCCGCCAGCAGGATCAGCTGCACCGCCAGTTCGTAAGACCCCTGCAAACCGAAGCGGATCGCGGTGAGACCGGCGCAGATGGCCACCACGGTCAGCACGTTCGGCAGCAGTTGGATCAGCGTCACCTTTTCGGCGGCGCGGACCTTCGGATCCTCTGTCGGCTTCTGATCATTCATTCAGGGGCTCCCCAAGGTCGGCAATGACGCTCTCGCCCGCGATCATGGTCTGGCCGATGGCAACCTGCGGCTCCACCCCCTCGGGCAGATAGACGTCCAGACGCGAGCCGAAGCGGATAAGACCGAACCGATCGCCACGGTTCAGCCGGTCGCCGTCCTTCACCCACCACATGATACGCCGCGCCACAAGGCCTGCGATCTGCACCACTGCGATCTCGCGCCCGTCCTCGAGGCGGATGCGCAGCGCGTTGCGCTCGTTGTCCACCGAAGCTTTGTCGAGCGAGGCGTTGAGGAACTTGCCGGGGCGATAGGCCACCGAGACGATCTCGCCCGTCGCCGGGGTGCGGTTCACGTGACAGTTGAACACCGACATGAAGACCGACACGCGAGTCAGCGGCGCATCGGGCATGCCCAGCTCCGCCGGCGGCACGGCGGGCTCGATCAGCGACACCACACCGTCGGCGGGCGAGACCAGCAGGCCGGGGCGCTGCGGCACCACGCGCTCGGGATCGCGGAAGAAGTAATAGCACCAGACGGTGAGGCCGACGCCGATCCAGCCCAGCGGGTCCCAGATCAGGAAGAGCACCACGGTGATCGCGGCAAAGATGCCGACGAACTTGCGTCCCTCGGGGTGCATCGGTTTGATGAACGTGTCGCGCATCCGCATGGGGAGGCTCCCTCTTGGCTGGGATTTCGGGGGTGCAGGCAGCTAAGCGCAAGCGCGCCCGCGTGCAAGCCCTTTGGCAACCACGGGGCGCACGGTCAGGCGAGGCTGGCGCGGTCAGGCCTCGGCGGCCATCGGGTCGGTCGCCTGCATCGCGGGACGCTGGGAAAACGCGTCATACCATTCGGCCAGCGCCTCGCGCCCGACGCGCCACTTGCGGGCGTCATGGCGGAAATCGAGATACCCCAGAGCACAGGCGACCGAGATATGCCCCATGTCCACGCGCCCGGCGAGATGGCTCATCCAGCGCGTGTTGAGCGCGTCGAGCGCGCGGCTCACCTTGCTCCACTGGCCTTCGATCCATTCCATCGAGACCTGCTCACGCGGGCGGAAGCGTTCCTCGTAGATGATCAGCACGGCGGCATCCATGATGCCGTCGCCAGTGGCCTCAAGCGTCAGCGTGTCCCAGATGCGGCTCTCGGGATAGAGCCCGGCCTCGGCGCGGGCATCGAGAAAGCGGCAGATCACCCGGCTGTCGTAAAGCGTCGGCCCGTCGGCACGCACCAGAGCGGGGATCTTGCCCACCGGGTTGGCCGAGACCAGCGCGGGATCAGGCGTCAGCGGAGAGGCGGTGACCTGCACCATCTCGACATCCTCGTACTGGCCGGTTTCATGCAGCGTCACCAGCACCTTACGGACAAAGGGGGACGGTCCGGCCTGCAGCAGTTTCATCGCAGATCTCCTTGCGCGGTTCTCGCTCCGGAGCCTAGCGCGCTGGCCGCGAAAGGAAAATGGCGAAGGCGGCGATGCGCCGAAATGCCCACCGCCCTTGGCCGAGACGCCCCTCGCCAAGGGCGCATCAAACGCAAAACGGGGGGCCGAAGCCCCCCGCCTGCTGCCCGAAGGCAGACGTCCTAATGGACCGGCAGATTACATCATGCCGCCCATGCCGCCCATGCCGCCCATGTCGGGCATGCCGCCGGCCGGCGCGTCTTTTTGCGGCTTGTCTGCCACCATCGCTTCGGTGGTGATCAGCAGGCCAGCAACCGAAGCTGCATCTTCCAGTGCGGTACGCACGACCTTCGCGGGGTCGATCACGCCGAACGAGAACATGTCGCCATATTCGTCGGTCTGAGCGTTGTAGCCGAACTTCAGGTCTTCCGATTCACGCACTTTGCCTGCGACGACCGAGCCGTCGACACCGGCGTTCTCGGCGATCTGGCGCAGCGGAGCTTCCAGAGCCTTACGCACGATGGCGATACCGGCGTTCTGGTCGGAGTTCTCGCCAACCAGACCTTCGAGGGTCTTGGCGCCCTGCACCAGAGCGGTGCCGCCGCCGACGACGATGCCTTCCTGCACGGCTGCGCGGGTGGCGTTCAGAGCGTCGTCCACACGGTCCTTGCGCTCTTTCACTTCCACTTCGGTCATGCCGCCGACGCGGATGACAGCAACACCGCCTGCCAGTTTGGCAACGCGTTCCTGCAGCTTCTCGCGGTCGTAGTCCGAGGTGGTTTCCTCGATCTGGGTGCGGATCTGAGCGACGCGCGCTTCGATCTCGGCTTTCTCACCGTGGCCGTCGACGATGGTGGTCTCGTCTTTGGTGATGTTCACGGTCTTGGCGGTGCCAAGCATGTCCATGGTCACCGACTCGAGCTTCATGCCGAGGTCTTCCGAGATCACCTGGCCGCCGGTCAGGATCGCGATGTCCTGCAGCATGGCCTTGCGGCGGTCGCCGAAGCCCGGTGCTTTCACGGCTGCGATCTTCAGGCCGCCGCGCAGCTTGTTGACCACGAGGGTCGCCAGCGCTTCGCCTTCGACGTCTTCAGCAATGATCAGCAGCGGCTTCTGCGACTGGATCACCTGCTCGAGCAGCGGGACGAGCGGCTGCAGCGACGAGAGTTTCTTCTCGTGCAGCAGGATCATGCAGTCGTCGAGCTCTGCGATCATCTTGTCGGCGTTGGTCACGAAGTACGGCGACAGGTAGCCGCGGTCGAACTGCATGCCTTCAACAACGGTGGTCTCGGTCTCGAGGCCTTTGTTCTCTTCGACGGTGATGACACCCTCGTTGCCGACCTTCTGCATCGCGTCTGCGATCTGACGGCCGATTTCGGCTTCGCCGTTCGCCGAGATGGTGCCGACCTGAGCAACTTCGTTGCTGTCGTTGACCGGGCGTGCAGCTGCCTTGATGGCTTCGACGACTTTGGCGGTTGCCAGGTCGATGCCGCGCTTGAGGTCCATCGGGTTCATGCCCGCGGAGACGGCTTTGACGCCCTCTTTCACGATGGCCTGAGCCAGAACGGTCGCGGTGGTGGTGCCGTCACCGGCTTCGTCGTTGGTGCGGGAAGCGACTTCCTTCACCATCTGCGCGCCCATGTTCTCGAACTTGTCTTCCAGTTCGATTTCCTTGGCCACGGACACACCGTCTTTGGTGATGCGCGGTGCGCCAAACGACTTGTCGAGCACAACGTTGCGGCCTTTCGGGCCGAGGGTCACCTTCACCGCGTCGGCGAGGATGTTCACGCCTTTCAGCATGCGCGAGCGGGCGTCGGTATCGAACTTCACGTCCTTTGCAGACATCTGCGAGTTCTCCTAAATCTGTATTGAGGTCAGGCGTATCGGGCCCGCAGGCCCGGAGCGATCAGCGGATCAGGCCGCCTCGGTGATGCCGAGGATGTCCGATTCCTTCATGATCAGCAGCTCTTCGCCGTCGATCGACACTTCGGTGCCGGACCATTTGCCGAACAGCACGCGGTCGCCGGATTTCACGGCCATCGCGATGAGCTCGCCGGAATCCTTGCGGGCGCCTTCGCCGCAGGCAACGATTACGCCCTCAGCGGGCTTCTCTTTTGCGCTGTCGGGGATGATCAGACCGCCCTTGGTCTTTTCGTCGCTCTCAACGCGGCGAACCAGCACGCGGTCGTGAAGCGGTTTGAATGCCATCTTCGAGTCTCCATAGCTCAAAGGTTGTCCCTGTAGGCCCCCGCTGATAGCCAGACGGCGTCTGACCCGAGAGCCATTAGCACTCACCCTTGTGGAGTGCTAACGAGGCATAGCTAGGCAGGCCCACGTTTTGAGTCAACACTCCCGTCCGAGAAAATTTCATGACACCCGGCAGAGCGCATCGACCCGCGCCCGAGACATGTGCACGGCCCGGCGCTCTCGCAAGGCAAGCCACGCAGGCCATGGCATATCTCCGCCGAATGTGGTGACCTGACTGAGATCACAGAATCGAGACCCACATGGCCATTCCCTACGCGCCGATCTCGGCGCCCTCCCCGCTGCAGCAGCCGCCGCACGACAATACCCGTGGCTTCCTGTTCATGGCGCTCGGCTTTTTCGGCTTCGGCATCACCGACATGCTGGCCAAATTGCTGACCGAACATCTGCCGCTGATGCAGGTGATCTGGTTCCGGCAGTCGGGCCTGTTCATCGGGGTGATGGTCCTGCTGATGATGCGCGGCAGCCATATCCTGCGCACGCCGCACCCGGTGCTGCAGATGCTGCGGGGGGTGATCGCTCTGAGCTCGGCCGCCTGTTTCATCATGTCGCTGCGGTTTGTCGGACTGGCCGATGCCACCGCGGTGACCTTCACCGCGCCGTTCATCGTCACCGTCTTCGGCGCACTCTTGCTCAAAGAGCCGGTGGGGCCGCGCCGCTGGGCCGCGGTGATCACGGGCTTCATTGGGGTGCTGGTGGTGATCCGTCCGGGCATGGGCGTCTTTCACCCGGCCATCGGCTTTGCCTTCATCGCGGCGCTTTTCTTTGCAGCCCGGCAGCTTCTGTCGCGCTACCTCAGCGGTGCGGACAGTATTGCCACGACGGTCAGCTACACCTCGCTCACCTCGTTCCTGCTGTGCTCGGTGCCTCTGGTCTTCATCTGGCAGACCCCGCCCAGCCTTGGGGTCTGGGCCATGTGCCTGATCATCGCCACGACGGCGGGCCTTGGCGAGTTCCTGATCATCCGAGGGCTCGACGTCGGTCAGGCCGTGGTGATGGCGCCGGTGCAATACACGATGATCATCTGGAGCACCCTCTACGGCTTCCTCGTCTTCGCCGATCTGCCCGATTTGTGGACCTTCGTCGGCTGCGGGATCATCATCGCCTCGGGGCTCTACACGCTCTACCGAGAGCGCGTGCTGGCCAAGCGCGCGAAACGCGCCGCCGCCGCCGCACAGGCAGAATTGCAAGCCACGCCAAGCGAGGCCTAAGCAGACGGCCCGAGGGGCGGCGTCACTCCGCCGCCTCTTCCTCCCAACTGCCCGCCCAATGCACCAGCCCCTCGCGTCCCGCATCGGTCAGATCGTAGACCCCCACCCGCACGCGGGTAAACCAGCCATAGTGATTGTCGGCCATCAGCCGCGTCGCCACTTTGACCCCGGTCGCCGCCACCACATCCCTGCCCCGGCTCTCGCCGGCCTCGATCAGGAACGCCGCACAGCGCAGCGCGTCCTGCCGGTAGCCGGTGACGATGCCATGCCGCGTGGCGCCGCCGTCGTTGGGATCGCCGGTGATCCGCCGAAACTCGCGCAGCAGCTTGGCCTGCCCTGCCTTGCTCTTGCGCGGTGCATAGGGGCCCGGATCGCAATGCACTTCGGCGCGCCCGTCCTTGACGGTGATGAACCCCAGCCCGAGCCGCCGGCACATGGCCAGATTGTCCTTCAGCGCCCGCCGCGCCGTGCGCCCGCCGGGTTTTGGCACCGCGATATAGACCAGATCGGACAGCCGCAGCCGCGCCAGCGCCTGATGAAACAGCGCCAGCGTGATCTTCAGCTTCAGCTCGACGATCACCGGCGCTTCGTCACCGCGCACCGCCACGAGGTCGGCCGCGCCCACCTCGCCCTTCACCTCATAGCCCTGCCGGACCAAAAGCGCCTTTACCGGCGCATAGAGTTCACTTTCCCGCAACATGGCCGCCACCATCGCCCCGCCGCTTGCCGCTGGCAAGCCGCTGCCCTAGCCTGCCCCGGTTCCGCGTTCCCCGTGAGGTAGCCCCCGCATGTTCCGTCCGCTCATTGCCCTGCTCCTGATGCTCGCGCCCGCCGCGCTCCATGCCGCCTGCGAAGGCAGCGATCTGCGCGGCACGCTCACCGAGGCCGAACAGGCCGAGCGCAGCCGGATGCTGGCCGAGATCCCTTTCCCGGCGGGAAACCATTGGCGCGCCACCCGCGGCGATGAGGTGATCCATCTGATCGGCACCATGCATCTTGGCGATCAGCGCCTCGACGGGCCGGTGGAGCGCCTCGTGCCGCTGGTCGAGAGCGCCAGCACGCTGCTGCTGGAGATGACCCGCGCCGATGAAACCCAGCTGCAGCAGGCGCTGGCGGCGGATCCGGGGATGCTGACGCTCAAGGACAGCAGCCTGCCCGACCTTCTGCCCGAAGAGACGTGGCAGGCGCTGGCCGAGGCGGCGCGCGACCGCGGCATCCCGGCGATCCTCGCCGCAAAGTTCCAGCCTTGGTACCTGTCGATGATGCTCGCCACGCCGCCCTGTGCCATGGCGCAGCTGCAGGGCAAGACCGGGCTCGACAAGCGGCTCGAGGATCTGGCCGAGGGTGCGGGCGTGCCGACCCGCGCGCTCGAAAGCTATGACACGGTGTTCCGCCTGTTCAACGCCGAGCCGATCGAGGAACAGCTCGAAATGCTGCGCACCGGCATCCTCGACACGAAAACCGCCGAAGACCAGTTCGCCACCATGTTCGCCGCCTATTTCGAAGAGGCCCATGCCGACACGCTGGTGATCTCTCGGCTGATCGCCCGCCGGGCCCTGCCCGAGGCCCCCGCCGAGGTCGACAAGATGATGGATGAAACCGAGGCGCAGCTGCTGGTCGCCCGCAACCACGCGTGGATCCCGGTGCTGCTGGAGGCTGCAGAGCAGAGCGAGGAGCCCGTGGTGGCCGCCTTCGGCGCCGCGCATCTGGGCGGCACCGAAGGGGTTCTGAACCTGCTGGCGGATGAGGGGTTCAGCCTCACCCGCGAGGCGTTCTAGGCCGCCAGCCCGCGCCCTTTGAGCAGCGCTTCGACCCCGGGCATGCGACCGCGGAACGCGGTGTAAAGCTCTTCGGCCTCGACCGAGCCGCCCTTCGACAGGATGAACTCTTCGAGCTTCGCGGCGGTCTTGGGATCGAAGGCACCGCCCGCTTCCTCGAAAGCGGCAAAGGCGTCGGCGTCCATCACCTCGGACCACATGTAGCTGTAATAGCCCGAGGAATAGCCGTCCCCCGCGAAGACATGGGCGAAATGCGGCGTGGCATGGCGCATGGTGATCGCCGAGGGCATGCCGATGCTTTCCAGCACCTGCGCCTGTTTCGCCATCGGATCATCGGCGGCCTTGCCCGAATGGAACTCCAGATCGACCAGCGCCGAGGCGACATATTCCACCGTCTGGAAGCCCATGTCGAAGGTCGCCGCCGCCAGCACCTTGTCGAGCAGCGCCTTGGGCATCGCCTCTCCGGTCTCGGCATGGGTGGCAAACTCGGCCAGCACCTCCGGCACCTCCAGCCAGTGCTCGTAAAGCTGGCTCGGCAGTTCCACGAAGTCGCGCGCCACCGAGGTGCCCGAGACCGAGCCGAACTCCACATCCGACAGCATCTGGTGCAGCGCGTGGCCGAACTCGTGGAACAGCGTGCGCGCGTCGTCATAAGACAGCAGCGCCGGCTTGCCCTTGGACGGCTTGGCGAAGTTGCAGACGTTGATCACGATGGGTGCCTTCGTGACCGGGCGCTTGGCCTGGCTTTGCATCGCCGAACACCATGCGCCCGACCGTTTCGAAGCGCGGGCGAAGTAATCCCCGATGAACACCGCCAGATGCTCGCCGTTCCGCGTCACCTCCCACGCCCGGCAATCGGGGTGGTAAAGCGGCTGATCCAGCGCTCGGAACTCCAGCCCGAACAAGCGGTTGGCGCAGGTGAAGGCCGCCTCGATCATCCGCTCCAGCTGCAGGTAGGGCTTCAGTTCCGCCTCATCGAGATCATGCAGCGCGCGGCGCCGCTTCTCGGCATAGTAGCGCCAGTCCCACGCCCGGAAATCATCGTTGACCCCATCCTCGCGCAGCATCTCTTCCATCTGCGCCTGATCGGCCATCGCCGCGGCGCGGGCGGGCTGCCAGACCTGCATCAGAAGCTCGCGCACCCGCTCGGGGCTACCCGCCATCTCGGTCTCGAGCTTGTAGGAGGCGAAATCGGGATAGCCCAACAGCGCCGCGCGCTCTTCGCGCAGTTTCAGCACCTCGGCGGCGATGCCCCGGTTGTCGGTCGCCCCGCCGTTCTCGCCGCGCGAGGTCCATGCTCGCCACGCTGTTTCGCGCAGGTCGCGCCGGGGCGAGAACTGCAGGAACGGCACGATGAGCGAGCGCGACAGGGTGATCACCGGCCCGTTATGCCCGCCAGCCTCGCCCGCCGACCGCGCGCCATCGACGACAAATTCGGGCAGCCCCTCGAGATCAGCTTCGGTGAGCGGCATCACCCAATCAGCCTCGTCCTTCAGCAGGTTCTGGGTGAACTCGGTGCCGAGCACCGCAAGCCGCGACTTCACCTCTTTCATCCGCTCCGCCTCGGGCCCGGTGAGCGCGGCCCCTGCGCGCACGAACCCGCGGTGGGTGAGCATCAGCACCCGCGCTTCTTCGTCCGTGAGCCCCAGCGTATCGCGCTGCGCCCAGAGGTCCCGCACCCGGCCAAAGAGTGCCGCATTCGAGTAGATCGCCGAGCTATGCGCCGCCAGCTTGGGCGAGAACTCCCGCTGCAGCGCCTGCCGCGCCGCGTTGCTGTCCGCGCCCGCCACCGAGAAGAACACCGACAGCACCTTGTCGAGCGCCTCGCCCGCGCCCTCCATCGCCTCGATGGTATTGGCAAAGCTGGGTGCCTCGGGAGTGTCGGCGATCGCCTCGATCTCGGAGAGATGCGCCGCGAGCGCCTCGTCAAAGGCCGGGGCGAAATCCGCGTCGGAGATACGGTCGAAGGGGGCGAGGCCGAAGGGCGTGTCCCATTCGGCAAGCAACGGGTTGGTCATATGCAGACTCCTTTTGCAGCGAAGCTATGACCTTCGCCCGCCGCCTTCAATGGGGCTGGCGGATGCCTCCGGCGGGAGTATTTTCGGAAAGATGAAAGCCGGGCACCGCGCTGGCGCCTTCGTCTAGATCAAAATATCCCCGCCGGAGGCTCCGGCACCTGCCACCGGCGGCGCCCTCAGGGCCGCTCGCGCAGCCGCGCCTCGAGGTGCCGCAGCAGCAGCGACAGGGAAATGGTCAGCGTCAAATAGATCAGCGCCACCACATTGTAGGTCTCAAAGTAGCGAAAGTTGCCCGCCGCGGTGACTTTGCCCAGTTGCGTCACATCCAGAACCCCCAGCACCGAAACCAGCGAGCTGTCCTTGACCATGGCGACAAAATCATTGCCCAGCGGCGGCAGGATGGTGCGGATCGCCTGCGGCAGCACGATCAGCCGGAACACCTGAAAGCGGCTCAGCCCGAGCGCCTCGGCGGCCTCGATCTGCCCTTCATCCACCGACAGCAGCCCGGCGCGGAACACCTCGGCGATGAAGGCCGAATAGCCGATGGTCAGCGCGAGGATCGCCCGCCAGAGCAGCGAGAAATCCCGCACCCGGATTGGCTCGATCCCGAGCTGCCCGGCCAGCCAGTTCCAGCCCGCAACCAGCCCCGGCGCCAGCACGAAGGCGACATAGAGCAGCAGCACGAGGATCGGGATTCCGCGCAGGATTTCCGTGTAGAACCGCGCGATCTGACGCAGCACAAGACTGCCCGAGAGCGACATCAGCGCCACGCCCATGCCGATGAGCGAGGCCAGCGCAAAGCCCACCAACGTGACGAACAGGGTGATTTGCACGCCCTTCAGCAGCGTCTGCAGCACCTGCGCCTGCACCTCGCTGGTCAGCACCGCGCCATAGGCCAGCACCCCCAGTACCCCGGTGACCAGCAGCCACCAGGGAAAGTCTTTCTTCGCCTGCGGTTTCATGCAGCGCGGGCCGGGCTCATTCGCCCATCTTATAGTCGAGGAACCATTTCTTGTTCAGCGCCTCCAGCGTGCCATCGGCGCGCATCGCCTCGATGGCCGAATTCACCGGCGCCACGAGGTCCGAGCCCTTGGGGAAGATGAAGCCGAAATCCTCGGTCCCGAGCTTCTCGCCGACGATCTTCAGCGCGCCCTCCGAGGAGGCCACATAGCCGTCACCCGCGGTGCCATCGGTCAGCACCAGATCGATATCACCCACGCGCAGCGCCTGCACGCTGGCGCCGAAGGTTTCGAAAAGGGTGATGCGCGGGGTCTGCTCATCGCCATCAAGCACATCATAGACGCCGACGTAGAAGGGCGTGGTGCCCGGCTGCGCGCCCATCAGCAGGTCTTCATCGGCGGCAAAAGAGGCGGCATCGTCGAAACGATCCTCATCGCCGCGCACCAGCATGACCATTTCCGAGCGCATGTAGGCTTCGGAGAAATCCACCATTTCGGCGCGATCCTCGCGGATGGTGATGCCGGTCATGCCGATGTCGAACTGCCCCTCGCTCACCGCCGGGATCATCGCATCCCACGAAATGTTCTCATACGCGACGTTCATATTCAGCCGCGTGGCGATCTCGGCCATGGCGTCATATTCCCAACCGATCGCCTCGCCACTTTTGGGGTCGACGAACTGCAGCGGCGGATAGGCGTTCTCGGTGACCACCACCACCTCGCGGCCCTGAAGATCGGGCAGGTCCTGCGCCAGAAGCGGCGTGGCGGCAAGCAGCGCGGCGGCAAGCGCCGAGGCAAACGCAGGGACGGCATGGGTCTTAAGCATCGGGAAACCTCTCGGGAATTTGGTGTGGCGCCAGTATGGCGCGCGCCCTTCCCTTGGCAAGACCGGCGCGCCGCGCCCGCCGTGGGGTCAGCTGCCGCCGCCGCAGACCGGGCAATCGCTGCGCGGCTTGACGGCGATCTTGCGGGTCTCGCCCCAGAGCGCGTCATAGATCAGCATCTCGCCGCGCAGGGGCTGTCCGGCCCCGGCCAGCAGCTTCACCGTCTCTACCGCCATCATCGCGCCGATGACGCCCGGCAGCGGCCCCAGCACCCCGGCCTGCGCGCAGGAGGGCGCCAGCCCCGGCGCCGCGGCCACCGGAAAGACGCATTGATAACAGGGCGCGCCATGGGCCGGGTCGAAGACCGAGATCTGCCCCTCCCATTGGCTGAGCGCGCCCGAGACCAGCGGCTTGCCCTGCGCCGCCGCCACGCGGTTCACCAAATAGCGCGTGTCCGTGTCGTCGGTGCCATCGAGGATCAGATCGTAGTCGGCAATGAGATCCTCGGCGATGCCGGGATCCATGCGGCGGTGATAGGGTTTCACCGTCACATGCGGGTTCTGCGCCTCCATCGCCGCCTGCGCCGAAAACACCTTGGGCATGCCGATGCGCGCGTCGGTGTGGATCACCTGCCGTTGCAGGTTGGCGTTCTCGACGAGATCATCGTCGATCACCCCGATCGTCCCGACACCCGCCGCCGCGAGATACTGCAGCGCCGGCGCCCCGAGCCCGCCTGCGCCGACCACCAGCACCTTGGCCCCGCGCAGTTTCTTCTGCCCCGGCCCGCCCAGTTCGCGCAGCACGATATGACGGGCGTAGCGCTCAAGCTCGGTGTCGGACATGCGACCGGGCTTGGCGGGCACCTCAGCGGCCCGCGCCGCCTCGCCCGCCTGCGCCCGCGCCTTCACCCGGCGCAGCACCAGCGCATAGGCCAGTCCCAGCGCCACGAAACCGCCAAGGATCAGCCAGAGCGCCGGGCTGCCGCCGGTCAGCTGCCGCAGACCGTGGCCCTCGGGCAGGGCCACCTGGATCATCAACACGATCACATAGAGCAGCCCCAGCATGTAGAGCCGCGCCGTTTTGGAAGCCCCGAGCAGATGCCCCAGCCCCCAGATCGCCGCGCCGATGCCCAGCACCAGCAGCATCAGCGCGTGCCTGTCGAGCCAAAGCCGCCCTCGCCGCGCACCGTCTCCGGCAGGCTTTCGACCAGCTCAAAAGCGCTCTGCACCACCGGGGCCACGATCATCTGCGCGATGCGCTCGCCATGGGCCA
Source organism: Salipiger sp. CCB-MM3 (assembly GCF_001687105.1). NCBI lineage: Bacteria > Pseudomonadati > Pseudomonadota > Alphaproteobacteria > Rhodobacterales > Roseobacteraceae > Salipiger > Salipiger sp. CCB-MM3. The sequence continues at coordinate 1,182,401 of NZ_CP014595.1, forward strand.
CGGTAAAGCTCTCCTGCCCGGCGTTCATCACGATCACCCCAAGCGGGCCGCGATAGTCGCTGTCGATGGTGCCTGGCGTGTTCGGCAGGGTGATGCCATGCTTCAGCGCCAGACCCGAGCGCGGGCGGATCTGCACCTCAAAGCCCTCGGGGATCGCCATGCACAGCCCCGTTGGAATGAGCGCGCGCGCGCCCGGCGCCAGCACGACCTCGCCCCGGTCGGGGAAATTCGCCCGCAGGTCCGCGCCCGCCGCCCCAGAGCTGGCATAGTGCGGCAGCCCCAGTTCCCGGTCCGCGCCCTCGTCCCACATCATCGCCACAGAAACCACGGCTCATCCTTTCCTTGTCGCGGCGCTGCCCGCTCCCGGGCCAGCACCTTCATTGTTCCCAAAATACGCAAATCTGCCGCCTCCGGCCCGCGCTCAGGCCAGTCTTTAGCTCAGCCCGCCAGCGCCCCGGCAATTCGCTCCGCCAGCCGCGCCGCCACCGCCCGCTTGCCCATGCGCGGCCAGTCCTCGGCGCCAGTTTCGGAAATCAGCACCACGGCGTTTTCGCTGCCGCCCATGATGCCGGTCGCCGGAGAGACGTCATTCGCGACGATCCAGTCACAGCCCTTGCGGGCGCGTTTGGCGGTGGCATTCTCGACCACATCGTCGGTCTCGGCGGCGAAGCCCACCACCAGCCCGGGCCGATCCTCGGTCATCTGCGCGACCTCGGCGAGGATGTCGGGGTTCTCGGCGAACTCCAGCGCGGGCAGTTTCCCCGCCTGTTTCTTGATCTTCGAGTTGGTCTCCGTCGCCATGCGCCAGTCGGCCACGGCGGCGGCAAAGATCGCGGCATCGGCGGGGAGCGCGGCCAGCACCGCTGCCCGCATCTCGCGCGCGGTCTCCACTTCGATCACTTCGACGCCAGCGGGGCGCGGCGCATCAGCGGGACCGGTGACAAAGACCACCTCGGCCCCGAGATCACGCAGCGCCTCGGCAATCGCCGTCCCCTGCGCGCCCGAGGAGCGGTTGGCGATGTAGCGCACCGGGTCGATCGGCTCATGGGTGGGGCCGGAGGTAACCAGCACCCGGCGCCCCTTGAGCGGGCCATCCGACAGCGCCGCGTCGATCGCCGCGAGGATTTCCATCGGCTCGGCCAGCCGCCCCGGCCCGAACTCGCCGCAGGCCATGTCGCCATCATTGGGGCCGACCACGCGCACGCCGTCGCCCTGCAGCAGCCCAAGATTGCGCTGCGTGGCGGGGTGCTGCCACATGCGCACATTCATCGCGGGTGCGATCAGCACCGGCGTGTCGGTGGCAAGCAGCAGCGTCGAGGCCAGATCGCCGGCCATGCCCTGCGCCATCTTCGCCATAAGGTCCGCCGTCGCCGGAGAGACCACCACCAGATCGGCAACGCGGCTGAGCTGGATATGCCCCATCTCGGCTTCCTTGGTGAGATCGAAGAGATCGCGGTGGACCTCCTCCCCCGCCAGCGCCGAGACCGAGAGCGGCGTGACGAACTCTTCCGCCGCCCGCGTCATCACCGGGGTCACCGAGGCGCCGCGCTCGCGCAGGCGCCGGATCAGTTCCAGCGACTTATAGGCCGCGATACCGCCGCCGATGATCAGAAGTATCCGCTTGCCGGAAAGCATGCTGCCGCGCCCCTCGCCCATCGGGGCCGCCTGCCCCGCTTTCGGCCCCAAGTGTTAGAGGCCGCGCCGGGAAAACTCAATCCGCCCGCGCCACCTCATCACAACGCGGCTCAGTTGCTCTGTGGCATCTGGAAGTCTTCGCAGGGATCGTCGCGCTCTGCCGGGGCCGCGTCCTCGACCAGATCGAAGCTGCCATCGGGCGCATCCATCCCCTCGGCATCGCCGGAGGTCTCGCCTTGTCCCAGCGCGGCCACCGTGACCTCGCCCGCCGCGCGCTCCACCAGCGCCGGGGCACCCCAGTCGCGGCGCGCATGACCATTGCCGGTGATCACCACCACCGGGCCGCCAAGGTCGGCATAGGCACTGAGCGCGGTCTCGGCCAGCCGCGCATCACGCAGGCGCTGGATGTCGACCATCATCGGCAGCATCTCGATCGGCAGGGCGTCGCAATGGGCGGCCATCTGCATCTGCTGCCGTGCCGCCTGCTCGTCCCGCTCAAGCGGCTCATCGAGCCCATAAAAGCCCGCACTCGGCCCGAACACCTCGGCCAGATCGCGATCCCGCACCGCGCGCGCTTCCTCGCGCGGCAGTTCCGCGCCGAAGATTTTCGCCTCGGGCGCCGCCGCAAAGATCGGGTAATACATGGAAAAATCCGGCCAGCCGCTGTCGTTCCACGCCAGAGCCGATTGCAGCGCCGCTTCGTCGCGCATGAGATCGGGCGTCACCTGCGCGGCCTGTTCGGCGGTCAGCATCTCAAACACCAGCGCCACCGGCTGGATCTCTGCAACCAGTTCAGCCTGACGCGCATGGTGGGCCGGGTTGTCGTGAATTTCGCCCAGAAACACGACGTCCGCCCCGGTGAGGGCGGACAGGTCGCCCTTGGTGGGCGTCTCCTGCCCCAAGAGCGGCGCAGGCAATGTGAAGGCCAGTAAGGCCGGGAGGGCAAGGGCTCGCATCATGCGAGGAAGTGTTGCACCTCTTGCGATTGCCCTTCAAGCGACTTGCGCATCTTGGCGAAGGCCGCAGCCTCAAGCTGGCGCACCCGCTCTTTCGACAATCCCAGTTCCTGACCAAGGCTTTCCAGCGTCCGGCTCTCGTCACGCAGCTTGCGCTCGCGCACGATGAACCGTTCGCGATCATTCAGCGACGTGAGCGCAGACACAAGCCATTCGCGCAGTTGTGCATTGTCGAGCTTGCCTTCGACGAGCATCGAGCTTTGCTCGCCCTCGTCTTCCAGCGTGTCGATCCACTCGCGGCCATCTTCATCGGTGCTCTGCGTGGCGTTGAGCGAATAGTCAGACCCCGACAGGCGGCCTTCCATCATCTCGACGTCATGCAGCGGCACGCCGATCTCGGTGGCGATCATCTCGCGCAGCTTCACACGATCCACCGCTTCGCCGCGGGCCGTCGCCTCGCGCTCGAGCCGAGCCTGAACGCGGCGCATGTTGAAGAACAGCGATTTCTGAGAAGAGGTCGAGCCGGTGCGCACCATCGACCAGTTGCGCATCACATAGTCTTGGATCGAGGCCTTGATCCACCAGACCGCGTAAGTCGAGAAACGGACGCCGCGGTCGGGGTCGAATTTATCGGCGGCTTTCATCAGGCCAAGGCCCGCTTCCTGAACCAGATCGTTCATCGGCGCGCCGTAGCGCTTGAACTTCGCCGCCATCGAGATCGCGAGCCGCATGTAGGCGTTGATCAACCGGTGCAGGGCCTGCTCGTCGCGCTGGTCTCGCCAAGCATATGCGAGCCGCAATTCCGTCTCGGCATCAAGCAGTTCCGCTTTCATAGCGCGACGCGAGAGAGTCTGGTCGTTAAAGCTGGTGTCCAATGCCATGAGAGGCCCCCGTTGGGTTCGGCCGGCGGCGCCAGCCTTCCGTTTCTCTTTGGTGTAATAACGTCGCGTCCCGGCATTTGGTTTCCGAGAAAATTGCACGAGCGAAGATCCGCACCTCCGAACCGCCGGATTCAGCGGGTTAGGGACGTCACACAGGGGCGCAGCATCCTTTGGCCCCGCGATGACGCAAGGGCAAAAAGCAGCCCATCAAGGCATTGGAATCGCTCGCGAACCCCAAGGCTTCATAGGTATGGGCGGGGGCTGTTTCCTCCGCCGTTCCATTGCACTTAGGTGGGTTGCAGAAAAAACACGTGGCAAGCGGGTTTCCACCGCCAAACCGGCGATCCTCCGCGCGCCAGCGCTCCAGAAGTGATCGTGCTTAACCAAACCTAAACATCTGATCCGACAAGCTCTCCGTAACAGCGAGCGGCCAGCGAGGGGGGATGCCATGGCGGCCTGCGCCTATACCGTCGCCTTCGACGGGGTCGAGGCGCGCACCGTCGAGGTTCAGTGCGCGGTAACCCCCGGCGTGCCGGGGTTTGCCATCGTCGGCCTGCCGGATAAGGCCGTGTCCGAGGCGCGCGAGCGGATCCGCGCGGCGTTGCAGGCGCTCGCCATCGCTCTGCCGTCCAAACGCATCACCGTGAACCTCTCACCTGCCGATCTGCCGAAAGAGGGCTCGCATTTCGATCTGCCCATCGCGCTCGGCCTGCTGGCCGCGCTCGAGGTGATCCCCGCCGATGAGCTCGCCACCGCCGTTGCCCTCGGCGAGCTCAGCCTCGATGGCACGCTGGTCGCCGTGCCGGGGGCGCTGCCCGCCGCCCTGACCGCCGCCGCAGAGCAACGCAGCCTGCTCTGCCCGGCAGCCTGCGGCCCCGAGGCTGCCTGGGTCGAGGCCTGCCGCGTGCTCGCCGCCGCCAGCCTCTCGGAAGCGATCCGCCATTTCACCGGCGCCGGACCGCTGGAGCCCGCACGCCCCGGCGCTGCCGAAACCGCTGCCCCCGGTCCTGACCTGCGCGACGTCAGCGGGCAGGAGCGGGCCAAACGCGGGCTCGAGATCGCCGCCGCCGGGCGTCACCACCTGCTGTTCACCGGCCCGCCCGGTACTGGTAAATCCATGCTGGCGCGGCGTCTGCCCGGCCTGATGCCGCCGCTCAGCGCCGCCGAGGCGCTGGAGACCGCGATGATCCGCTCGCTGGCCGGGGAGCTTTCAGAGGGACGGCTCTCGATGGTGCGCCCGTTCCAGCAGCCGCATCACACCGCCTCGATGGCGGCGCTCACCGGCGGCGGACGTGGCGCGCGCCCCGGGCAAATCAGCCTCGCCCACAATGGCGTGCTGTTCATGGACGAACTGCCGGAGTTCCCGCGCAACGTGCTCGACGGGCTGCGCCAGCCGCTCGAAACCGGCGAGATCACCGTCTCGCGCGCCAATGCCCATGTCACCTACCCCTGCCGCTTTCTGCTCGTCGCCGCGGCCAACCCGTGCAAATGCGGCCACGCTGGCGATCCGGCCCGGGCCTGCTCACGCGCGCCGCTCTGCTCGGAGGACTATCTCGGACGCATCTCCGGCCCGCTGATGGACCGCTTCGATCTGCGCCTCGAGGTGCCGCCGGTCACCATCGAAGAGATGGCCCTGCCGCCCGGCGGCGAGGACAGCGCCACAATCGCCGCGCGTGTCACCGCCGCCCGCGCCCGTCAGGCCGCGCGCTATGCCGGGCACCCGAGGCTGCGCACCAATGCGGATGTCGACGGACGGCTGCTCGACGAGATCGCCGCCCCCGACGCCGAGGGGCGCGCGCTGCTGTTGCGGGCCGCAGAGCGTTTCGGCCTGTCGATGCGCGGCTATCACCGGGTGCTGCGGGTGTCCCGCACCCTCGCCGACCTCGAAGGCACAGAGGCGATCCGCCGCCCGCATGTGGCCGAGGCGTTGAGCTACCGGCTGGTCTCGCGCAGCACGCCCTGAACGAACACCGCCGCGCGGCGCAGCGTGGCGCGCGCCTCGGGCAGCCAGCCGTCAAACACCGGCCATGCGTGCGGGGCGGCGGGATGGGTCTCGACCTCGACCGCCGCACCTGCCGCGCGCAGCCGGGCGGCCATGCGGCTGCCGTCGTCGGCAAGGATCTCCGTCTCCGACCAACACAGGCGCACCGGCGGGCAGCCGGGAAACGCGCCATAAAGCGGCGACATCCGCGGGTCCTGCCGCGCAGCGCTTCCTGCAACGATCTCGACCAGTTCCCCGATGCGCCGCGCCGGCAAAAAGGGGTCGCGCGCCGCGTTGCGTGTCAGGCTCGCGCCGGTCATCGCCAAATCGGTCCAGGGCGAAAAGACCACCGCCCCCGCCGGAGCGCTGCCTTGCCCGCACAGATGCGCAAGCAGGCAAAGCGCCAGCCCGCCGCCCGCCGAATCCCCGGCCAGAGCGATCTGCCCCGGCCCGTAGCCCAGCCGTTCCAGCCGCGTCCATGCGGCGCAGGCGGCCTCGAAGGCGGCGGGAAACGGCGCATGCTGGGCCAAAGGATACTCGGGCGCGCAGACCTCGACGCCGGAAAGTTTCGACAGCCGCGCCATCACCCCCTGATGGGTGCGCGGGCTGCCGGAGATATACCCGCCGCCATGTAGATAAAGGATCACCCGCCGCGGCGCGCAGGGCCCCGCGCTGATCCAATGCAGCCCGCCCGGTCGCCGCAGGTGGAGCAGCAGCGGCGGTTGCCGCATCAGCCGCGGGGCGTGAGCGGCGAGATCGCGCTCGGCCTCTTCGGGGCCCAGCGTCCTTGCCAGCCGCCGCTTGGCGACCAGCCGCAATCCCAAATTGAGCGCCTCGAGTTGCAGGCTCATCTCGCAGCCTCCACCAAGACGCCCCGAATTGGCGGGCCGCCCTAGGCCGTTCCGATCAGCCGCATTTGGCCTCGATCGCCTCCCAAACCTTGGCGGCGACATTGATCCCGTCGAAGCGCTCAAGCTCTTGGATGCCGGTGGGCGAGGTCACATTGATCTCGGTCAGCCAGTCCCCGATCACGTCGATCCCGACGAAGACCTGCCCCTTTTCCTTCAGCACCGGGCCGATAGTGGCGCAAATCTCGCGATCGCGCTCGGTCAGCTCGACCTTCTCGGGCCGGCCGCCCACATGCATGTTCGAGCGCACCTCGCCTGCCGCCGGAACGCGGTTGATCGCCCCCACCGGCTCGCCGTCGACGAGAATGACCCGCTTGTCGCCCTTGCTCACCGCCGGAAGATATTTCTGCACGATGAGCGGCTCGCGCGAAAATCCGGTGAACAGCTCATGCAGCGAGCTGAGGTTGCGGTCGTTCTGATCGAGGCGGAACACCCCCGCGCCGCCGTTGCCGTAAAGCGGCTTGAGGATCACGTCACCATGCCGCTCTTTGAAGGCCTTGATGGTCCCGAGATCACGCGCGATCGTGGTCGGCGGGGTCAGTTCGGGGAAGTTGAGCACCAGCAGCTTTTCGGGAAAGTTGCGCACCCAGAACGGATCATTGACCACCAGCGTACCCGGCGCGAGACGGTCGAGCAGATGCGTCGTGGTGATGTAATGCATGTCGAACGGCGGGTCCTGCCGTAGCCAGACCACATCCACATCCGCCAGATCGACAGCCTCTTTCGGGCCCAGCACCGCCGGCTGCTCGGCAACGCGCTGGACGGTCATCCAATGGCCGCGCGCGGTGATCCGGCCTTCTTCGTAAGCAAGGTCATCCGGCCCGTAGTAGAACAGCTCGTGGCCACGCGCCTGCGCCTCTTCGGCAAGGCGGAAGGTGCTGTCGGCATTGATGTTCACGGACCCGATCGGGTCCATCTGAAAGGCAATTTTCATGGCGGTCTCCGCGCGTGACTTTCGCCATACATGGCGCAGCCACGCCCGAGGCGCAATGCCAGCCCGGTCCGGCTTGGCCTCAACACCCGCCCCATCGCCTGCTCAATGCGCTCAACCACATCAGCAGCTTCGGCATGACAGAGACGCCGCAAGACGCTGCTCACGGGCCGATGGCGTTTTCGATGACCCGCAGCATGCCATGCCGATTGAGCAAGGCCACATCGAAGCGCATATCGCTCAGCGCGCCACGGGGCTGCGTGCCAACAAATTCCTCGGCCGTTTTTTGCAGGCGCCGGATTTGAGGCCAGCGCAGATGCTCGAGCGCCTGATCGAAACTCCAGCTGGCCTTCACCTCGACAAAGACAAAACCCTCGCCATCGCCAAAGATCAGGTCAATCTCGCCGCTCCGGCCGCGCCAGCGCCGGCGCAGCAGCGGATAGCCCCGTCGCTCGAAGTCGCGCGCCACCTGATCCTCCGCCGCAAGACCCGCATGATAGCTGACCTCGCCGCGGGTGCGGCGCCTGCAGGCCTCTGCAGGCGCAAGGCGGGCACCGTTCGGCACAGCGCGCGCCGCGCGGGGCACCACCGGGGCGGCAAAATCAAACTCCATCTGAGACGCATGCAGTGACATTCACACCCCGAATTTATCCTACCCTACCCGACCGATTTCGCCCCAACACAGCTCTGTCAACCCGACGCTATTCGGCGTCCTTCGAAAGCGTCAAAGCAAGCTGGTAGACCGGTCGCCGCGCAATCCCATGTTTCTGCGCCACATGGTCCGCCGCATCCCGCACCGACATCTCGCCCAGCACCTCCTTCAGATCCTCTTCTAGAACAGAGTCGCTAATTTTTTCCGAATCCCCCTTGCCGATCAGCACCACGATCTCGCCCTTCGGCGGGGTCTCGGCATAGGCCTCGGCAAGCTCGTCCAGCGTGCCCTCGCGCACCTCTTCGAACTTCTTGGTCAGCTCCCGGCAGACCGCCGCGGGCCGGCTGCCGCCAAGCGCCAGCGCCGCATCGGCGAGCATCGCCCCGAGCCGCTTGGGGGATTCGTAAAAGGCCAGCGTCGCCTTCTCCTGCTTCAGCGCCGCCAGCGCATTGCGGCGGGCACCCTTGGCGTTGGGCAGGAAGCCCGCAAAGAGAAAACGGTCGGTGGGCAGCCCTGCGACGGTCAGCGCGGTGATCACCGCCGCGGCGCCGGGCGCCGCCGTCACCGCGATGCCCTCGGCCCTTGCCGCGCGCGCCAGATCGAAGCCCGGGTCCGAGATCATCGGCGTGCCCGCTTCGGAGGCATAGGCCAGCGACTTGCCCTCGGCCAGCATCGCCAGCAGCCGCGGCCGCATCTTGCCGCCATTGTGGTCGTGGTAGGCGAGGCAGGGGCGCTCGCCCAGCGGAATGCCGTGGATTTCCATCAACCGCTTGAGACTGCGCGTATCTTCCGCCGCGAGCACATCCGCGTCGCGCAGCGTGTCGAGCGCGCGCAGGGTGATGTCGCGGGCGTTTCCGATCGGCGTCGACACGAGGTATAAACCCGGCGCCAAACCGCTTCTTTCGGGATTCATCACTGGACCCGGTCCTTTGCTGCTCTATGATTGCCCTCAAATGCTCATGGTGAATTACGCCATGCGCGTCAACGAGGGAGCCAGCCACCAATGTTCGCCGTTTTCGCCCGCGCCCGCAAGGCGCTGCGCCCGATGACCGTGCTCGCGACTGCCGCGCTGCTCGGTGCTTGTGACGTCTCGACGATGACCGATCTGAGCTCCGCCAGCAGCGGCGGTCCCAGCATCAACCCCGGTGAGACGGTGCGCGTGGCGCTGCTGGTGCCGCAGTCCGATCCCGCGGCCGCCGCCGTGGCGCGCGATCTGGAAAACGCCGCGCGACTGGCGATCGCCGATCTTGGCGGCGCGCAGATCGATCTGGCGGTCTATGACACCGCAGGTCTGCCCGCGCAGGCCGCGTCTCAGGCCCAGCGTGCGGTCGACGACGGTGCACGCATCATCCTCGGCCCGCTGCGCGGCGAGACCGCCGTCGAGGCCTCCAAGGTGGTTGCCGACGAGGGCGTCAACGTGCTGTCCTTCTCCAACAACGCCTCCATCGCGGGCGGCAATCTTTTCATCCTCGGGCCGACCTTCACCAACACCGCCGACCGGCTGATGGGCTACGGCACCCGCCGCGGCATCAATTCGGTCGCCGTGCTCTATTCGCAGGACGTGCCGGGCGAGTTTGGCCGCACCGCGATCGGTCAGGCCGCCGCGCGCAATGGCGTCTCGGTGGTGGCAGAGCAGCCCTATCCGCTCAGCGTCGAAGGGGTGACCAACACCGCGCAGCAGATGGGCAACATCATCGGCAGCTCCGGCGCGCAATCGGTGTTCATCACCTCGGATGCGACCAATGCCGCCATGCCGCTGCTGCTGCAGATCATGCCCGAGTCCGGCGTGAACCCGGCCACCACCCAGTACATCGGCCTGACCCGCTGGGATGTGGCGCCGCAGCTCTACAGCTACCCCGGCGCCGAGGGGGCGTGGTTCGCCATGCCCGATCAGAGCATGCAGCGCAATTTCAACGCCCGCTACCGCGCCGCCTATGGCGCCGAGCCGCACCCGCTCGCCGGTCTTGCCTTCGATGGCATCGCCGCGGTGGGCGCATTGGTGGAACAGGGCCGCAGTGACGCCCTCACCGGCCGCGCCCTCACCCAGTCCGCTGGTTTCCAAGGCACGGGCGGTGTATTCAGGCTGAAATCGGACGGCACCAACGAGCGTGGGCTCGCCGTCGCAACCATCCAGAACAGCCAGGTAACGATTCTTGACCCTGCCCCCTCCAGTTTCTCAGGCGCCGGTTTCTGAAACACACGAAGCTCTGACGGGCGATCTGCCAGACGATCTGATCGCCCCGGCCACCGAGATCTTCGACATCGCGGGCCTGCGGGCCCGGGTCTTCGCCGCTCTCCCCGAAGAGGGCGGCGAAGGCGCTGTTCGCTCCGCAGTGGTGAAACTCCTCTCCGCCGCCCGCGACGAGAGCCGCGCCACCATCGCCCGGCTGTTTGCCGAGCAGCCGCACAATGCCTTCCCCGTCACCCATGCCTACACATGGGTCACCGATGGCATGGTCCGCATCTGCTTTGACGTCGCCACGCAATATCTGCACCGCAACCCCAACCCCACCAAGGGCGAGCGCCTCTCGGTGCTGGCGGTGGGCGGCTATGGCCGCGGCGAGATGGCGCCCTTCTCGGACGTCGACCTGCTGTTCCTGACTCCGCATAAAATCACCCCCTGGGCCGAGAGCGTCATCGAGTCGATGCTCTACATGCTGTGGGATCTGAAGCTGAAGGTCGGCCATGCCTCGCGCACGGTGAAAGACTGCCTGCGGCTCGGCGGCGAGGATTTCACCATCCGCACCGCCATGCTCGAGCATCGCTATCTGACCGGCGAGAAGACCCTCGCGGACGAGCTGGAACAGCGCCTCTGGGACGATCTGTTCAAGGGCACCGAGCGCGCCTTCGTCGCCGCCAAGCTCGAAGAGCGCGACGCGCGGCACCGCAAGCAGGGTCTGCGCTATGTGGTCGAGCCCAACGTCAAAGAGGGCAAGGGCGGGCTGCGCGACCTGCAGTCGCTCTACTGGATCACCAAATACATCCACCACACCGACGACACCGAGGATCTGGTGCGGCTCGGCGTGTTCAGCCCCGAGGAATACCGCACCTTCTACAAGGCCGAAGAATTCCTCTGGGCCACCCGCTGCCACATGCATCTCGCCTCGAACCGCGCGGTCGAACAGCTGACCTTCGACATGCAGGTCGAAGTGGCCGAGCGCATGGGCTACACCGACCGCGGCGGACGCCGCGCGGTGGAGTGGTTCATGCAGGATTATTTCCGCCACGCCACCTCGGTGGGCGACATCACCCGCATCTTCCTCACCTCGCTGGAGGCCGAGCAGCAGAAGGACGCGCCGCTGCTGCTGCGCATGTTCAAGCGCGGGCCCAATGTGAAGGACGGCTATGAGGTGGTGCACAACCGCCTCGCCATCGTCGATCCGGTCGCCTTCCTGTCGGACAAGATCAACATCCTGCGCTTCTTCGAGGAAGGGCTGCGCACCGGCCTCTTGCTGCATCCCGACGCCATGCGTCTGGTGAAGGCCAACCTGCATCTCATCGACGACGAGATGCGCCATGACCGCGAGGCGCAGCGCATCTTCATGGATCTGCTGCTCAAGCACGGCAACCCCGAACGCTCGCTGCGGCGGATGAACGAGCTTGGCGTGCTCGCCGCCTTCATCCCCGAGTTCGAACCGATCGTGGCGATGATGCAGTTCAACATGTACCACAGCTACACGGTGGACGAGCACACCATCCAATGCATCGGCAACCTGTCGCACATCGAGCATGGCGAGATGGTCGAGGACCTGCCCGTCTCCTCCGAGATCCTGCGCGAGGGGCTGAACCGCAAGGTGCTCTACACCGCGCTTCTGCTGCATGACATCGGCAAAGGGCGCGACGAGGATCACGCCGTGCTGGGCGCGCAGATCGCCCGCAAGGTCGCCCCGCGCCTCGGCCTCACCAAGCAGGAAAGCGCGACGGTGGAATGGCTGGTGCGCTATCACCTGCTGATGTCCGACATGGCGCAGAAACGCGACATCGCCGACCCGCGCACCGTGCGCGATTTCGCCAAGGCGGTGCAAACGCGCGAGCGGCTCGACCTGCTGACCGTGCTCACCGTCTGCGACATCCGCGGCGTCGGCCCGGACGTGTGGAACAACTGGAAGGCGGCGCTGCTGCGCGCGCTCTACCGGCAGACCCGCCGCGGGCTCGAGGACGGCATGGAGGCGCTCAACCGCGAGAACCGCGGCGCCGAGGCCAAGAAGGCCCTGCGCGAGGCGCTTGCCACATGGGAAGCCAAGGACCTGCGCACCGAGACCAGCCGCCACTACGAGGCGTACTGGCAGGGGCTGCATGTCACCGCGCATGAGGTCTTTGCCCGCATGCTGCAGGACATTCAGGATGACGAGATCAAGATCGACATCCACCCCGACGAGGACCGCGACGCCACCCGCGCCTGCTTTGCCCTGCAGGATCATCCCGGGATCTTCGCCCGGCTCGCCGGGGCGCTGTCGCTGGTCGGCGCCAACGTCGTGGACGCGCGCACCTTCACCTCCAAGGACGGCTACGCCACCGCCGCCTTCTGGATTCAGGACGCCGACGGCACGCCCTACGACGAGGCCCGCCTGCCCCGCCTGCGCGAGATGATCCGCAAGACGCTGATGGGCGAGGTCAAACCGCGCGAGGCGATCGAATCCCGCGGCCCGCTGAAGAAACGCGAGCAGGCCTTCAAAGTGCCCACCTCGATCAGCTTCGACAACGAGGGCTCGGACATCTATACGATCATTGAGGTCGACACGCGCGACCGTCCGGGGCTGCTCTACGATCTGACGCGCACCCTGTCCGAAAGCCATGTCTACATCGTCTCGGCGGTCATCGCGACCTACGGCGAGCAGGTGGTCGACACCTTCTACGTGAAGGACATGTTCGGGCTGAAGTACTTCACCCCATCCAAGCAGAAGATGCTCGAACGCAAGCTCCGCGCCGCCATCGCCGCAGGCGCCCAGCGCGCGGGGGTGTGAGCGGAGCGGGCCGGGGGAGCGCCTGCCCGTGGGATGGCGCTGCCAACCTGCGGCATGCGCGCTTTATCTTGGCCATCTCCGCAGGAGGCCCGAACGCTGCATAGCGGTGAAAAAACGCCAGCCCGCCGGGACGGGCAGGCGCTCGCCCGCCGCGCTGCGCGCTTGTTCCGGGCAAATCCGGGCAAACAAGCCACCCCCAAAAGCAAAAGAGCGGACCCGAAGGCCCGCTCTTTCGAAACTCTTGGCAAGGCTAAATCCCTGCCTAAACCGGCTTACACCAGTTCCAGGTTCACCGCCGACTCGCGGCCGTCACGGCCTGCTTCGATGTCGAACGACACTTTCTGGTTGTCGGCCAGGCCGGTGAGGCCCGAACGCTCAACAGCCGAGATGTGCACGAAAACGTCTTTCGAGCCGCCATCGGGTGCGATGAAGCCGAAGCCTTTGGTGGTGTTGAACCACTTGACGGTACCAGTTGCCATGGTTGTATTCCTCTATCTGTGTCGCCCACAAAGCGCAGCGACTTGGCGTCTCAACGTCGAATGCTGAGCCGTAGAGGAATCAGGAAACGAAATTCAGTAGCGCGCTGTAGATGCGCTGTTGCGGCGGAAATTGCAACGACCAATATCGTGTCATGCATTCTGCGCGCCGTTCGTCGCCGATCTGCCGCGCATGACCCCTCGTCATCGCCAGCATTGACTTTTCCGCCGATTGGCCCCATTTAGCCCCTCGTGATCGCCGGTTCCTTACCGGCCGGGGCCCAAGGCTCCGTGCCTGCGATGCCAGTTTTCCCGCGTTGGGTGTCCTGACCTTCAGGGCCTGATGTCGCGAAGGGGCTCTCGCGATCGCCGCAGCGGGGCAATCCGGCCCCCGGTCCGATCGCAACCCCTCCCGTCGCAGCCCGACACGTTCTTTGCGCCTCTCGCCGCCTCCCTTTGTGCCAGAGACGCCTCCTCCTCTCATACCTCCATGGGACAGCGGCCCTCAGACGGCCCTCCCGAAAGGACATTCATGACATTCGACACGCTGGGGCTCCGCCCCGCCCTCCTCGCGCGCCTTGCCGATCAGAACCTGACGGACCCCACCCCGATCCAGCAGCGCGCCATTCCCGAGGCGATGGCTGGCCGCGACGTGATGGGCCTCGCCCAGACCGGCACCGGCAAGACCTTTGCCTTCGGCCTGCCCATCGCCGATGCGCTGCTTGGCAGCAACACGCGCTGCGCCCCGAAATCGGCGCAGGCGCTGATCCTTGCCCCGACCCGCGAGCTGGCCGCGCAGATCCACGACACGCTGTCGTCGGTGCTGAAAGACGCGCACCTGCGCCTGACGCTGGTCGTTGGCGGCAACTCGATCAACGTGCAGTCGCGCAAGCTGGAAAAGGGCACGCATCTGCTCATCGCCACGCCGGGCCGTCTCATCGACCTGATGGACCGCGGCGCGCTGAAGCTCGACCAAGTCAGCCATTTCGTGCTCGACGAGGCCGACCAGATGCTCGACCTCGGCTTCATCCACGCGCTGCGCCGCATCGCCCGCGACCTGCCCAGCCAGCGCCAGACGCTGCTGTTCTCGGCCACCATGCCCAAGCAGATGAACGAGATCGCCAGCGCCTATCTCAACGATCCGGTGCGCATCGAGGTCGCCCCTCCGGGCAAGACCGCCGACAAGATCGAGCAATCGGTGATCTTCGTCGAAACCCCCAAGCGGATCGAGACCCTCACCGGGCTGCTCGACGATCACCGCGACGAGCTGGCGCTGGTCTTCTGCCGCACCAAGCACGGTGCCGAGAAACTCTCGCGCAAGCTCGACCAGGCCGGTTTCGCCGTTGGCGCGATCCACGGCAACAAGAGCCAGGGCCAGCGCAACCGCGCGCTCGATGCCTTCCGCAAAGGCGAGATGCGCGTGCTGGTGGCCACCGATGTGGCGGCCCGCGGCATCGACATCCCCGACGTGCGCCACGTCTACAACTTCGACCTGCCGAATGTGGCCGACAACTACGTGCACCGCATCGGCCGCACCGCGCGCGCCGGTCGTGATGGCCGCGCCGTCAGCTTCTGCGGCGTCGAAGAGATGGGCGATCTGCGCGGCATCGAAAAGCTGATCGGCCAGCAGATCACCACGCTCGGCGGCGAGCGCCCGGCAGAGCCCGCAGGCGGCCAGCGCCGTGGGCGCGGCGGCAATGGGGGCGGTCAGGGCCGTCCCGGCGGCGGCAAATCCGCGGGCAAGCCCGGCGGCGCGCGCCGCTCGCGCGGAGGCCGCGGCCGTCGCAGCGGCGGTGGTGGCGGCGGCAACCGCGGCAGGGCGCATGCCTCGGCCTGATCTGGCCCACCTCTAGGAAACACGAAAAAAGGCGCGGAGACCCTCCGCGCCTTTTTTGTTTGAGAAGCTCGTGCGCCCGGCCCTAGCCTTCGCTCATCGCCTCATACATCGCGTGCAGAATCTCGTGGCCCATCTCCGGCCCCCCAAGGAAGGTCCGGTCCCGCAGCTCGGTCTTCTGCTCGCCCTCCGCGGCCTCATAGACCACGGCACCGTCCTTGATCGTCGCCAGCACGTCGATCTCGGCCAGCGTCTCGGGGTCCACCGCCATCGGGTCGTCCGACAGGATCACGAAATCCGCCCGCTTGCCCACTTCGATCGAGCCCTTGCTGTCCTCTTCGAAATGCTGCCACGCGGGCCAGATGGTCAGCGCCTTCAGCGCGTCCATCACGCTCACCCGCTGCGCAGGGCCAAGGATGTCGCCCGAGCGCGTGCGCCGGGTCACCGTGGCCGAGAGGATCCGCATGCTGTCGGGAAAGGCCACCGGCGCATCGTGATGCGAGCCGAACATCATCCCGCGCTGCCGCACCCAGCCGGTGGGCGAGATATTGTCGGCATTCACCGGCCCCACGGTATGATCGCGGTGCCAATCGCCCCAGTAATAGGTGTGCATGGGAAAGAGCGAGGGGAAGATGCCCAGCTTCTGGATGCTGTCCACCTGATCCTCGCGCAGGAACTGGCCGTGCACCAGCACCGGGCGGTTGGTGGGCGCCCCGTATTTCTCTTCCGCCGCGGCAATCGCCGCGATCAGCATGTCCGACGCGCCTTCGCCATTGGCATGGGTGAGGATCTGGTAGTCGTGGTCAAAGCACCAATCCACCGCATCCGCCACCTGCTCTTCGGTGATCGCCGCATAGCCCTTGTAGCCCGGCGGGTAATCCCCGACCGGATCGTAATAGGGCCGGTCGCGCAGCGCGGTGAACCCCTGCGGCGAGCCATCGATGGTCAGTTTGCAGCCACCCACCCGCACGTGGCCGTCATACTCTTGCGAAACGTTCGCCTCGATGAAATCCCGCGCCTCCAGCACATCGGGAAAGGCCACCACGTCGATCGGCAGATCTCCCGCCGCATCCACCGCCCGCAGCGCCTCGACATTGCCCGCGCTCGAGCGGCCCTCCTGCCCGGTGGTGTAGCCAAAGCTGGCCCACATCTCGGCCCCCGCCTTGGCGAAGGTCTTGAACCCCTCCGGCCCAAGCTGCCCCAGCAGCGGCACCAACGTGCCAAAGAAGGCGTATTCCTCGAGCACCCCATTGGGCCGCCCGTCCGCGCCGCGGCGGATCACCCCGCCCGGAGGGTTTTCCGATGCCTCGGTGATCCCGGCGATCTCGAGCGCCTTGGAGTTCGCCACGCCCAGATGGCCCGACTGATGGATGATCAGGATCGGCACCTCGGTGGACACCGCATCCAGATCGTCGCGCGTGGGATGGCGTAACTCGGCCAATTGCGCGTTGTCATAGCCAAAGCCGATGATCAGGTTCACCGCCTCCACCGCCTCGCGGTTTTTCTCGGCCCAGTCGCGCAGCCCCTGCTGCAGGCTGGCGACATCGGTCACATCGCCGTCGGGCGGCGCCAGCATATTGGCCGAAAGCGCCTGAATGCCTCCCAGCACCACATGCCCGTGGCTGTCGACAAACCCGGGCAGCATCGCCCGACCGCCCAGTTCGAACATCTGCGTGGCCTCGCCCTTCAGCGCCGAGACCTCCTCCATGCTGCCTACCGCAACGATCTTGCCATCCAGCACCGCCACCGCTTCGGCGCTGGGGGTCGCATCGTCGATCGTCAGGATCGGGCCACCGGAATAAATCGTATCGGCACTCTCCTGCGCCGCACCAAGCCCCGGCACCAGCGCCGTGGCGAGCAAAAGCGCCGCGCTGCCCACTGTCGTCCGCATCAAAAATCCCTCCTGCAAATCTCTCACGCCCGCACGCTAGGCCAAGACAACACCCTCACCTTGACGTGGCGCAAGGCAAGGTAACACAGAGAGAATTTCTACCCTAAGGAGAATGCCGCGGCGAAGCCCAAAGGATCACCCCCGGCGCAGGTCGCCCACCTCGCGCCAGAACAGCGGCGTCAGCAGCACATAGACGGTGATCATCTCCAGCCGCCCAAGGTACATGGCAAAGGCGAGGATC
Organism: Salipiger sp. CCB-MM3; assembly: GCF_001687105.1. Lineage (NCBI taxonomy): Bacteria > Pseudomonadati > Pseudomonadota > Alphaproteobacteria > Rhodobacterales > Roseobacteraceae > Salipiger > Salipiger sp. CCB-MM3. The sequence continues at coordinate 1,199,751 of NZ_CP014595.1, forward strand.
AGCTTCACCGGATCGCTCAGCGTGGCGAAATTCCCCGCCGGTCCGATGATCGGCCCCACGCCCGGCCCGACGTTGGCCAAAGCGGTCAGCGCGGCGCTGGCCGAGGTCGAGAAATCCAGCCCGAAGAAATCCAGCACGATGGTGAAACCGCCAAAGGTCAGCCCGTAGAACATCATGAAGGTGATGACGCTTCGCATCGTGTCCTCGTCGACGCGCATCCCCTCGTAGCGGATCGCCACAACCGCATGCGGCGCGCGGATCATCTGCATCTTGGCCCGCAGCGCCCGCACGAAGAGCAGCCAGCGCATTGCCTTGGCCCCGCCCGCGGTCGAGCCGGTGCAGCCCCCCGCCGCGGTCAGCAAAAAGAAGGCGACGGCGGCAAACGGTCCCCAAAGCGTGTAATCGGTGGTGGCATAGCCGGTTGTCGTGACCACCGAGACCACGTTGAACGCCACCGCAGTGGCCGCCTCGAACGGCCCCCAGCCCTTGGCGATCACCAGCCAGAGGCTCAGCACCGCGATCGCCACGACCAGCCCTTTGATCAGCCCCTCCACCTGCTCGCTGCGCAGCGCGCCGCGGTGCACCACACGCACGTACCAGGCAAAGGGCAACGCCCCCAGCAGCATAAAGATCGTCCCGGTCCACTGCAGGAACGGGCTGGTGAAATGCCCGAAAGAGGCGTCATAGCCCGAATAGCCGCCGGTCGAGAGCGTGGTCATCGCATGGGTCATCGCATCGAAAGGCCCCATGCCGCCCACGAGGTAGAGAAAGCCGCAGACCGCCATCAGCGCCAGATAGATGCCCAGCGTGGCCGAGGCGAAAGAGGCGGCGCTGCGCAACTCCTTCTCGCCCTTGTCCGAGCTTTCGGTGCGAAACAGCTGCATCCCGCCCACCTGCAGCATCGGCAGCATGGCGATGCCGGTGACGATGAAGCCCACGCCGCCCACCGCCTGCAGCAGCGCCCGCCACAGGATGATGCCATGCGGCGTGTCATCCAGTCCGCTCATCACTGTCGAGCCCGTCGTGGTGATCCCCGACATCGCCTCGAACACCGCATCCACTGGCGACAGACCCCATTGCCACAGCGGCACCGCCCCGGCGACGGCGGCAGTCACCCAGACCGAAGAGGTCAGCAGAAAGGTGTGCAGCCGGTTCAGGTCGAGAAACTCTGACCATGTCGAGAGGCTCACCCCGACGCCCACCATGCCAACCAGCGCCGCCGAGATGCCAAAGACGCCCGCGGTCTCGGGAAACAGGATCGCCACCACCCCCATCAGCGCCGCGAAGAAGACGCAGACCAGCCCGTTGATGAAATAGATGAAGCTCATGACGGCACTCTCTCGATTGGCCGGCGCGGCGCTGCCGCCGCGTCGACCCGAAAGCCATGTGGCGAAGTCGAGAAGAATTCAACTCGACTTTTCATTCCCGGACAATCCGCATCTCGGCTGTCGCGCCGCCCACACCCTCGGCAAGCCCCCGCGTATGCATGGTTTGTGCATGGGATGTGCATGGATTGTGCCCCCTTCCTCGGGCGTCGCCGATGGTCTACCTCTGGCCCCTGCGAACATCTCGAAGGGCGCTCAAAATGAAACCCATCCGCCTGATCTCGGGCATCCTCACGGTCGGCTTCTGGACGCTGGCCAGCCGCGTCCTTGGCGTTGCGCGCGAGATTTTCATTCTCGCCTATATTGGCCCCGGCCCGGTGATGGATGCCTTTGTGGCCGCCTTCCGCCTGCCCAATATGTTCCGCCGCTTCTTTGCCGAAGGCGCGTTCAACGCTGCGTTTGTGCCAATCTTTTCAAAGAAATACGAGGGAGAGGAAGACCCTCTGAAATTCGCCAGCCAAGCGATGAACGGCCTTGCTTTCGTGCTTCTGCTGCTCTCGGCGCTGGCGCTGATCTTCATGCCCGCGCTGGTCTGGGCCACCGCCGGAGGCTTCGCCGCCGACGCCCGGTTCGACATGACGGTCGGCTTTGGCCGTATCGTCTTTCCCTATATCTTCTTCATCTCGCTCGCCGCCCTGTTCTCGGGCGCCCTCAACGCCACCGGCCATTTCGCCGCCGCCGCCGCAGCCCCGGTCCTGCTGAACGTCTTCGTGATCCTTGCCATGCTCGCCGGTCAGTACCTGAATGGCGATATAATCCAATGGCTTGTCTGGACGATCCCACTTGCTGGTGTGGCTCAGTTGGCGCTTGTCTGGGTGGCTGCCGAACGCGCCGGGATCAAGCTGCGCCCCGGCCGTCCGCGCTGGAACGCCGACATGAAACGACTGGTCCGCGTCGCCGTTCCCGCAGCCCTCGCGGGCGGCGTGATGCAGGTAAACCTTCTGGTCGGCCAGCAGGTCGCCTCGAACTTCGAAAAGGCCGTGGGCTGGCTCTATGCCGCAGACCGGCTCTACCAGCTTCCGCTGGGCGTGGTCGGCATCGCGGTCGGCATCGTGCTGCTGCCCGATCTGTCCAGACGCCTCAAAGCACAGGACGATGCGGGTGCGCGCCATGCTTTCTCGCGGGCGGGAGAGCTGTCTCTGGCACTGACCGTGCCCGCCGCCGTGGCGCTGGTGGTGGTGCCCCTGCCCATCGTCGCGGTGCTGTTCCAGCGCGGCGCGACGTCGATGGCCGACGCGCAGGCCATCGCCTTTGCCGTGGCCATCTACGGCCTCGGTCTACCCGCCTTCGTGCTGCAAAAAGTGCTGCAGCCGCTGTTCTTTGCCCGCGAAGACACGCGCACCCCGTTCCGCTACGCGCTGTGGTCGATGGCGGTGAACGCGGTCCTCGCCATCGGTCTCGCCCCCGTTCTGGGCTGGTACGCGCCCGCCATCGCCACCACCTGCGCGGCGTGGACAATGGTGGCACAATTGGCGTGGGGCGGGCGCAAATTGGGCGACGTGGCGCGGTTCGACACGCGTTTCCGCACCAGAATTCTGCGCATCTGTCTTGCCTCTGTCATCATGGGCGGAGTTCTTTGGGGAACCATGTTGGCGCTTGGGCCGTTCCTTGAACGAAGCTACTGGCGGAGCCTTGCCCTTGTCGGCCTGATCCTTGTCGGAATCCTATCTTATGGGATTGCCGGACAGGCGGTCGGGGCGTTCCGTCTGTCCGAGTTCCGCACCGCTTTCCGCCGCAAGGGCTAGTACATGACGCTGACACCGCTAATCACCGCCGCCGAGGGTTTCCCCGCCCTCGAGCAGCTGTGCAATGACGCGCAAGACGAGCTCGTGATGAGCTTTCGCATCCTCGATCCCCGCACCAAGCTACGCACCCCCGAACTCCGCGCCAAAGGTCTGGAAAACTGGGCCGATCTACTGGCGGATGTGGCGCGGCGCGGCGTGAAACTGCGGATGATCATCTCTGACTTCGACCCGGTCTTCACCTCCACGCTGCACCGCAACGCATGGCGCTCCGCCAGCGCCTTTGCCGAGCGGCTGCAGGGCGAGGACGCGCAGATCCTCTGCGCGCCGCACGGGCAGAACGCTGGCTGGCTGTGGCGCATGGCCATGCGCGGCCCCATCGCGCGTCACATGGAGAAGCTGCGGCAGGAAGAGGAGGCCACCCTTACCCCGGTGCAGCGCACCGTGCTGAAGGGCGCGGTCGCTTTGCGCCCGGTGACCATCCACCAGAAATTCGCCGTCGCCGACGGAAAGGCCGCAGTGATCGGCGGGCTCGACATCAACGAGCGCCGCTTCGACACCCCCGAGCATGACCGCCCCGCCGACGAGACGTGGCACGACGTGTCGATGCGGGTGGATGATGCCGATTTCGCCGCCGCGCTGCGCCATCATTTTGGCGAATGCTGGAATGCCGCGCTGGATTGCGACACGCCCTGCCTGACCGGACGCACCGAGCGGTTCGACACCGCCAAGAAACCGCAAGCGCCCGCCGATCTGCGGGTGGTGCGCACCTTCTCGGCGCCCTGCAGCGGCCCTGCCCGGCTCTCGCCCCGCGCCGCGATCACCGAGCACGAAAAGGCCGTGATCGGCATGATCGGCGAGGCCGAGCGCTATATCTACATCGAGACGCAATTCCTGCGCCATCGCCCCGTCGCCGAAGCGCTGGCCAAAGCCGGTGAGCGCAGCGGTGAGCTGCAACTGGTGGTGCTCATGCCCTCCTTCCCCGACCGGGTGCTCTATGAGGGCAACGACGGCTGGGACACGCGCCACGGCCACGCCCTGCAGACCGAGGCGGTGGACCGTGTGTCAAAAGCCTTCGGAGACCGCGCCGCCTTTGTCTCGCCGGGGCAGCACAGCGAGTCGCCCGAGGATATTCCCGATCTGCTGGGATCCGGCCCGATCTACGTACACTCCAAGGTCACGCTGGTGGATGACCGCGTCGGCCTCGTGGGCTCGGCCAATCTCAATGGCCGCTCGCTGCGCTGGGACACCGAGGCGTCGGTGATGTTCCGCCGCTCGGACGCGGTGGAAGATCTCCAAAGGCGTCTGGCCTCGACATGGCTGGGCGACCACCTCAACGGCCATGACCGGGTGAGCGCCCGCACGTGGCGGCAGGCGGCGCTCGCCAATGCCGCGCATCCGCCGCAGGATCGCGAGGGATTTGTGCTGCCCTACCCTCAGGCCGAAGGGCGCAAGTTCGCCAAATCGCTGCCGGTGCTGCCCGCCGATATGTTCTGATCAGCGGCGCTGCCGCAGGCGCTGGCGCAGCCGAGCCCAGCCACCGGGCACCAGAACGACGGTCAGCAGAAAGCCCGAGGCAAAGCCGCCAAGGTCCGCCACCCAATCGAGGCTGCCGCCAAACAGCAGGCCGAACAGCAACTGAATTCCCAGCAGGATGCCGATCAGCGAAAAGGCCCGCGCCTGCTGCGCGCCCAGTTGGCCAAGCCGCAGCCACAGCAGGTAAGTGAAGCCGCCAATCAGCCCGTAGACCGGCGGGAACGCCCCGATCAGCGGCACCGGCGTGCTGACGAAACCATAGGCCAGCGCGCCGCCAAGGCTCGACGCCGCAAGGATCGCCAGCGTGCGCCAGCTTCCCAGCGCCTCGCCGACCATCTTGCCAAGCGCCAGCAACATGACAGCGGCAAACAGCGCATGGCTAAAGCTCGCATGCACGAAGGGATAGCTGAAGAAGCGGATCACATGCTGCGCCGGAAACTGCCCGGTCGACAGCATCCAGTGCCAAATCTCGCCCGAGAAGGCGAAGCGTTGCAGCGCATCAAGCCGCCAGCCCACCGCGCCGGGCCCGCCGACGAGGCCGCGCGCGCCGAGCGAGAAGGCCGCCTCGACCCCCACGATGACCACGGCCAGCCCGACGATCACGGGCGGCAGCGAATTGAACGGCGAGACATTATGCTGGTGCGCCATGGTGGCCTCTTTCTTGACGGCATGTCGGGCCATGGGTAAGCCAGCCCAGACCGAATTTCCAGACGGAGGAAGCCCATGTCCGACGCGGGCGACATCAATTCCGCTTTCACGCCGCGTGTGTTTTCCGGCATTCAGCCCTCGGGTGGGCTGACGCTGGGCAATTACCTTGGCGCAATCAAGCGTTTCGTCGACATGCAGGACAGCGGGATCGAGACGATCTACTGCGTTGTCGACATGCATGCGATCACCGTCTGGCAGGATCCCGAGGCGCTGCGCAAGCAGACCCGCGAACTGACCGCGGGCTATCTTGCCGCAGGGCTCGATCCCGACAAATCCATCCTCTTCAACCAGAGCCAGGTTCCGGGCCACGCCCAGCTCGGCTGGATCTTCAACTGCGTCGCGCGGCTTGGCTGGATGAACCGGATGACCCAGTTCAAGGACAAGGCCGGCAAGAACGCCGAGAAGGCCTCGCTGGGGCTTTACGCCTATCCCGCGCTGATGGCCGCCGACATCCTGCTCTACCACGCCACGCACGTACCGGTGGGCGAGGACCAGAAACAGCACGTCGAGCTGACCCGCGACATCGCGGCGAAGTTCAACCACGACTACGGCACCGAGTTCTTCCCGATGACCGAGCCGGTGATCGAAGGCGCGGCCACCCGCGTCATGAGCCTGCGCGACGGGTCCAAGAAGATGTCGAAATCCGATCCCTCGGACGCCTCGCGCATCAATATGACCGATGACGCCGACGCCATCGCCAAGAAGATCCGCAAGGCCAAGACCGATCCCGACGGGCTCCCGTCCGAGGTGAAGGGCCTCGACGGCCGCCCCGAGGCGCGCAACCTCGTCAACATCTACGCCGCCCTCGCCGGGCAAAGCGTCGAAGAGGTGCTGACCATGGCCGGTGGCAAGCAGTTCTCGGAGTTCAAGCCGATGCTGGTGGATCTGGCAGTCGACAAGCTGGCGCCGATCTCCACCGAGATGGCCCGGCTGATGCAGGATCCGGCGCAGATCGACGCGATTCTCGCAGGCGGCGCCGAGCGCGCCCGCAAGATCGCCGATCCGATCCTGCAGCAGACCTATGAGATCGTCGGCATGGTCGGCGCCAAGGCCTGATCCATCGCCCATACCGACAACCAAAGGCCGCCCCCCGCAGGGCGGCCTTTTGCCTTTGCCGCCTCCGCTGGAACGCCGACTGCGACAGCGGGGCCACACCCGTGCTACACTTTCCGCATCGGCTCGGACTTGAGGGAGGACCAGCGCGATGACACTCACCCCCGACCGCACATGGATCGCCTGGACCGGGATGGAGACCGACCTGATCTTCAACCACGGCGTCGAGCTGCCGCATTTCGCCGCCTTTCCGATGATCGACGAGACCGAGGGCCGCGCCCGACTGCGCGGCTACGCCGAGGCGCTGATCGCTATCGGGCGCGAGACCGGTGCTGGGATGATCCTCGACACGCCCACTTGGATGGCCAACCCCGACCGCGCCGCACCGCTGGGCTATACCCCCAAAGACCTCACCCGTGTCACCCAAGAGGCGGTGGCGCTCCTGCGCGAGATGGCCGCGCGCCATCTCGATGTGGCGACGCGCATCAGCGTGCAGATCGGCCCGCAGGGCGACGGCTATCAACCGGGCATGTCTGCTGCTGAGGCCTCCGCCAGCTATCACGGGCCGCAAATCCGTGCTGCGGCCGAGGCCGGTGCCGATATGGTCAGCGCCTACACGCTGGGCGCCGCCGGAGAGGCGATTGGCATCGCCAAGGCTGCCGCCGAGGCGGGCATCCCTGCGCTCATCGCCTTCACCGTGGAAACCGACGGACGCCTCGCCGATGGCTCGTTGCTGTCAGAGGCCGTGCAGCGCCTCGCTGGCGCGACGGACCCAGAGGCGATCATGGTCAATTGCGCCCATCCCGACCATATCGTCAATGCCTTCGACGGCGGCGAATGGGAGACGCATCTGGCGGGCATCGTGGCCAATGCCTCGCGCCAGAGCCACGCGGAACTGGACGCCTGCGACACGCTCGACGACGGCGATCCCGAAGAGCTTGGCGCGCAGCTGGCCGAGCTGCAGCGCAGCCATCCCGCCCTGCGCGTGCTCGGCGGCTGCTGTGGCACCGACCTGCGCCACCTGCGCGAGATCGCGCGGCAGGTCTCGGGCGTCTCAGCCTAGCGCGATCCGCGCCGCCAGCCGCAGCGCGTGGCTGCGGTCCTGCGCCGCCACCGGCATCACCGGATCATAGGCGGCGCGGATCAGCGCGCCGATCTCCGGGCGCAGCACCACGCGCCCATCCTCGAGCCGCCCCAGCGGCGAGCGCGCGGCAAAGGCGCCATTGCCCCATGTCAGCATCACCTGCGCCACCTGCGCCAGCGCCAGATCCTCGGCAGGCTGCGCCGCCAGCGCGCCGTCCATGCACAGGAACACGAAGGCCGCCTTGATCGCGCCGCTCTCGTCAAAGCGGAACACCCGGTATTGGTTGGCCCCGCTCTGCTGCAAGCGTTCGACCATCTCGGGCAGCCCGTCGATCATCCGCCCAAGGTCCGGCAGCTCCAGCAGCTCGGCCCAGTCGCGGAAGAAAAAGACCATGACGTTGGCCCCAAGCTCGGGGTCATGCTCGGCCATCTTGTGGCCCGACATGGCGCAGACCGCCTCGAAGGCGCCCTTCACCACCGACAGCGTCGCATCCTCGACACCGAACACGATCGGCACCAGCGGCCGCCCCCAGCGCGCGCAAAGATAGCTCCCGTCTTCGCGGGTAAACAGCGCTTCGACCTCCGCCGCGTCCATGGCTCGCCCCTTCTTCTCTTTGGCAAATACGCATAGCGCGGCGCCCGCCACGCGGCGCTCCACCTGCCACGCTGGGCGCGCCCGCGCAAGATGTTCGCTCAAGTCAGGCGCGGGATCAGCCGTCGAAGAGCGTGCCCTGCCCCGGAACCTGTGGCCGCGGCACCGGCAGCCCGAGGTGATCCCACGCCCGCTGCGCCAGCATCCGCCCGCGCGGGGTGCGCTGGATCAGCCCCTGCTGCAGCAGATAAGGCTCGATCACCTCTTCCAGCGCGTCGCGGCTTTCCGACAGCGCCGCCGAAAGCGTCTCGATGCCCACCGGCCCGCCGGAGTAATTCTCCGCCATCAGCGTCAGATACCGCCGGTCGGCGCCATCAAGGCCCAGCTGATCCACCCCAAGCCGCGTCAACGCCCCGTCCGCCAGTTCGCGGGTCACGACGCCATCGCCCTCGACCACGGCGAAATCCACCACCCGGCGCAGCAGCCGCCCGGCGATCCGCGGCGTGCCGCGGGCGCGGCGGGCGATCTCGCGCGCGCCTTCCGGCTCGGCCCGCACACCCAGCTTGACCGCGTTGCGGCTGACGATCTCGTTCAGTTCGTCCTCGGTGTAGAACTGCAGCCGCGTCGGGATGCCGAAACGGTCGCGCAGCGGCGTGGTCAGCAGACCAAGCCGCGTGGTCGCCCCAACCAGCGTGAAGGGCTGCAACTCGATCCGCACCGTGCGCGCCGCGGGCCCCTCGCCGATCACCAGGTCGAGCTCATAATCCTCCATCGCCGGGTAGAGCACCTCTTCCACCGCCGGGTTGAGGCGGTGGATCTCGTCGATGAAGAGCACGTCGCGCGCCTCGAGATTGGTGAGGATCGCCGCCAGATCACCGGCCTTGGCCAGCACCGGGCCGGAGGTCATGCGAAAGCCCACCCCAAGCTCGCGCGCCATGATCTGCGCCAGCGTCGTCTTGCCAAGGCCCGGCGGCCCGTGAAACAGCGTGTGGTCCATCGACTCACCGCGCGCCCGCGCCGACTGGATGAACACCCGCAGGTTGGCCCGCGCCTCGGCCTGACCGATGAAATCGCCCAGCATCTGCGGGCGCAGCGCGCGGCCCTCGTCCTCGGGCAGCGGCTCGGGGCGCAGGGTGGGATCGCTGTCGACCATCGCTTAACCTTTCGGCGCCAGCAGCCGCAGCGCGGCGCGGATGAGCGCGGAGGTCTCCGCCTCCGGGTCCTCGCCCGCCGCCTGCGCCACCGCCGAGGCGGCCTCGCTCGGGCCATAGCCAAGGTTGCTCAGCGCCGAGAGCGCCTCGGACTGCGCCGAGGCATTGGGCCGTGCGGCAGGCGCCTTGCGCGGCGCAGCGGCGGCGGGGGACGGCGCGGGATCATCCTCGATCACCACATCATCAGCCGAGGCCACCTGCCCCGCGCCCATGGCCATGACCATCGGCGCCTTGTCTTTGAGTTCGTTGATCACCCGCTGCGCGGTCTTCGGACCAATGCCCTTGGCCGCCTTGATCGCCGTCCAGTCGCCAAGCGCGATGGCGCGGCTCACGCCGTCGGGCCCCAGCGCGCCGAGGATCGCCAGCGAGGCCTTCGCCCCCACGCCCTGCACCGACATCAGCAAGCGGAACCATTCCTTTTCCACCAGCGTGGGAAAGCCATAAAGCTGCAGCAGGTCTTCGCGCACCAAAAGGTCGGTGTAGAGAGCCGCCGCTTCGCCCGGCGCCAGCGTCGCCAGCACCCGATCCGAGCAATAGACCACATAGCCCACGCCGCGCACGTCGATCAGCGCGTGATCATCGCCCTTGTAGTCCACCCGTCCGGCGATCCGTCCGATCATGCTTTCACCTTCATTCTCTGCGCGCCCTGATGATGCGCGTGGCAGATCGCGATGGCCAGCGCATCCGCCGCATCGGGCCCGTGGATGACCACGCCCGGCAGCTGCATCTTCACCATGTGATCGACCTGTGTCTTATCCGCATGGCCGACGCCGACCACCGTTTTCTTCACCGTGTTGGGGGCGTATTCGCCGATCTCCAGCCCAAATTGCGCGGGCACCAGCATGGCGATGCCGCGCGCCTGACCGAGCTTGAGCGTGCCAGCGCCGTCGCGGTTCACGAAGGTCTGCTCCACCGCCGCGATCTCTGGCTGCCAGCGATGCAGTACATCGGTCAATTGCTCGTGCAGGGTGAGCAGACGCGCCGCCAAAGTGCCCGGCCCCGAATCGCATGTGCCGTTGGCGACATGCCGCAAACGGCTCCCGTCGGCCTCGATCACCCCCCAGCCGAGGTGCCGAAGGCCCGGATCGATTCCGATGACCCGCATTCCATCACTGCCCGTTGTTGTTTTTCTACCACGCAGTTAGCACGAAACGCGAACATCCGCCAAGCCCTCGCCCCTGCGCATTTGCCCGCGCACAGAGCAGTTGCGTCCGCCACGCCACGGCAGAGGCCCAAAGACGACAGTTTGGCGTCGGAACGCGCCTCAATCAGCCCAGAAAATAGGCTAATTTTCAGGCCTTTCGCTCAATTTGCTTGCTATGTGAAAACTGCAGCCCACCCATGCGTTTTTCACTGCTTGTGGCAGCTGCTGACCGGATCTATCTGGCGATTAGATTTCAGGCACTTTAAAAACTTCATGACAAGGACACTGACCTATGGCTGTCTATGACTACTCGCGCGACGCATCCGGCGCCGCTGGCCTCGCAGGCCGTATCGGCAACGTCTTCGTTTCCGGCTTCGCTCCCGTCGCCGACGAAACTCCGCGTTCGGCTGGCCTCTTCGCAACCCTCTTCGGCATCGTCGCCGAGTGGAACGACGCTCGTCTGACCCGCAAGAGCCTCGAAGCTCTGACCGACCGTGAGCTCGACGATATCGGCCTGACCCGTGGCGACATCGCTGCCATCGCACGTCGCCGCTGATAACATGATTTATCAAGCGCAAAGGCCGCGGTCCTGAACGGGACGGCGGCCTTTCCTATTTGCAGGATATGCGCAAGCGGCTCCAATGACCGCCAACTCTTGTCGGCGTTTTAGCCCAGCAGAGCCTGCAGCCCGATCCCGATCCACAGCGTGACCGGATCGACCCCCAGCACCCATGCTCCCAGCTTGTCGGCAAAGCTGCCGTCGGACAGACGCGCCAAATGCTCGGCGTAATGATCCGAGCCGAGATTGGCGAGCATCACGCCTTTGAACACCAGAAACCCAAGGATCGTCAGCAGCAGCCCGCGCAGGCGCACCGGCGAAATGCGCCGGATCGGTCGGTGCTCGAACACCCCGTTGCGATTGATCTTGGTGACATAGCCCTGTGCCAGTTTCCGGTGCTTTTGCGCAACCGCACGCTGACGACGCTCGAAACTCTTGAGAGCGCTTTCCATACCGCGGAACCCCTCTAAACAAACAAATACGTGGCGTATTTGCTCTCAAAGCGCGGCAAAATTTAGGCTAAAAAGCGGCGATTACGCCGCTTTTCGTTCACGAAGGCTTGCGCAGGGTCAGGGTCACCCATTCGCCGATCTCGTCGCGGCACACCAGATCGACGCCCGCAGCGGCATAGGCTGCGATCACCTCGTCGGCCTGACGGATCAGGATGCCCGAGAGGATCGCACGCCCGCCCGGTGCCAGATGCGCCGACATATCGGGCGCCAAATCGATCAGCGGCTGCTTGAGGATATTGGCGAACACCAGATCATAGGGCGCGCGCGCGGCAAGCTCGGGGTGGCCGAAACCGGCGGCTTCGACGCAGATCACCTTGCCAGTGAGGTCGTTGGCGCGCACGTTGGCCTCGGCCACTTCCACCGCGACCTCGTCGATGTCCGACACGATCACCGGGTTCGGCCAGATGCGCGCGGCGGCCATGCCCAGAACGGCGGTGCCGCAGCCGATATCCGCCACATTCTGGCCAACCATACCCTCGTTCGACAGCCGGTCGAGCGCGCGCAGGCAGCCCAGCGTGGTGCCGTGGTGGCCGGTGCCAAAGGCCATGGCGGCCTCGATCAGCAGCGGCTCGGCGCCTTCGGGGATCTTGTCGGCGTCATGCGAGCCGTAGACAAAGAAGCGCCCGGCCTCGACCGGGGTCAGCTCACGGCGCACCTTGTCGACCCAATCCTGATCGGGCACTTCCGACACCACGAAGGGCGCCGCGCCATAGGCCGCCGACAGCAGCGCCAGTTCGACATCGCTCGGCGGCTCGAGGAAATAGCCGCCCACTTCCCATGTGCCACTGCCGTCTTCGATCTCGAAAACGCCAACGCCCGTGGGTTCGGGTTCAAGATCTTCGATGGCCTCGCCCAGGGCCTCGGCAGCGGTCTTGTCGCTCAGCTTGGTGAAGGCGGTCCAGGTCTTGGCCATGTGATGCTCTCCGTTCAGGGTTGGCCTGCCCGATAGCGCGTTTGCCGCTGCAGCGCCAGCCTTGCCGTGCAGGGCCGGCGGGCGCTTTGGCAGCTCACTCGGCGGGCTGCGGCGGCAGGCGCGGGGCAAAGATCGTCTCGTAGCCCGGGCTCGGATGGCGCGGGATCATCAGCGCCAGCGACAGCGACACAAGCGCCATGCCCGCCGCCAGCCCGAACACCGCCCCCGGCGAGATCATCCAAAGATATCCCAGCGCGAAGGGCAGGAAGACCGCCGCGATGTGGTTGATGGTGAAGGCCACGGCGGCGGTGGGCGCGATGTCTCCGGGATCGGCGATCTTCTGGAAATAGGTCTTCAGCGCCAGCGCGAGCGCAAAGAAGATATGGTCGATCACATAGAGCACCGAGGCCAGCACCACGCCCCAGTGGAACCAGTAGAGCCCGCCATAGGCCAGAAACACCAGCACCAGCCCGGCGTATTCAAACAGCAGCACCCGCCGCTCGCCAAAGCGGTGCACGGCTTTGCCCAGCATCGGTGCCAGCGCCATATTGGCGCAAAGGTTGATCAGGTAAAGCGCCGTCACCTCATGCACGGCAAAGCCAAAGCGCTCGACCATCATGAACCCCGCGAAGACCACGAAGATCTGCCGCCGCGCGCCCGACATGAACTGCAGCGCGTAATAAAGCCAGTAGCGGCGGCGCAGGACGAAGGATTTGCGCTGCGGGTTCGGACTTTCGAACTGCGGAAAGGCCAGCGCGCAATAAAGGGTGATCACCAGCGTCAGCCCGCCCGAGACCATGTAGACGAAATTGTACGAAAGATCGAAGGCTTCCCACGTCATGACGATGGCCACATAGGCGATCAGCGTCGCCCCCGAGGCCGCGGCCAGCAGCCAGCCCAGCATCTGCGGCGCGCGATCCTTCGGCAGCCATTGCAGCTGCAGCGACTGGTTGACCGTCTCGTAGTAGTGAAAGCCGATGGAACTCAGCAGCGTGACGATCAGCAGGCCGCCCATGCTGGGGAACCACGCCGTCACCGCCGTCGCCACGCCCAGCAGCGTCAAAGCCAGCAGCGCCAGAACCTGCTCGCGCATTAGCAGCAGCACGAGGATCACCCCAATGGCGAGGAACCCCGGAATTTCGCGCACCGTGTGCAGCCAGCCGATGTCGGAGCCATCGAACTGCGCCGCCTCGATGACGAAATTGTTCAGCAGCGCCGACCAAGTGGCAAAGCTGAGCGGCATGGCAATCGCCATGAGGAAAAGCAGCGTCACCGGGCGCCGCCAGAGCGGCAACTCCCGGGCCTGCCCCAAGGGCACGATACGGGTCATGACCCTGCGATAAGCACTTTCCCGCAGCTTGGCGAGAGGCAACCGGCCCGCCCGTCAGCTTTCCGAGAAGCGGTACTCAACCTCCGAGAAGCGATCGCGCGGGAAGACATAGAGAAAGCGCAGCCCCTCGGCCCCAGCCACGGTGCCATGCTCGGCGTCCGCCGGGATGAAAAGCGCCACATTCGGGCCGATCTCATGGGCAGTGCCGTCGATGGTGACGATGCCCGAGCCGGCAAGGCCGAAATACATCTCGGCCGGCCCATGACGATGAGGCTTCAGCGTGCCAAGCGCGCCAAACTCGGCGATGCCCATGACCATTCCCGCGGTGGCGGTGCGATCCGCACAGAAGAGCGTGCGCCAGCGGACCGTCCCGAAGGCGGGATCCTCGCCGCCCTCAAGCGGCGCGTGGTCGGCGTTGGCGACAACCGGAATGCCCGAGAGGGCGGCGGTGACGAGCATATCTTGCAGAACGGTGGTCATGTCGGACACTCCGCAAAGGGGCACATGCGCGACCCTCCGCCAAGCGCGCGCGGGCGTCGCGCCAGAAAGCGACCGTGATGTCGCAGCCAGACAGCGCGCGGTGATCTGGATCAAGGCGATCACATTCCACGCATGCGATTTGATGGCACCCCGAGGAGGAGGACAGCCATGGAACTCGTCGCACTGGTCGATGTGATCGGCGAAGGCCCGACCGCCGCGCTCTTCGGCCTGATCACCGGCACGGTCTTTGGCATCGCCGCGCAGCGCTCGCGCTTTTGCCTGCGCGCGGCGGTGGTCGAATTTGCCCGCGGCAGCATGGGCGACAAGCTGGCCGTCTGGCTGCTGACCTTCTCGACCGCGCTGGTCTGGGTGCAGGGCGCGCAGCTTTTGGGCCTGTTCGATGCCGCCAATGCGCGCATGATGGCGGTGCCTGGTAGCTGGTCGGGAGCGATCATCGGCGGGCTGATGTTCGGCGCGGGCATGGTGCTGGCCAACGGCTGCTCGGGGCGGCTCTTGGTGCTCGCTGCGACGGGCAACCTGCGTTCGGTGATCTCGGGGCTGATCTTCGCGGTGGTGGCGCAGATGTCGCTCTCGGGGCTCCTGTCGCCGTGGCGCGACCGGCTCGCCGCGCTATGGATCACCGAGGGCGGGCGCAATATGAACCTGCTGTCGGCGCTGCATCTGCCGCGCGCCTCGGGGCTGATCCTCGGCCTCGCCATCGCGCTTCTGGCGCTGGAACTGGCGCGGCGCAACCGCATCGGCCTGCCGCGTCTGGTCTTTGCCTCCGGCGTCGGCTTTGCCGTGGCGCTGGGGTGGGTGCTGACCTTCGCGCTGTCGAATGTCGCCTTCGAGCCCGTGCAGGTGGAAAGCGCCACTTTCACCGGCCCCTCGGCGCATACGCTGATGGTCTTTCTCGAGCGTCCGGCAGTGGTGGATTTCGACATCGGGCTGATTGCCGGGGTCTTTGCGGGCGCATTGATCGCCGCCGCTTGGGGGCGGGAGTTGAAGCTTCAGGGCTTCGAAGGCCCCACCCCGCTGCGCAACGCGATGATCGGCGCGGCGCTGATGGGCTTTGGCGGGATGCTGGCGGGCGGCTGCGCCATCGGCGCGGGGGTCACCGGCGGCTCGATCTTCGCCGGGACCGCGTGGCTTGCGCTGTTTTGCATGTGGATCGGCGGCATGACCACCGAGATGCTGATGGGCGGGCGGCGCGCCAGCGCACCCGCCTGAAGCTCAGCTCAGACCCATTTCGCCAGTGGCGGCAGGCTCATCAGCACCGCGTCGGGATCATGGCCGGTGGCGAGGCCGAACTTGGTGCCCCGGTCGTAAACGAGGTTGTATTCGGCATATAGCCCGCGATGCACGAGCTGCGCGTCTTTTTCCGCCTCACCGAATTCCATGCCCCGGCGCTTCTCCACCAGCGGCAGATAGGCGGGCAGGAACGCCCGACCAATGTCCTGCGTGAGGGCGAAATCCGCCTCCCAGTCGCCAGTGTTGCGGTCGTCCATGAAGATGCCGCCGACGCCCCGCGCGCGCTTGCGGTGCGGGATGTAAAAATACTCGTCCGCCCAAGCCTTCAGCTCGGGGTAAAGCGTCTCGCCATGCGGATCGAGATGCTCTTTCTGGGTGGCATGGAAATGCGCCGTGTCCTCGTCATACTCGAGGCAGGGGTTGAGGTCCGAGCCGCCGCCGAACCACCACGCGCCGGGGGTCCAGAACATGCGGGTGTTCATATGGACCGCGGGCGCATGCGGGTTCTGCATATGTGCAACAAGGCTGATCCCCGAGGCCCAGAAGCGCGGGTCGGTCTCGATACCGGGCACGCCGCGCGCCGCCATGGATTTCTGCGCCGCCTCGCCCAGCGTGCCGTAGACCGTCGAGACGTTGACCCCGACCTTCTCGAACACCCGGCCCCCGCGCATCACGCTCATCAGCCCGCCGCCCGCGTCGCTGCCATCTTCGGCGGTGCGGGTGGTCGGCGTCACGGTGAAGCGGCCCGCCGCGTGATCCGAAAGCGGCCCCGAACCATGGCTGTCCTCCAGCCCCTCGAAAGCACCCACGATCTCGTCGCGCAGCGCGCGGAACCAATGCGAGGCGCGTGTTTTGCGCTCGTCGAACACGTCGGTCATGTCGTCCCCCCTGCCCGGCTCAGTGCATCGGCGCGCCGACCGGGTCGATCAGCGTACGGCCACCGTCGACCGTCATGATCTGGCCGGTCATAAAGCCCGAGGCCTCGGACGCAAGGAACTGCACCGCTTCGCAGACCTCGCCCGGCCCGGCGATGCGGCCTGCGGGCGTGTGCTTTTCGATCTCTTCGCGGTAGCCGGGATGCTCCTTGAGGATGTTCTTCAGGCTCGAAGACATCAGCGAGCCGAAAGCCACCGAGTTCACCCGGATGCGCTGCTCGGCCAGCGAGACCGCCATCGAGCGGGTCAGCTGATCGAGCGCGGCGACCGACACCGAATAGCCCAGCAGATGCGGGTTGGTGCGGCAGGCGGCGATCGACGAGATATTGACGATCGTCCCGGCGCAGCGCTCTTCCTCGTTGCCCTCCGCTTGTTTGATCATCCGCTTAGCGACGATCTGGCTGAGGCGCATGGCGGGCACGAGGTTCTGCCCCAGCATGGTCTCGAGCGATGCATCTTCGCAGTCGAGCACATTGGTGGGCAGGATCTGCCGCGCGCCGTTCACCAGAATATCCACCCGGTCATAGGCGTCGAGCGTCGCCGACAGCAGGTTGGCCAGCGTCAGCTTTTCGCGCAGATCACCGGCGAAGTAGCGCATGGTGCTGTCTTCTTCGGACTTGCCGCATTCCTTGGCCAGACGGCCCTCGTCCATGTCGGCGAACATGACGTTGGCGCCGCGCGCCGCGAAGTGCCGCGCGATTGCGAGGCCCACGCCATTGGCGGCACCGGTAACGATGGCAGTCTTGCCTTCGATGGAAAAACTCATGGGAATCCCTTGGATGTTTGCGCCACGCTAGCCGCGATCAGCGCCCCGGGCGAGAGGCATGTAGAATCTTGAACCGCGCATCCCCGGCGATTTCGTCGGAATTGCGGAAGCGTTCGGCAAGGCGGGTCTCATAGGGCAGATGCCGGTTGGCCACCAGCCACAGCTGCCCCGAAGGTTTCAGCATCCGCGCCGCCGCGTCGATGAACGCCTGCCCCAGCGAGGGCTCGGCCTTGCGCCGGTTGGTATGGAACGGCGGGTTCATCACGACCGCATCCAGCAGCGCGGGCGGCGTCCAGTTCAGCGCGTCGGCCCAGTGGAACTGCGCGCGCGGGTCGGTGACATTGCGGCGCGCGCAATCGAGCGCGACCAGGTCGGCCTCGACCAGATGCAGCGTGCCGATCTTTTCGCGCGTGAGGATGCCGTTCGCCAGCCCGCCCCAGCCCGCGCCCAGATCGGCGACATTGGTGCCCAGCTTCTGCGGCAGCGCGGCCAGCAGCGCCTCGCTCGCCGGGTCCGGCCCATCGGCCGAGAACACGCCCGGCGCCGTCCATTGGCCGCCCTCAAGCTGCGCCGGACCGCGCGCCCAATCGGCGAGCGCGTCGGTGGCGGCGAACCAGAAGCTCTTGCCATGCGCCTTCGAGACCTGACCGGTCACCTCGGTGCGCTTGCGGACAGCCTTCAGCGCGGTGTCGATGCCGTCGATCTTCTGGCCGTCGACAACCACCAGACCACCCTTGGCGGCGGCACAGGCCTCGGCGATCCACGTCTCGGCGCGGTCGCGGGCGCGCGGCAGAAAGACGATGGCGGCGGCGAACTCTCCCTCGGGCGCGGTGGCGACATCCCAGCCACGGCGCTCCCAAGCGGCGAAATCGGGGGCAGAGCGTTGCACAACCGTGCAGCGCTCACGCGGCAGGGCGCTGGCGTCGAAATCGCCGGGCGCGCCGAGCAGCAGGATGCGCCCTTCGGAGGGCAGGTCAAGACCTCCCTCAAGCGCGAAACTCAATCGGGTATCAGACATGGTCGAGCCGCCGGATCGGGCGGATCACTCCTTTTCCATGGTGCATTGCAGCGGATGCTGGTGGCGCCGGGCGAAATCCATCACCTGACCCACTTTGGTCTCGGCGATCTCGTGGCTGAACACGCCAACGACGGCGACGCCCTTTTTATGGACGGTCAGCATCACTTCGAACGCCTGCGCGTGAGTCATGCCGAAGAACCGCTCGAGCACATGCACGACGAATTCCATCGGCGTGTAGTCGTCGTTCAGCAGCAGCACCTTATAGAGCGGCGGGCGTTTGGTTTTCGGCTTGGTTTCGAGCACGACATCTGCGCCGCCCTCACCATCGCGAGGGTCGTTCGGGTCGGTCATGCGGGTTTTATGGGCCGTGACGGATTGGATCATCTCAAGGACGCTTTTGCTTTGCGTGTGCTTTGCGGTTCCGGCTTTGAAGGGTCTATATAAATCCAAGCAGCCCCGGAGGAAAGACCCGCGGCCCCAAGAGGCGTCATTATGGACAGGAAACTGCAAACAATCGCGTTCGATGCCGACGATACGCTCTGGCACAACGAACGCTTCTTCAATCTCACGCAGGAGCGATTCGCCGATCTTCTGGCCGATCACGTGGCGCGAGACCACCTCGACGCGCGGCTGCTGGAGGCCGAAAAGCGCAACATCGGCCACTATGGCTTTGGCGTGAAGGGCTTCGTTCTGTCGATGATCGAGACCGCGGTGGAAGTGACCGAGGGCCGCGTGCCCGGCACGGTCATCGGGCAGATCCTCTCGTACGGGCAGGACATGCTGGCCCATCCGATCGAGCTGCTGCCGCATGCACAGGACGCGGTCGAGGCGCTGGCCCCCGATCACCACCTCGTGCTGATCACCAAGGGCGATCTGCTGCATCAGGAGCGCAAGTTGGCGCAATCAGGCTTGGGCGAGATGTTCGACCGGGTCGAGATCGTCTCGGACAAGCAGCCGCAGACCTACGCCCGCATCTTCGCCGCCTGCCCCGGCGGCCCAGAGGCCGCGATGATGGTGGGCAATTCGCTCAAATCCGATGTGAACCCGGCGATCCGCGCGGGCAGCTGGGGTGTCTTCGTGCCGCAGGATCTGGCGTGGAGCCTCGAGCATGACGACCGCCTCGACCACCCAAGATTTCGAGAGATTCCCCATTTGGGCGCGCTGGCACAATTGGTCCACGCGATTGGCTGAATAAGTTTGCACAATTTTGCCTTAATCGCCTCTCTAGCGGCCAACTGCCTGATAGAACGCAATATATGGGAAATCACATTCAGGAAAATTGCGGAAAATCAAGGCACTGCAGGCTTTATTTTTTAAGCATCCCGTGCTAGCGTTTCCCCAAACTAGAACAGTTGGCCACCGGAAAACCGGGGCGAGAGGCAGAAGAGGCGAGTATCGTGACGGGACGGCGCATGTGGCGACCGGGCCGAGCAGGCCTGTATATTTTTACACTCATCTGGCTCACCTTGGTGGCCCCGCTGGGCGCTTGGGCTGCACCCTACGCAGCGCTGGTGATGGATGCGAGATCAGGCGAAATCCTGTTTTCGGAGAACGCCGAAACCCGGCTACACCCCGCATCGCTGACCAAGATGATGACGCTCTACATCGCCTTCGAGGCGGTGGAGCATGGCGAGATCAGCCTCGACACCGTGGTGACCATCTCGCGCAATGCCGCAGCAGAGCCGCCCTCGAAACTGGGCCTGCGCTCCGGGCAAAAGATCAAACTTCGCTACCTGATCCGCGCCGCCGCCGTGAAGTCGGCCAATGACGCCGCCACCGCCATCGGCGAGGCCATCGAAGGGTCGGAAGCCGCCTTTGCCCGCCGGATGAACCGCACGGCCAAGGCGCTGGGGATGACCCGCACCACCTACAAAAACGCCCATGGCCTGACCACCGAGGGCCATCTGTCCACCGCCCA
Organism: Salipiger sp. CCB-MM3; assembly: GCF_001687105.1. NCBI lineage: Bacteria > Pseudomonadati > Pseudomonadota > Alphaproteobacteria > Rhodobacterales > Roseobacteraceae > Salipiger > Salipiger sp. CCB-MM3. Next base: position 1,219,887 of record NZ_CP014595.1, read on the forward strand.
CGACATGGCGATCATGGGCCGGCACATCCTCTACGATTATCCCGAATATTATAACCTCTTCTCGCGCCGCACGACCGATGCCGGCATGCGCGAAGTGGCCAATACCAACCGTCGCTTCCTTGCCGCCTACCAAGGCGCCGACGGCATCAAGACCGGCTACACCCGCGCCGCGGGCTTCAACCTCGTCGCCTCCGCCGAGCGCGGACGCGAGCGCATCATTTCCGTGGTCTTCGGCGGCACCTCCACCGCCGCGCGCAACGCCAAAAGCGCCGAGCTTCTGAACCTCGGCTTCAAGCGCGCCAAGACCAACGTCGCCCTGCGCCGCCCGGCCAAGCCTTCCTATATGGGCCGTATCGGCAATGACATGATGGTGGCCGATGCCGATCCCAATGATTCGGGCCTGCGCGGCAAGTCGATCCGCGTCGCCGCCGCCGCCGTGCCCAAAAGCCTGCGTCCGAAGCTACGTCCCGGTGTAAGCGGCACCGATGTCGCGCCGCTGGTGGCCGGGGTCGAGGATGACATCGCCAACGTTCTGGAGAGCGTACAAGTCGCCAAGGTCGAGCCGACGGTGGCCGTCGCTCCCGAAAAGATCGACGTCGCGCAGGTCGACCAGCCCGCCGCCGAAACCGCTGCCGTCGAAGCCGCCATCGCCATCGCAGAGGGCGACACGGGGATTGCGCCCGACGCCTCGATTAAGCCTATGCGCCGCCCGCAGCAGATGCTTCTGGCCAGCGCCTCCGAGCCGGTGAGCCTCGAGACCGCCGCCATCGCAGAGCCCGACACGCAGGAAGTCGTCACCCGCGTGTCGACCTCGGGCGGGCGCCACTGGGGCATCAATGTGGGCCGCTATCCCAGCCGCTATGCCGCCGAGAAGATCCTGCTGAAAACCGCGCTGATGGAGACCGCCACGCTCGACGGCTCGCTGCGCAAGGTGGTCGACCGCTCCAGCGGCTTTGACGCCAACTTCATGGGGCTTTCGCGCGAGACCGCCGATCTTGCCTGCCGCCGTCTGCAGGCCCGGCAGGTCACCTGCTTCATGATCGGGCCGAGCTAAGGCGCCGCCACATCTCACGAACAAAAAGAAACCCCGGGACATTCCCGGGGTTACTTTTTGCGCGCCGCAAAGAGCATCCAAGCCCCCTGCCCCAAAAGCCGTATGCCAGAAACGACAAACCCCCGAAGGCCAGGCCCCGGGGGTCGTCAATTTCTTCTGTGTCGGAAGGTCAGCTGGCTGACCTCACGAGCAAGATCTCAAAGGCGAACCTTAGAGGAGACCTTCGCGCTGAGCCTTCTTGCGCGCCAGCTTGCGGGCGCGGCGGATGGCTTCGGCTTTCTCGCGAGCTTTCTTCTCGGACGGTTTCTCGAAATGCTGCCGGAGCTTCATTTCGCGGAAAACGCCTTCGCGCTGCAGCTTCTTCTTCAGGGCGCGGAGCGCCTGATCGACGTTGTTGTCGCGAACACTAACCTGCATGTGGTTTTCACCACCTTTCTAAGTTTGAGTTGCAAGGAAATTGCAGGAAGCCGGTCTATAGCAAGGCTTGCCAATCTTGTCTAGACTCCTACCCATTAAGTCAAAGGAGAGGCCCCATGAGTGAAGATATTGCCGGGCGCCTGCTTGATGCGGCGCTGAACCATGTCGCCTTCGACGGCTGGTCCGAGACGACCTTCCGCGCGGCGGCAAGCGATGCCGGGGTGGACCCGGTGGTGGCCCGCGGGCTCTACCCGCGCGGCGCGGTGGACATGGCGATCGCCTTCCACCGGCGCGGCGACGAGGCTATGTCCCAGCGCCTCAAGGAGATTGACCAATCCGAGATGCGCTTCCGCGACCGTGTGGCGCTCGCCGTGCGCACGCGGATCGAGGCGGTGGACGACCGCGAGGCGGTGCGCCGCGGCACCACGCTCTTTGCGCTGCCGATGTATGCCGCCGATGGTGCCAAGCTGATCTGGGGCACCTCCGATCGCATCTGGACGGAACTCGGCGACACCGACCGCGATTTCAACTGGTACACGAAACGCGCCACGCTGAGCGCGGTCTATTCCTCGACGGTGCTCTACTGGCTGGGCGATGATTCGCTCGACAATCACGCCACGTGGGAATTCCTCGACCGCCGGATCGAGGATGTGATGCGCTTCGAGAAGACCAAGGCCAAGGTCCGCGCCACGCCGGTGCTGGGCAAGGTCTTTGCCAGCTCGGAAAAGATGCTCGGCAAGGTCCGCCCGCCGCGTAACATCCGCAACGGCCTGCCCGGCGGCTGGACCGCGCCGCGCTAAGCGCCGCTCCACCGCCGGACGACAGCAAGACAGGACAAGACATGACCGAGACAATGCGCGCCGTGGAAATCTCGCAGCCCGGCGGCCCCGAGGTGCTGCGCCTGACCGAGCGCCCCGTCCCCTCCCCTGCCCACGGGCAGGTGGTGATCCGCGTGGCCTATGCCGGGGTCAATCGCCCCGATGCGCTGCAACGCGCGGGCAGCTACGCGCCGCCCCCCGGCGCCTCGGACCTGCCCGGCCTCGAATGTTCCGGCGAGGTGGTGGCCACCGGCCCCGGCGTCAGCTGGCCCGCCGTGGGCGATGAGGTCTGCGCCCTGCTGCCCGGCGGCGGTTATGCCGAATATGTCGCCACGCCCGCCGCGCATTGCCTGCCCGTCCCGGCGGGCATGGGGCTGCGCGAGGCGGCCTGCCTGCCCGAGACCTTCTTCACCGTCTGGAGCAACGTCTTCCAGCGCGGCGCGCTGCAGGCGGGCGAGCGCTTCCTCGTGCACGGTGGCTCGTCGGGCATCGGCACCACCGCGATCCAGCTTGCCAGCGCCTTCGGCGCGCGGGTCTTCGCCACCGCGGGATCGGCCGACAAATGCGCCGCCTGCGAAAAGCTCGGGGCCGAGCGAGCGATCGATTACCGCGAAGAGGATTTCGTCGAGGCGCTGCGCAGCGAAGGCGGTGCCAATCTGATCCTCGACATGGTTGGCGGCGACTACATCGCGCGCAGCGTCAAGGCGCTGGCCGACGAAGGCCGCCTCGTGCAGATCGCCTTTCTGCAAGGGCCCAAGGCCGAGCTGAACTTCGCGCAGGTGATGATGCGGCGGCTGACCATCACCGGCTCCACCCTGCGTCCGCAGAGCGATCTGGCCAAGGCGCGCATCGCGGACGCATTGCGCACCCATGTCTGGCCGCTTTTGGAGGCGGGCCGCGTCGCGCCAGTGATGGACTCCGATTTCCCGCTCGCGCAGGCCTCGGACGCCCACGCCCGCATGGAAGGCTCGACCCACATCGGCAAGATCGTCCTCAAGGTCGCCTGATCCACAGACCCCACGAGCCGGGCGAGCGCCTGCCCGCCCGGCCCCCGCTCACGCCACCGCGCGGCGGTAGAAGTGCCAGCTGGCGTGGCCCAGCAGCGGCAGCACCACCATCAGCCCCAGCAGCAGCGGCAGCGAGCCCAGCACCAGCAGTACCGCGACCACCGCGCCCCAGCAGAGCACCACGCGCGGGTTCTTTTGCAGCACATGCACCGAGGTCATCACCGCAACCGGCGCGCCCACGTGCCGGTGCAGGAGCAGCTGGAACGACACCACCGAGACCGCCAGCGCTACCAGCGCGAACACAAAGCCCACGCCGCAGCCCAGCACGATCATCCACCAGCCGCCCGAGGTGTTGAACACATCCGACAGGAAGGCCCCGAGGCTTTGGTGAAGCGCCGGCCCCATGGTCGCCAGATGGATGAAATGCGCCACCAGCATCCACGCGCAAAAGAGCGCGATCAGATAGAGCCCCATCACCAGCATCGCGCCAAAGGCGGGCGAGCTGAGCACCGAGAAGGCGTCGCGCCACGTGGCCTCCAGCCCCATCTCGCGCTTGCGGCTCATTTCATAAAGCCCGACCGCCGCCATCGGCCCGATCAGCGCAAAGCCCGCCGCCATGGGGAACAGCAGCGGCAGCAGCGCCTGATGAAATGCCATGCCCATCAGCAAAAGCCCCATCACGGGGTAGATGAGCACGATGAACAGCACGTCGCTGCGGCAGGCCTTGAAGTCCTCCCACCCGGCGCGCAGCGAGTCGGAGATGTCCGACATCGCCATGGTCCGCACCCGGCGCGGCGTATGGGCATGATCCATGCCCAATTCCCGCGTCGAGGCAGAAACATGCGAGCCCGCCGCCGACAACTGCTGCGCAGCCCAGCTGAGCGGGTTTCCGATCGTATGAGGTGTCTGTGCCATGAGCCTCCTCCCTTGGCGTCGCGCGGTGCGCCAATCACAGGTCCGGCCATGGCACGCGCCGAGGGCCGGACGGATCGGCCGCGCGTGTGTGGACCAAGACTAGCACGAAAAGGCCCCTCTGCGCATCACGAGCCTGCGACACCCGCAGCAGCCCCCTCTTGCGCCCGCCTCGCCCCCGTCGCAGGGTCTGCCGCAAAGCCATCAAGGAGGAGACCCCGATGACCGCAACAGCCCGCACCGTCATCATCGAGGAAAACGGCGGCCCCGAAGCGCTGAAGCTGGCGGACTGGCCCATCGGCGAGCCCGGCCCCGGCCAGATCCTGATCCGCCACAAGGCCTGCGGCCTCAACTTCATCGACTGCTACCAGCGCTCTGGCCTCTACCCGCTGGACCTGCCGCATGCGCTCGGCATGGAAGCCTCGGGCGTGATCGAGGCGGTGGGCGAAGGCGTCACCCATCTCGCCCCCGGCGACCGCGCCGCCTATGCCGCCGCCCCTCCGGGCGCCTATACCGAGGCGCGGGTGATGTCCGCCGCGCAGGTCTGCAAGCTGCCCGACGACATTTCCTTCGAAGAAGGCGCGGCGATGATGCTGAAGGGGCTGACCGTTCAGTATCTCTTCCACCGCACCACCCCGCTCAAGAAGGGCGACACGGTGCTCTTTCATGCTGCCGCCGGCGGGGTTGGCCTCATCGCCTGCCAATGGGCGAAATCCGAAGGCATCCGCCTGATCGGCACCGCCGGGTCGGACGCCAAATGCCAGCTTGCGCTCGATCACGGCGCCGATGCCTGCATCAACTACAGCACCGAGGATTTCACCGCTCGCACCCGCGAGCTGACCGACGGCAAGGGTGTCGACGTGGTGATGGATTCCATCGGCGCCTCCACCTTCATGGGCTCGCTCGACTGCCTGAAGCCGCTTGGCATGATGATCTCCTTCGGCAATGCCTCGGGCCCGGTCGAGGCGTTCAACCTCGGCATCCTCGCGCAGAAGGGTTCTCTGAAGGTCACGCGCCCCACCCTCTTCGCGCATATCGCCGACCCCGCCGCCTGTCAGGAGATGGCGGCGATGCTGATGGGCAAGGTCTCGTCGGGCGACGTGAAGATCCGCATCGACCAGCGCTTCCCGCTGGAGGACGTCGCCGAAGCGCATCGCGCGCTCGAAGCCCGCAAGACCACTGGCCAGACGATCCTGACGCTGGAGTGAAGGCGCCCGGCGCCTTCGGCTTGCTTCCGGGCGCATGGCGAGAAAAAGAAAACGGCGCGGGTCCCCCCGCGCCGCTCTCAAGTCTACCGAAGCCGCAGCCCCGAGAGATCAAGCCTGATCAGGCGATCTCGACCAGCTCGATGGCGAAGGTCAGATCCTTGCCCGCCAGCGGGTGGTTGGCGTCGAGCGTGACCTCGGTCTCGGTCACTTCCGCCACGGTCACCTGCACCACCTGACCGGTGGGGGTCTGCACCTGCAGCGGGGTGCCCAGATCGAGCGGGATGTTGTCGGGGATCTCGGTGCGCGGCACGGTCTGGCGAGCTTCGGGCTGCATCGGGCCGTAGGCTTCGTCCGAAGTGACCTCGACGGTCTTCTTCTCGCCGACGGTCATGCCGGGCATCGCTTTGTCGAGGCCGGGGATGATCTGGCCCGAGCCCACTTCGAACTCCAGCGGGTCACGGCCTGCGCTGGAATCAAAGGTGGTGCCGTCGTTGAGCGTGCCGGTGTAATGAATACGAACGGTGTCGCCGGTCTTGACCTGCGTCATGGGGTGTCTCCGATCTTTTGGGAAAGTTCTGTGGATGGGACGAGGCCGCCTGTCGCAGCGGGTGCTCGTTTGCTCTCCCCTCTAACCTAAGCATCCTGCCCGGGGATTGCAAAGAGGATGTCCGAACCGCCCGCAGCAGCCCCAAAGCGCCGGAAAATTCGCCCTTCCGACAGCTCCCTGCCCATGCCACCCTGCGCCGGATTGCGAGGAGGACCGTATCACCCATGGCACAGGCAGAGATGACACCGGCAAAGATCACCACCTGCGTCTTCGACGCTTATGGCACGCTCTTCGATGTCGCAGGGGCCGCCCGCGCCGCCGCCGAGGCGCCCGGACAGGACCGGCTCGCCGCGCTCTGGCCCGCGCTCTCTGCCGACTGGCGCCGCAAGCAGCTGGAATACAGCTGGCTGCGCGCGATCACAGGGGATCACTGCAGCTTCTGGCAGGTGACGCAGGACGGGCTCGACTGGGCGATGGCCCGTCATGGGCTCGAGGATCCGGGCCTGCGCGAAACCCTGCTCGGCCTCTACTGGCAGCTGCCTGCCTACCCCGAGGTGCCGCAGCTTCTGGCCAGCCTCAAGGCCCGCGGCCTCGGCTGCGCCATCCTCTCCAACGGCAGCCCCGACATGCTGGACGGGGCCGTCTCCAGCGCGGGCATCGCCGAGCATCTGGACGCCGTGCTCTCGGTCGAGGAGGTGGGCATCTTCAAACCCGCGCGCCCGGTCTACGACCTCGTCGGCACACACTTCGGCACCGAGCCCGCGCAGGTGCTCTTTGTCTCGTCCAACGGCTGGGACGCCGCCGGGGCCGCCGCCTACGGCTTTGTGACCGCATGGGTGAACCGCGCCGGCGAGCCGATGGATTGCCTTCCCGGCCGCCCGCACCATGTCCTGCCCGACCTCACCACAATCCCGGAGCTTCTGTGATGCCCGAATTCACCACCTCCGACGGTCTTTCGATCCATTACACCGACGAGGGCCACGGCCTGCCGCTGCTCTGCCTCGCCGGGCTGACCCGCGACGGGCGCGACTTCGACTATCTCGCGCCGCATCTCGATCCCGCGAAAGTGCGCCTGATCCGCATGGACTACCGTGGCCGGGGGCAGTCGGACTGGACCGATCACGCCAGCTACACCATCCCCATCGAGGGGCGCGACGCGGTGGAACTGCTCGATCACCTCGGGCTGAAGCAGGCGGCGATCCTCGGCACCTCGCGCGGCGGGCTCATCGCCATGCTGCTGGCCGCCATGGTGAAGGACCGGCTGCTGGGGGTCGCGCTCAACGACATCGGCCCCGACATCGGCAGCGAAGGGCTGGCGGTGATCAAGGATTACATCGGCAGAAACCCCGGCTGGAAAAGCTACGACGAGGCCGCGGCGCAGATGGCGCAGGGCATGACCGCCTTCAAGGACGTGCCGCCGGGGCGCTGGATGGACGAGGTGCGCAAGTTCTACCGCGAGACGCCGGAAGGTCTGCAAATCCAGTATGACCCGCGCCTGCGCGACGCGGTGCTCGAGGCCGGGGCGCAGCCGGTGGCCGACCTCTGGCCGCTGTTCGACGCGCTGAAGGGCCTGCCGCTTTGCGCGCTGCGCGGCGATGGCTCGACGCTGCTGACGGCTGAGACCTTCGCGGAAATGAAGCGCCGCCGCCCCGACATGGTCGCCGCCGAGATCCCCGGCCGCGGCCATGTGCCCTTCCTCGACGAGCCCGAGTCGCTCAGCGCGCTGACGCGCTGGCTGAAGATGCTGAGCTGAGGGTCAGCGGGCTCAGGTCAGGTTGAACACCCGGCTCGGATGCAACTCGCCCGCCTTGAAGATGCCGACAGCGACAGGCTTGCCCTCGAAAGAGGCCCAGGCCTCGTCGCCGTATTCGGCCTCACCGGGGATCACCATGCCGGGGTTGCCGTTGCGCAGCTTTGCGGCGCCCTCGGGCGTGCAGCGCAGCTCGGGCAGATCGGCCAGCCCCACCTCGGTCGGCAGCAGCTTGGCATCCAGTTCCGGCGTCTTGGCCAGCGCGTCGATCTCCTCGACCGAGATGCCGTCCTTGGCCTCGAACGGGCCCGACCACTCGCGGCGCAGCCACAGCACATGGCCGAAGCATCCCAGCGCTTCGCCCAGATCGCGGGCGATCGAGCGCACGTAGCCGCCCTTGCCGCAGACCATCTCCAGCTCGACGTGATCCGCATCGGGGCGCGACAGCATGATCAGCGACTCCACCCAGAGCGGACGCGCGGAAAGCTCCATCTCCTCGCCGTCGCGGGCACGCTTATAGGCGCGCTCACCATCCACCTTCACCGCCGAGAACTGCGGCGGCACCTGCTGGATGTCGCCGACGAACTGGTGCAGCGCTTCTTTGATTTCCTCATCCGAGGGACGCTCGGCGCTCTCGCGCAGGATCTCGCCCTCGGCGTCATCGGTGTTGGTCGCCTGCCCCAGCCGCACGGTGAAGCGGTAGGCCTTCATCGCGTCGGTGATATAGGGCACGGTTTTCGTCGCCTCACCCAGCGCCACGGCCAGAACGCCGGTCGCTTCGGGATCGAGCGTGCCCGCGTGCCCGGCCTTCTTCGCCGCCAGCGCCCAGCGCACTTTGTTGACCACCGAGGTGGACGTCATGCCGGCCGGTTTGTCGACGATCAGCCAACCGGAAATGTCCCGACCCTTTTTGCGTGCCATGTCTGCCCCCGAGTGGTCCTGAGTGATGCTGCGTGCTGCTGAGGCGCGCCTGCTAGCAGGGCGCGCGCCCCCGAGTCAATCTGGTGCCTGCACCCTCCCCCATGCATGGCGCGCGTATGCATGGATTGTGCATGGGATGTGCATGCATTGTGCCCCCCTCTCCGGGCCGGTTCCCTTCCCTCCGGCGATGCCCTTCGATAGGGTCGCCGCGACCATCTGAAAGGGCCTTCACATGCAGATCGCAGACCTCGGCGACATCCGCCTGCACTACCGGATCGACGGCCCCGAAGACGGCGCGCCGCTGGTGTTGGCAAACGCCCTCGGCACCGACCTGCGGCTGTGGGATCCGCTGCTCCCGCATCTGCCCGAGGGCCTGCGTATCCTGCGCTACGACATGCGCGGACACGGCCTCTCGGACTGCCCGGAGCCGCCTTATTCCATGGGCGCTCTGGTCCGCGATGCCGAACGACTGATGGAGCTAACCGGTTTCAAAGACGCGGTTTTTCTCGGCCTTTCGCTGGGCGGCATGGTCGCACAGGGGATCGCGGCAAAGCGCCATGACCTTGTGCGCGCGGCGGTCTTGTCGAACACCGCCGCCAAGATCGGCACCCGGCAGATCTGGCAAGCCCGCATCGCCGAGGTGGAAAAGCGCGGCGTCACGGCGGTGGCGGATTCGGTGCTGGAACGCTGGTTCACCCGCCGGTTCCGCGCCAGCCCCGAGTTCCGCCCGTGGCACAACATGCTGACCCGCACGCCCACCAAAGGCTATATGGGCTGCGCCGCCGCCATCGCGGGCACCGATTTCATCACCCCCACCTCCGGCCTCCGCCTCCCCGTGCTCGGCATCGCCGCCAGCGAGGACGGCTCCACCCCGGCCGATCTGGTGCGCGAGACGACCGACCTGATCCCCGGCTCGCAGTTTGCGCTGATCCGCGGCGCCGGGCATCTGCCCTTCGTCGAGAAACCCGCGGAATATGCGAAGGTTCTCAGCGACTTCCTGAAATCCCAAGGCCACATCGGGGGGCACATCTGATGGCACAGTTCCTGTTGATCCACGGCGCGGCGCATGGCGCATGGTGCTGGCGCGACGTGATCCCGGCGCTGGCCGACCGAGGGCATGAGGCCCGCGCCATCGACCTTCCCGGCCACGGCGAAGACACCACCCCGCACCAAGAAGTGACCCTGCAGAGCTACGTGGACGCGATCACCGCAACCCTGCGCGAGATCGGCCAGCCGACGATTGTCGTCGCCCATTCCATGTCCGGCGTTCCCGCCACGCAGGCCGCCGATCTGCACCCCAAGCTTTTCGCCCGCCTCGTCTATCTCTGCGCCTTCCTGCCCGGGGATGGCGACAGCGTCACCAGCCTCAGCCGCGCGTGGCCGGACCAGCCGCTGAACGAGGCGATCCGCCGCGACGAAGGCGGCGTGACCTTCCACTTCGACCCCGCAATGATCCGCGAGAAATTCTACCACGACTGCCCCGAGGCGCTGGTGAAACGCGCGGCCCGCCATCTGACGCCGCAGCCGATCCTCACCCAGAAACAGCCCGTCACACTGACGGGCCGCGCCGAACAGGTGCCGCGCAGCTACATCGTCTGCGCGCAGGACGTCGCGGTGCCGCCCGATCACCAGCGTTCCATGGCGTCGGTCTTGCCAAGAGAGGACGTCTACGACATGAGCAGCGCGCATTCGCCCTTCCTGTCCGACCCTGACGGCCTCGCCGCTCTTCTGGACCGTATCGCCCGGAGCTGACCCATGTCCGCCACGCCTTTCGACAGCACCCATCTGCACCGCCTCTTTCCAGCCGGAGACCTCGCGAAACTCTTCTCCGACAGCGCCGAGATCCGCGCACTGATGATCGTCGCCGGGACGCTGGCGAAGGTGCAGGGCGAGGCAGGGCTGATCCCCGAGACCGCCGCCAAGTCGATCCATCGCGCAGCGCTCGAGTTGCAGATCGATCCCGCCGGGCTGGCACAGGCCACCGCCGCTTGTGGAAATGTGGTGCCGCCGCTGCTTGAGGCCTTTGCTTCGCTGATGCAGGCCCCCGACTACGCGCAATATCTTGGACAGGGCGCACGCCCCGAGGACCTGCAGGATTGCGCGCTGGCGCTGCGTCTGCGGCAGGTTCTGGCGCAGTTCGCAACCAGCCTCGACGGGCTTGATGGCACGCAGGACCTGCGGGAGGAACTCCCGGCGCTGCGGGACGCCCTGCTCTGCGTCAGCTTGGGTGGTGAGAACGCGGAAATTCTGCGGCCCGCACTTGCCGAGGCGCTCAACCTCGGCGCGCAGGGCTGGGGCGCGGACCGGCGGCCGCTGCGTGATCTGGCGGACTGGGGCGCACGGCTGGTCCAGACGCTTACGGCGGGCACACCGGACGATGCCCCGCTCGCGGCGCTTGCCGTCCAAGTCGGTGCCCTCTCAACCGCGCTCGGCCAACAAAGCCCGGAAAACGCACGGCCTGCACCAGTGCAGCGCCATCTGGAAAGCCTCACCCTGCCGCAACTCCTGCTCGCCTGCGGCGCGGCCATGCGGCGGGCGCATGCGTTTGCCGAAACAGCTGGCAAAACACCACCTGTGGGAGAGTAATCCCCGCGCAGGACTTGCGAGACTTGGCCATTCGCAGTACCAGAAATCGACCCGCCAGACGGTTTTCCCGCTCAAGCTAGGTTCCGGCCCGCCGCACACTCGTTTTCTGCGGCGGTTGCCCTATATTCTCATTGTTATCTTAAAGAGGCCTAAGACAGGTGACCGAAGACACGCTCAGCCCCCCGCCCGAGGAAATGGCAGACAACGCGCGCAACGCCGCGGCTTTCCTCAAGACGCTGGCCCATGAGGGCCGGCTTATGATCCTGTGCCATCTCGGTTCGGGAGAGCGCTCGGTGGGCGAACTCGAAGCCCTGCTCGGAATGCGCCAGGCCGCGGTGAGCCAGATGCTCGCGCGTCTGCGCGAAGAAGGGCTGGTCAACACGCGCCGCGAAGGCAAGACGATCTATTACAGCCTCGCCACCGAAGACACCGCGCGGGTGATCGGGCTGCTCTACGAGATTTTCTGCGCGAAAAGCGACTGCTGAACGCCGGGCGGAGCGCTTTTTTCAGCCCTCCGCCTCTTCCTCCTGCCAATCCCACGGACGCGCGTAGTGGCCAAGGCATTGCGTCACAGCCGTGTCGCTTGCCCCATTGCGCTCTAGCCGCGCGACCAGACCGCGGCGGCGATCATCCTCGACGTAGGAGACGCGCGCCGACACCCCATCGCGCTCCAGCGCCGCGTCATAAACGCGGGTGATGGCCTGCTTTCGCAACTCGGGCTTGAAGACCTTGCCGACACCGGTCTTGGGCAGCTCGGGCAGGATTTCCAGATATTTGGGCCAAGCGGCACGCTCGTGGATGTGCACGCGCGCATGGGCCAGAAGGTCCTCTTCGGTGACCTCCGCCCCCGCCACCAGTTCCACATAGGCGCAGGGAAGCTCGCCCGCGTGATCGTTCGGCTCGCCAATCGCGGCAGCCACCGCGACCGCGGGGTGGCGCATCAGCGCGTCCTCGATCTCGGCGGGGTCGATGTTGTGCCCGCCGCGGATGATGATGTCCTTGGCGCGTCCGGTGATCCAAAGATAGCCCTCTTCATCGAGCCGCCCCAGATCGCCGGTCCGCAGGTAAACGCCGTCGTGGTAGAGACCCTCGTTGCGCTCTGTGTCGGTATATGTCCCGCCCGGAATGACACCGGGGTTGGAGACGCAGATCTCGCCGATTTCGTCGACGCCACATTCGCGCGGCCCGGCGTCGGTCTGCTGCACGATCTTGACCTTCGTATAGGGCAGCGCAAAGCCGACCGATCCGACCTTTTTCACCCCTTTTGGCGGGTTCACCGAGACAAGACAGGTCGCCTCGGTCAGCCCGTAGCCTTCGCAGATCGTCACCCCCGCGGCGCTTTCAAAGCGCTTGAAGAGTTCCGGCGGCATCGGCGCCGACCCCGAGAAGGCGTATTCGACGGTCGAGATATCCGCGTCCGCCTTCCGCTGCATCAGCGCAGAAACGGCGGTGGGCACGGTGATGATGAAGGTGATCTTCCAGCGCGCGCAGAGCTTCCAGAAATTGTCGAACACCCCCTCGCCGCGGTAGCCCGCGGGCGTCGGCAGCACCATATGCGCGCCTGAGGCGATCGCCGACATCACCACCACCTCAGAGGCGAAGACATGGAACAGCGGCAGCGGGCACATCACGTTGTCGGTCTCGCGGAACAGCAGGCGCGAGCCGAGCCAACCGTTGTAAAGCATCCCCGACAGCTTGTGCTGCGCGACCTTGGGCATGCCCGTGGTGCCGCCGGTGTGGAAATAGGCGCTGACCCGATCCCCTGTGGCCGGGACGAAGGTGAGCTCCGTCGACTGGCGCCGCATCTCCTCGTGAAAGCAGCGAATGTCGGCGTGATGAATGTTGAGCAGCTTGGGGCGCAGCAGCGGCACCAGCCAGCGCTTTGGCGCGGTGAGGTAGCGGTTAAGATCCACCTCAAGCACGGTGACCACCCGCGGCGCATGGCGGCAGGCCTCGGCCAGCTTCTGCGCGATATCGGTCTTGGGGAAGGATTTCAGCGTGACGACAACCCGCGCCCCGGTCTCGCGCAGGATCGCGGCGATCTGCTCAGGCTCAAGCAGCGGGTTGATTGGCGCGACGATCCCGGCAGTGGCCCCGCCTAGCAATGTCACCAACGCCTCGGGGCAGTTGGGCAGCACCATGGCGACGACATCGGTCTCGCGGATGCCCAAGCTGCGAAAGAGGTTGGCCGCCTGATTGCTGCGCTCGAGCAGCTGCGACCATGTGAGGGTCGTCGCCGGGTCGGTTGGACCAGACTGCAGTTGGAAACTCATCGCCGGACGGTCCGCATAACGCTCTGCGGTCTGCGCGAGGCAGGCGTGCAGGGTTTCCGGCAGGGTCCGCTCGGACCACGGTTTCTCGGCCTCGATCGCGTCGCGATCGGCTGGCGTGATGAATTGCATCACCGCAATCCTCCTCCCCTCGCGGTGCCGGCGCGATGCGCCGGAACACCAGTTTCAAGCGTGGGAAGAGCGACCTCCTCCCGCAAGGGCTGCGCCAATAGCACGGCTCCTGCGGGTCGCAAAGCCCACAGTTACGCCACGGCAGGATTACTCGGCGGCAACACCGTCGGTGAACTGCAGCCGCGCCAGCCGCGCGTAAAGCCCGCCCTCGGCCACCAGCGCATCATGCGCACCCTGCGCGACAATCCGACCGTGGTCCATGACAACGATCCGGTCGGCCTTCTTCACCGTGGCCAGCCTGTGCGCAACGATGATGGTGGTCCGCCCTTCGGCCAGCGTATCCACCGCCTGCTGCACGGCCCGCTCGCTCTCGGCATCCAGCGCAGAGGTCGCCTCGTCGAGCAGCAGCACCGGCGCGTCGCGCAGGATCGCGCGCGCGATGGCCACGCGCTGCTTCTGCCCTCCCGAAAGCATCACGCCGCGCTCGCCCAGCCACGTGTTATAGCCGTCGGGAAGCCCCGTTAGGAAATCATGCGCCGCAGCGGCACGGGCCGCCGCCTCGACCTCGGCATCGGAGGCATCGGGGCGCCCGAAGCGGATGTTGTCGCGCGCCGAGGCGGCGAAGATCACCGGGTCCTGTGGCACCAGCGCGATGTGCTGGCGGAAGGCATTTCGGCTCATCGCGTCCACCGGCACACCGTCGAGCAGCACACGCCCGCCATCGGGATCATAGAACCGCTGGATCAATTGCACGATGGTGGTCTTGCCAGCGCCCGAAGGGCCGACGAGCGCCACCGTCTCACCCGGTTTGATGGCCAGATCAATGCTGTCGAGCGCCTTGACGCCGGGCCGCGCCGGATAGGTAAAATCGACGCTGTCAAAGGTGATCTCACCGCGCACGGTCGAGGGCACGGGCAGCGGCTGCGCCGGGTCGTTCACCGTATCCTCGGCCTGCAGAAGCTCCACCAGCCGCTCTGTCGCCCCGGCAGCGCGCTGCAACTCGCCGAAAATCTCGGACAGCGCCGCCACGGCCCCCGCGACCATCACCGAGTAGATGACAAATTGCACCAGCGCCCCGGCGCTCATCTGCCCGGCGCGCACATCAATGGCCCCGGCCCAGAGCACGCCGACGACGCCGGTGAACACCAGAAAGATCACGATCGCGGTCATCAAAGAGCGGGTCCAGACGCGGCGGCGGGCGGCGTCGAAGCTCTTTTCGGTGACCTCGGCGAAAGCCTCGCGGCTGATCGCTTCATGGGTGTAGCTCTGCACCGTCTGCACCGCCGACAGCGCCTCGGCGGCATTCCCCGACGAAGCCGCGATCCAGTCCTGGTTCTCGCGGCTGAGTTTGCGCAGGCGGCGGCCCAGCGTGAGGATCGGCACGATCACCACCGGCACGATCAGCAGCACCATGCCGGTGAGCTTGGCCGAGGTGAACAGCATCAGGGTCAGCCCGCCCGCAAAGAGCAGCAGGTTGCGCAGCGCGATCGACACCGACGAGCCGATCACCGACAGGATCAGCGTGGTGTCGGTGGTGATCCGGCTGAGCACCTCACCGGTCATGACTTTTTCGTAGAAGGCGGGCGAGAGGCTGATCACCCGGGCAAAGACCGCCTTGCGGATATCGGCCACCACGCGCTCTCCCAGCCGCGTGACCAGCCCGTAGCGCAGCGCGGTGCCAATCGCCAGAAGCGCGGCGATCCCGAGCGCCGCCATGAAGTAGCGGTCCAGCAGCGCGCCATCCTCGACGCCGAAATTGTCGACCACCCGGCGCACGGCCAGCGGCAATGTCAGCGATACGGTGGCGGTGGCGATCAGCGCGAGGATCGCGGCAACCATCAGCCCCCGATAGGGCCGCATGAACGGCCACAGGGCGGCCAGAGAGCCGAGTTTACGGGATTTCTCACGATCGTCCTGCACGGTGGCAGCCGGGTTTCCGTGGGCCATGGCCCCTCCTTTGTCTGCAGCACGGTATTGGGCCTGCAGGCGCCCCCCGTCAAGCGACGCGCGCCACGCAAAGACATGACGACAGCCGAAAGACGGGCCGATACATTCATTTTCCGGGGAGGGGATGGAGCGGGCGGCGGGAATCGAACCCGCGTCATTAGCTTGGAAGGCTAAGGTCTTACCACTACACAACGCCCGCGTAGTGGGCGGAGAGATATTGCAACCGATCGGCCCGGTCAACCGCCCCCGCGCGGCTTTTGCAGGATGCCGCCACGTTTTGTGGTGATCCGTTCCGGGGGCCGCCGCGTATCAAAGGGGTACAGCGCAAAAGGACCCCACATGCAGACGCTCATCCTCTACGCCGTGACCGCGGCCGTGTTCCTCGGGCTCGACATGCTCGGGCTGCGTTACCTGATCCGCCCGGTGTTCGAGCGTCACGTCGGCCACCTTCTGGCAGAGCCGTTGCGCCTCGGCCCGGCTGCGGGCTTCTATCTTGCGTATGTCGTCGGTGTGCTGTTCTTCGTCTCGCTGCCCGCCCTGCGCGACGGGGCACCGCTGCAGGCGCTCTGGACCGGCGCGTTGCTCGGGCTCATGTGCTACGGCACCTACGAGATGACCAATTTCGCCACGCTCGCCGACTGGAGTTGGGAGCAGGTGATCGCTGACTGCCTCTGGGGTGGTGTGCTGACCGGCGTCTCGGCTTGGATCGGCGTCGCGGTGATCTCGGCAGTCTTCGGGAAATAAACTGAAGCCCTCCCGTTGGGGGGAGAACCGGGAGGGCTTCAGCCCGCGAGGCGTTCCGTGAGTCGCAGCGCCAGCGGATAGGGCAGGACACGCAAAAGCTTCAACACATAGGTAAAGCGCTTCGGGAAATGGATTTCGAAGCCACGCCCTGCCATGCCCTTTGCGATGTCGCGCGCAGCCTCTTCGGGCTCGATCATCGCGGGCATGTTGAAATCGTTCTTGTCGGTGAGACGGGTGCGCACGAAGCCGGGGCAGACAAGCCGAACGTCAATCGCCGGCGCAAGTTCAACCTTCAGCGTCTCGGCAAGGTTGATGATCGCGGCCTTCGTCGCAGAATAGGCCTGTCCCTTCGGCAGCCCCACGTATCCTGCGACCGAACCGAAGAGCACCAATTGCCCGCCCTCTTTGAGCACTTTCGGCGCGCTCTGCGCCACCAGCAGCGTGCCGGTCACATTCACCTGCACCAGTTTGGCGGTCTTTTCGCGGTCCAGATCGACGACCCGCGCCGGATCGTAGAGCGCGGCGGTACAGACCATCGCGTCAAGGCTCTGGCCCAGTTGCGCCACGGCAGCGTCCAGTGTGTCGGGCTCGGCAAGGTCAAGCGGCAGCACCTCGGCGCCGCCGCAGTCCTCCGCCAGCTTGCGCAGCGCGTCCTCGTCGCGGGCGGAAAGCACCAGCCGCGCGCCCTGCCAGGCAAGCTCATGCGCCAGCGCCGCGCCGATGCCGGAGCTGGCGCCGATGATCCAGATGCGTTTGCCGTCAAAGGAGCTGGACATGGTCATCCCCGCCTAGATGCGGAACAGCGGCTGCAGCAGCCGCGGGATCATTGCGTGGAACCGCAGCGGCGCGTCGGTCGCGGCAAGGCAGATGCAGGGCGCCTCGTCCCCGGCCATCGGCTGGTGATCCACATCGTCCTGCGCCACCTCGACATCGCCGACGGCAAAGCGGCCCTCGCTGTCCGAAAAGCTGCCCTGCAGCACCAGCGTCAGTTCCAGACCATGGTGGCCGTGCTCGGGAACGGCGCGGCCGCGCGGGATGTAAAGCAGGCGCAGCGAGCCCTCCTCGTCGGCGCTGAGGATCTGCTGGCGGATGCCCCCGCCCAGCATCTTCCAGCGCGGCGGCTGCCCTTTCAGCGCCTCCATAACAGGAGCGGGAAAGACACCAGACCCGCGCTGCGGCGGTGTGGGCGTCGGCGTCGCGTCAAGCGCGGCGAACAGGCGGGCGCGGGCGTCGCTCGACACATCGGCGGGCGCGAGCCCGTCAAGCAGAGCGCCGCCCACGGCGGCTTCGGCTTCGACAACGCTGCGGCAGTCATCGCACAGCGAGACATGCGCCGCGATCACCACCGCGAAAGGCTGCGGCAGCGTCCCGGCGGCATAGGCGCGAAGCATCTCCTCGGGGATATGATGGGTGATCTTGCTCATTGCGGTCTCAGGTCAGTGAGGTCACGCCGCAGGCGGTCGAGCCCGAGGCGGATACGTGATTTGATCGTCCCCAGCGGCAGGCCGGTGATCCGGCTGATCTCGCTGTGGGGCAGCTCTTCCATATACGCGTGACGCAGCGCCTCGGTCTGCTCGGGGCTGAGCTTCTCCAGCGCTTCGCGCAGCTGCTGCGATTCCTGTTCAAGCGCGAGGATCTGCGGCGCATCGGGCTCGCCGCTCTCGGGCTCCTGCATCAGTTCGGGCTCGGGCAGCGGTTTGCGGCGGTAAAGGTCGATCTGGCGGTTGCGGGCGATGCGATAAATCCACGCCGAGGCTTCGGCGCGGTGCGGATCGAATTGCGCGGCCTTGTTCCAGACCGACAGCATTACGTCCTGCACCACATCCTCGGCGCTGCCATCCCGCAATCCGCCCCGCATCAACATCGCTTTGAGCCGGGGCGCGAAGAAATCGAACAGCCGCCCGAACGCCTCGCGATCACGCTGATCGCGCACGGCCAACAGCCAGCGCGTCTGTTCGGAGGTCTCGGTAGGCGTCACACGGGTCTCCTTTTTCGGCGTGCCGCTCACCGCAACAGAGACGACGCCGTCGGTATCGAAGGCGTCGGATGGGTCGTGCGATATGAGGCGGCCATCAAGAGACATGTAGGGGTTACGCTGCGGGATGCGACCCGGATCACCGCCGGTCTGAATTTTTTCGCGAATTTTTCGCCCCGCAGCGATGCAGGCGCCCGAAAGCCGACACGCACGGTGGCGACCACTTCTTGGCGCACACAAAAAATTCCCCTCGCCTCAAGTCTTTGGTGATCCATTTCAAAGACCCGTGCGTAACATATTCAAGTTTACCTAAGTCCGCGGGAGGTTTGCGTGGCCCTTGACCTGTCTTTTGGAGTTCCCCAGCGCGTTGCCGTGATCGGCGGCGGCATCTCGGGTCTCGCCACAGCATGGCTTTTGTCGCAGCGCTGCCGCGTGACGCTTTATGAGGCCGCGCCGCGCCTTGGCGGCCATGCCCGCACGGTGACGGCGGGGCTCTATGGTGATCAGCCGGTAGATACGGGCTTTATCGTCTTCAACTACGCCAACTACCCTCATCTCACCGCGCTCTTCCGCGATCTCGACGTGCCGGTAGAGCGCAGTGACATGAGCTTTGGCGTTTCGCTGCATGGCGGGCGGTTGGAATATGCGCTGCGCTCGGGCAATGCGCTGTTTGGCCAGCGCAGCAATATCGCACGCCCCGGCTTTTACGCGATGATCCGCGACATCCTGCACTTCAACCG
This sequence comes from Salipiger sp. CCB-MM3, assembly GCF_001687105.1. Taxonomy (NCBI): domain Bacteria; kingdom Pseudomonadati; phylum Pseudomonadota; class Alphaproteobacteria; order Rhodobacterales; family Roseobacteraceae; genus Salipiger; species Salipiger sp. CCB-MM3. The sequence goes on from NZ_CP014595.1 coordinate 1,238,915, forward strand.
CCACGCCGAGGCCAAGGCCGAGAGCCATCCGCATCTGTCGATCGCCGGACTGGTCGAGGCGCTGGGGCTGGGGAACGCCTTCCGTGACCGCTATCTCTATCCGATCTGCGGCGCGATCTGGTCCACGCCCTCGGCCAAGATCGGGGATTTTCCGGCGCAGGCGCTGATGCGCTTTCTGCGCAACCACGCGCTTTTGTCCGCCGGGAACCAGCACCAATGGTGGACCGTCTCGGGCGGCTCGCGCAGCTATGTCGAGCGGCTGACCGCGGCGCTTGAGGCGCGGCAGGTCTCGCTGCGCCCCGGCACCCCGGTGTTGCAGGTCGAGCGGGACGAGAAACACGCCACGGTCATGACCGAAGGCCATGCCCCCGAGCAGTACGATCAGGTCGTTTTTGCCTGTCACGCCGACATGGCCCTGTCGCTGCTCGCCGAGCCAAGCAGCTCCGAGCAACGCGCGCTGGGGGCGGTGAAGTTTCAGGACAATCACGCGGTGCTGCACCGCGACACCCGCCTGATGCCGCAGCGCCGCCGATGCTGGAGCTCGTGGGTGTTCCGGACCGAGCCGGGCACCCCGCCCGATCAGCCCGTTGGCGTGACCTATTGGATGAACCGGCTGCAGAACATTCCCGACAGCGATCCGATGTTCGTCACGCTCAATCCGCAGCGCGATATTCCCGACGAGTTGGTCTACGACCGCAACACCTTCCGCCACCCGGTGTTCGACACCGCCGCGCTGGACGCGCAGAGCCGCATTGCCGCGCTGCAGGGCAAAAACCGAAGCTGGTACGCGGGAGCGTGGCTGCGCAACGGGTTCCACGAGGATGGCTTTGCCAGCGCGGTGCGCATCGCCCGGCAGATGCTGCCCGCGCCGGTGGCCGCATGAGCGAAAGCCTCGCAGACAGATTGGGCGCGGGCGAGATGCTGCATCTTCCGGCCCGCGTGACCCACGCACGGCGCGGCGGCATCCGCCATGCCTTCGTCTATCGCGTGGACTATCTGCTGCTTGATCCCGATGCGGTGCGCCCCCCGCGCCTGTTCTCGCGCAACCGCTTCAACCTCTTCTCGCTTTATGATCGCGACCATGGCGGCCCGCGCGGGGATGGCACCGGTGCCGCATGGGCGCGGCGCGTCTTTGCCTCGGCGGGGCTCGAAGGCGTGCGCGTGGCACTGCTGATGCAGCCGCGCTTTCTGGGCTATTGGTTCAACCCGGTCTCCTTTTGGCTTGCGCTGCGCGGCGACCGGCTGCTGGCGGTGATCGCCGAGGTGAGCAACACCTTCGGCCAGCGCCACAGCTACCTTTGCCATCACGCCGCCTTTGCCCCGATCTCTCCAGAGGATGAGTTGACCGCCACCAAGGTCTTTCACGTCTCACCGTTCCAAGATGTGCGCGGCACCTATCACTTCCGCTTTTCGATCACCGGGGCCGCCGCCGCGATCGGCATCCGCCAGATCGACGGCAAGGAAGGCCTCAAGGCCACAATGTCCGGTGACTTCTCTCCCGCCGGATCGGCCCGCCTGCTGCGCAGCGCGCTGCGCCGCCCGGGTGGCGCGATGCGGGTGATTATGCTCATCTACTGGAATGCACTACGTTTAAAATTGAAGGGAGCCGAATACCGCAAGCTCCCCGCACCGCCCGATCACGAGGTCAGCCGATGAACCTGCCCATCTCCGCGATGATGAAACGCCGCTTTCTGTCCACGCTCGAACAGATCGAGCACGGCCGCCTCACCCTGCTGACGCCCGAGGGCGAGCGGCATCATTTCGGCACCACCGGGCCCGAGGCGGATCTGCATATCCTCGACTGGTCCGTGCTGCCTGCGCTTGCCGCACGCGGCGAGGTCGCCATGGGCGAGAGCTATATCGCCGGTCTCTGGCACAGCAGTTCGCCCGAACGGCTGCTGCGGCTGGCGCTGGACAATCTCGATGCCTTCGAACGCTATGTGACGCCCGGCCCCCTCGCCCGGCTCAAGTTCCGGATGATCGACCGGGTGCTGCGCGCCAACAGCCTCAAGGGGTCGTCGCGCAACATTCAGGCGCATTACGACGTGGGCAACGAGTTCTATCAGCTCTGGCTCGATCCGGGGATGACCTACTCATCCGCGCTGTTTGCCGAGGGCGAAGGCGACACTGCACTGCCCGAGGCGCAGGACCGCAAGTACGACCGCATCCTCTCGCGGCTGAGCGACAGCCCCTCGGTGCTGGAGATCGGCTGCGGCTGGGGCGGCTTTGCCGAACGCGCCGCGCAGCAGGGGCGCAAGGTCACCGGCATCACGCTCTCGCCCAGCCAGAAAGGCTATGCCGATGCGCGGCTCGACGGGCGCGCCGACATCCGGCTGCAGGATTACCGGGCGGTGCAGGGGCGCTACGCCAACATCGTCTCGATCGAGATGATCGAAGCGGTGGGCGAAAAATACTGGCCGGTGTATTTCGCCGCGCTGAAGGACCGGCTGGCCGAAGGCGGCCGCGCGGTGCTGCAGGCGATCACCGTGCAGGACGCCGAGTTCTCGCTCTACCGCAAGCGCACAGATTTTATCCGGCAGCACACGTTCCCCGGTGGCATGCTGCCCTGCAACGCGGTGCTGACCCGCGAGGCCGCCAAGGCCGGTCTGGAGCTGCGCGAGAATTTCGCCTTTGGACAGCACTACGCCCGCACCTGCCGCATCTGGCGCGACAACCTTCTGCGTCAGCGCAAGCGGATCGAAGGGCTGGGCTATGGCGAGAGTTTCCTGCGCAGCTGGCAGTTCTATCTCGATGCCTGCGCGGCCACCTTCTCGACCGGGCGCACCGATGTGGTGCAGGTCGAATTGCGTCACGCGGGCGAGGCCTGACCCGCGCGGCGCGCCGGAATTTACCCTGCGGGGGCCGTATTTTCGCCTCACTCCATAACTAGCGATGACTCAACCCGCAGGGCCCCGCCCTGCCGTGGTTGATGAATGTCACAGTCGCGAGTCGCGCCCTATTCACGGAGCCTGAAGATGTTGTCCAAGATCGGAGCCTCCCTCCTTCTCCTCGCCGGAGCCGCAGCGCCGCTTGCCGCCGCCGAGCAGGAAGTACTGATGACGGGGCTGAGCTACTTCCCCGAGGATATCTATGTCTCGGTCGGCGACGTGGTTCATTTCGTCAACGCCTCCGAGGTGCCCATGTCGGCCACCGCCAGCGATGCCAGCTGGGACACCGGCGTTCTGCAGCCGGGCGAGGCCTATGCGCTGGAAGTGACCGATGGAATGCAGGGCGCCTTTGGCGACACCTACACCGCCGACAATACCGCCGCGGGCGTCATCGACTATGTGAACCCGGCCCCGCTGGAGCTGGAAAACAACTACTGATCCTGCGCGCGACCGGGCTCAGATCGGCTCGATCAGTTCTGGCCCCTCGGCGCGGTTCGAATTCACCTTGGGATCGACACGGTACATCCGCAGAGTGCCTTCGGGCGCCGCCTGCATAAGCGTTGCGGCGCCGTGCCCATCCTCGCCCAGCCACAGGCCCCAGTCCTTTTTCGAAAGGATCACCGGCATCCGGTGGTGCACCTTGGACATTTCCTCGCTCGCCGCGGTTGTGACGATAGCGCAGGTGCGGAAGGCCTGACCCTCTCCTTCCCAGTCCTGCCAAATCCCGGCGAAGGCCAGCAGGTCGTCCTCGGCCGGAGTGATGTACCACGGCAGGCGGCGGCCATCCTCGGTCTTGGTCCATTCGTAGAAGCCGCTGGCTGGCACGATGCAGCGCCGCGCGCGGCAAGCGGCACGGAAGGCGGGTTTCTCGGCAATCGTCTCGGCCCGCGCGTTGATCAGCAGCGGCCCGTCGTAAGGCGCCTTGTACCAATGCGGCAGAAAGCCCCAGCGCATCGCCCCAAGCAGCCGCGTCCCGCCGTCCGAGCGCACCACATGCACATCGTTGGTCGGACAGACGTTGAAATTCGGGACATGCGGCAAATCATTGCCGGGCATGGCCTCGAAGATCTTGGCCATGGCATCATCGGGAAGGGTGACTGCAAAACGTCCGCACATGGGGCTCAGAGTAGCGCGCCGGACGGGGCGCGCCAGTGCTTCAGACGTCGCGCCATTCGCCGGGAGGAATATCGTCGAGCGTCCATGTGCCGATCGCCCAACGAACCAGCCGCAGGCAGGGCAATCCCACATGCGCCGTCATCCGCCGCACCTGCCGGTTGCGCCCCTCGGTGATCTTGATCTCGAGCCAGCTGTCGGGCACCGATTTGCGAAACCGTACCGGCGGATTGCGCGGCCAGAGGTCGGGCTCGGGGATGCGCCGCACCTGCGCCGGGCGGGTCATCCCGTCCTTCAGCTCCACCCCTTTGCGCAGCTGCGCGATTTGCTCGTCGCTCGGCGCGCCTTCGACCTGCACGAGGTAGGTCTTGGGCTGCTTGAACTTCGGATGCGAGATCCGCGCCTGAAGCCGCCCGTCATCGGTCAGCACCATGAGCCCCTCGCTGTCGCGGTCGAGGCGGCCCGCGGGATAGACGCCGGGCACTTTCACATAGTTCGACAGCGTCTCGCGCGGGCTGCCCTCGGTGCCCTTGTCGGTGAATTGCGACAGCACGCCATAGGGTTTGTTGAGCAAGATCACGCGGGCCATCAGCCATCCCTCCGGGCAGCGAAAAAGTCTTTCAGCAGCGCCTCTGCCTCGGGCGCGGCGAGCCCGTCGTAGACCTCGGGCACATGGTGGCATTGCGGATGGGCATAGACCCGCGCGCCCTGCGCCACCCCGCCCGACTTGGGGTCGGATGCGCCGTAGTAAAGCCGCCGGATCCGCGCGAAGGAGATCGCCGCGGCGCACATCGGGCATGGCTCCAGCGTGACGTAGAGATCATGCTCAGGCAGCCGCTCGGACCCGAGCGCGGCGCACCCGGCGCGCAGCACGAGGATCTCGGCATGGGCGGTGGGATCGTTCAACTCGCGCGTGCGGTTGCCCGCCGTGGCCACGACCTCGCCTTTGGGCGAGACCAGCACGGCGCCCACCGGCACCTCACCGCGGGCGGCGGCGGCGCGCGCCTCAGCCAGCGCCAGATCCATATGACTGCGAAAACTCATGAGCGCCGGAGTAGCGCGAAGCGCGGCGCTTGGCGAGTCGGCTTCCCCCGGCGCGGGGGATGCAGTATGCGAGGATTCATGAGCAAACCCCCGTCGCGCCCCGCCAAACCCTCCGGCCCCAAGTCCCGTCCCAGCACGGGCGCGAAGGCTGGCCCGAATTCTGGCCTGAAATCTGGCCCTAAATCTGGCCCTAAGTCGGACTTCAAGTCCGGCCCCAAGTCTGGGGCGAAACCCGGCTACAAAGCCGGGCCGAAGGGGGATTTTGACGGCAGCGCGCGCGGCGGGAAACCGGGCGCAAAGCCCTTCGGCAAACCGAGCGGGAAACCCGGCGGCAAACCGAAAGGCCGTGGCATCGTGCAAGACGAGGCAAGCTATGGCGGTGGCCCCAAGGCGGGCCCCAAATCCGGGGCGAAGTCTGGGGCAAAGTCTGGCACCAGACCGCCCCCGCGCCGCGGCACCAAGGCAAGCGCCAAATCGGGCCCGGCCAGCAAGCCGGCACAGGTCCCCGCGGCTCCGATGGTGAGTGAGGATGGTCGCATCGCCAAGGTGCTGGCGCGCGCGGGCGTTGCCAGCCGCCGCGAGGCCGAGAAGATGATCGAAGAAGGCCGCGTCTCGGTGAACGGCAAGGTGCTGGAAAGCCCCGCGCTGAACGTCACCGCCAAGGACCGGATCACCGTCGATGGCGTGCCGCTCGCCCCGCCCGAAGCCCCGCGCCTGTGGCTCTATCACAAGCCCGTCGGGCTGGTGACCACCACCAATGACGAGAAGGGCCGCGAGACGATCTTTGACAAGCTGCCCGAGGATCTGCCCCGGGTGATGAGCATCGGGCGTCTCGACCTCAACTCCGAGGGCCTGCTGCTGCTGACCAATGACGGCGGCATCAAACGCCAGCTTGAACTGCCCTCGACCGGCTGGCTGCGCAAATACCGCGTGCGGGTGAACGGCGCGCCGACCGAGGACATGCTGAAGCCGCTGCGCGCGGGCATCGTGGTAGACGGTCAGGCATTCCAGCCCATGCAGGTGACTCTCGACCGGCAGCAGGGCGCCAACGCATGGCTGACCGTTGGTCTGCGTGAAGGCAAGAACCGCGAAATCCGCCGCGCCATGGCCGACATCGGACTGACGGTGAACCGACTGATCCGCGTCTCTTACGGGCCGTTCCAACTCGGCGAGCTGAAAACCGGCGAGGTGCAGGAACTGCGTCCCAAGGTGATCCGCGATCAGCTTGGCCTCGAAGGCGCCAAGACCGAAAAACCCGTGCCGACTCGGACCCGGCGCAAGGGACCGCCGAAAAGCAGGCAATAGGGCACCCAGCGGGCGGCTTCGCCAAAAAGCCGCCCACATCGCCTTAAGACGCCGTTAACGCTGGACTAAATTTCACGTATTGGGCCGGAATGCGCCCTCATTTCGCCCGCTTTCGGCGGCAGGTTGGGTGGCATGAGCACACTACTCGCCATCATGATCCTTGCCGCCACCACGTTTCTCCTACTTGGGAACCTCCGGGGTGTGGCAGCGGACACTTATCAGGCGCTGGCGGGAGCCACCGCCCGGACCCGTGACCGTGGACTGCTGATCCCGAGGCTGGCCTTCGCCGCCCTCTGGCTGCTGATCTTCGTGCTCGGATATTTCTGACCCCGCGACGCAGCCGCCAGACGGCAGACCAAGGACCCCTCCCCTCACGCAGCCTCGCCCGGCCTTGAACGGACCACGGAACATCCTCATGGCAAGACCCTCACGCAAACGCAGACAGAGCGCTTCCTCCGGGCCGCTGGATTCCGGCTTGGGCGTGCTGATGCTTGCCGCGTTCCCGCTGCTGATGCTGCTGTTCCAAGGGCGTCCGGAAACCACCTTCACCGGCCTGCTGATGCTGGTCATCTTCGCGCTGGCGGTCTGGCTGATCCACCGCGGCACGAAGATCGCCCGCGCCTTCGAGGCGGCAGAGACGGCCAAAGCACCCCGCCTGCCGCGCAAGATGCTCGGCTCGGCGCTGCTTGGCCTTCTGGTGGTGATTCTCGCGGGCCATCACTTCGTCTCGCTGCCGGTGCCGCTGGGTCTCGGCGTGCTGGGCTTCGGGCTGGGTGTCGCGGCCTTCGGCAGAGATCCGCTCACCAGTAAACAGGCCGCGGTGGAAGAGGACATGCCGCATCTGCGCACGCAAGAGACGCTGGACCGTATCGACGCCGCCATCGGGCTCGCCGTCGCGGATGTGGCGGCCCTCAACGATGCCGAGCTTAGCCGCAGGGCCGAAGCCCTGCGCAGCGGCGTCATGGGGTTGATGCAGGCGATTTCGCAGGACCCGCTGGCCGCACGACGCCTGCGCAAGCCCGTGGCCCGCTTTCTTGAGCTTCTGAGCAAGGAAAACGCGCGCCTGATCGAAGCATGGGGCACCAAGGACCGGATGAAGGCGCGCCGCCGCTATCTGGCGCGGCTCACCTCGCTGGGCGAGGCCTTCGAAGAGCGTCTGCGCAAGGCCGGAACCGAGCAGGGCCGCGATGCCTATGATGTCGAGGCAGACCTCCTCTGGAACCGCATGGTCGACAAGAACGCGGCCTGAAACGCCAATGTGATGGCCATGTTGTGCCGCTTGGTATGACTTCTCCCCAAACAAGAGCCGACCCAAGGGAACTCCCCCCTAGCAAGTGACCATCTAAGCGCATAAGTTCTTGGTGAACCGAGAGAGCTTGCGGGGGGCACCATGACCGACAAGGGCTTACGCAAGGTGGCCTATGTGCTGCTGATCGTGCTTCTTTTCGGAGTTACTTCCGGCTGGCTGGGAGGGCTCTGACCTTGGCACAACGCTACGGCGGCAAGTACAGTCCCGACGGGTCTTCCGACGATGCCGGCACCACCGACGAACGGCCGCTCTATCACGGAGCGAAGGTCGATCCGGTGGGCGCACGCTCGAATGTGCTCTTCGCCCCCCCGATCGTGCTGGCCGCGACCTCGCTGAACGATGGCGCTGCGGGGCTGGCTCTGGGCCTTGTCGGCGCGGGCATCCTGCTGCTTGGCGCGTGGCTGCTGCGCGATGGCCTGCGGGCGCAGGCCGCCTATGACGAGCGCAAGATCGCCCGCCGCCCTTCGATCCCGAGAAAGCTTTTCGCCGCAGCCTGCGCGGGCGTCGGGATCGGTCTCGCGGCCTTCAAAGCCGATCCGGGCCTTGTGGCACCGGTGCTCTATGGGCTGTCCGCTGCCGCGCTTCACGTGGGCGCCTTCGGGCTCGACCCGATGAAGCACAAGGGCATGGAAGGCATCGACACGTTCCAGCAGGACCGTGTCGCCAAGGTGGTGGACGAGGCAGAGGCCTATCTCAACGCCATGGAAGATGCGGTGCGCCGCGCGGGCGACCGGCAGGTCGAGGCGCGCGTGCAACGCTTCCACGCCAAAGCCAAGGACCTCATCCGCACCGTCGAAGAGGATCCGCGCGATCTGACCGCCGCGCGCAAATATCTTGGCGTCTATCTGATGGGCGCGCGCGACGCGGCGGTGAAATTCGCCGACATCTACAGCCGCACGCAGGATCGCGGGGCCAAGTCCGATTTCATGATGTTGCTGACGGACCTCGAGGAGAGCTTCGGCCAGAAGAACCGCAAGCTGCTGCTCGACAATAATGCCGACCTCACGGTCGAGATCGACGTGCTGCGCGACCGCCTTCAGCGCGAAGGCGTGCGGCTCAAAGAGCCTGAATGAGAGACAGATACGGAGGAAGTCCGATGTCCGAGAACGTAAGAGCCAAGGCCCAGCAGGAACTGGCTATGGTGGAAGAGGTGAATGCTGTGATCCTGCCCGACCCCAAGCCCGCGGATGAGGTGGAAAGCTATGAGGCCGCCTCGCCCGAGGTGACCGAAGAGATCCGCGCCCGCATGGACGAGATCGACATGGGCGACACCCAGTCCATCGTCTCCTTCGGCTCGGCGGCTCAGGCCGAATTGCAGGAGATCAGTCAGGCGATGCTGGCGGACGTGCGCAACAAGGACGTCGGCCCCGCGGGCGACAGCCTGCGCAACATCGTCACCACGATCCGCGGCTTCTCGGTCTCGGAACTGGATGTGCGCCGCAAGCGCAGCTGGTGGGAAAAGCTGATCGGCAAGGCCGCGCCCTTCGCCAAGTTCACCGCCCGCTACGAGGAGGTGCAGGGCCAGATCGACGGCATCACCGACAGTCTGCTGAAGCACGAGCACACGCTGCTCAAGGACATCAAATCGCTCGACCTGCTCTACGACAAGACGCTGACCTTCTATGACGAGCTGGCGCTCTACATCGCTGCGGGCCAGAAGAAGCTAGAGGAACTCGACGCCAACGACATCCCCGCCCGCGAAGCCGCCGTGGAGGCCGCCGCAGAGGATCAGAAGGTGATGAAGGCGCAGGAACTGCGCGACCTGCGTGCCGCGCGGGACGATCTGGAACGCCGGGTGCACGATCTCAAGCTGACCCGGCAGGTGACCATGCAGTCGCTGCCCTCGATCCGGCTGGTGCAGGAAAACGACAAGAGCCTCGTCACCAAGATCAACTCGACGCTGGTCAACACCGTGCCGCTCTGGGAGACGCAGCTGGCGCAGGCAGTGACCATCCAGCGCTCATCCGAGGCCGCCGCCGCCGTCCGCGACGCCAACGATCTGACCAACGAGCTGCTGACCTCCAACGCCAAGAACCTGCGCGACAGCAACGCCGCCATCCGCACCGAGATGGAGCGCGGCGTCTTCGACATCGAGTCGGTCAAACAGGCCAATGCCGATCTGATCGCCACGATCCAAGACAGCCTGCGCATCGCCGACGAAGGCAAGGCGCGCCGCGCCGCCGCCGAGAAGGACCTGCAGCAGATGGAAGCCGAGCTGCGCGACACGCTGGCTTCGGCCAAGGCGCGGTCGACCGGCACCGGCGACAACGCCGCCACTTCGGTTCCAGCGGGGTCGTGACCATATGCGGGGTTGGGGTAAAAGTGTACTGAGCATCTTGGTTTGCGCGGGCCTCGCGGCCTGCGATAGTTCTGCCCTGGCTCCGCGCAGCACCGAAGTGCTGCCGCAGTCGCGCCCCTCCGGGCTCAAGCCTCGCGAGGCTGAAACCCCGGGCGCGCCGCGGCAATCCCTGGCGAGCTACGATCTGGAGGTCTATTACGCCCGGGTGCAGGCCGATCTGCTGTCACAGGGTCTGCTCCGCACCGACGGCGGCGGACCCGACACGCCGGTCACCGACACCATGCTGATGCGCAATTTCGAACGCATCGCTCTGGCCGAGGAATACGCCCGCGGCCAAGGGCTGAAACCCTCACGCGGCGAGCTTGGCCGGGTGAAGAAATGGCTCAAGCCGGTGCGCGTCTCGGTCGAGTTCGGCGACCATGTTCCGGCGGAGCAGCAGGTCACCGACCGCAACCAGCTCAGCCAATACGTCAGCCGTCTTGGCCGGATCACCGGGCATCCGATCTCGATGACCACCGGCAATTCGAACTTCCACGTTCTGTTCATGTCCGAGGACGATAAGAAGACCATCGCCCCGCGCATCAAACAGCTGGTGCCCGATGTGAACCCCACGGCGCTGGCGGTGTTCAACGATCTGCCGCGTGAGATTCACTGCCTCGTCATCGCCTTTTCCGACGAGCCGGACGGCTATGCCTACGGTCAGGCCATCGCGGTAATCCGCTCCGAGCATCCGGATCTGCTGCGCCGATCCTGTATCCACGAAGAAGTGGCGCAGGGGCTGGGGCTTGGCAACGACAGCCCGCAGGCCCGGCCCTCGATCTTCAATGACGACGACGAGTTCGCGCTTCTCACCTCGATGGACGAGATGCTGCTGAAAATCCTTTACGACCCCCAGCTCAAACCCGGCATGGATGCCGCCACCGCGCGGCCGATCGTGCAGGATCTTGCCGCGCAGATGACCGGCGGCAGCGGGCCAAGCTGAGCTGAGGACAGGCGACAACAGGAGATGATCATGGGAATTCTGGATTTCCTCTCGGGGCAGTTCATCGACGTCATCCACTGGACCGACGACACCCGCGACACGATGGTCTGGCGCTTCGAGCGCGAGGGCCATGAAATCAAATACGGCGCCAAGCTCACCGTGCGCGAGGGGCAGGCAGCGGTTTTCGTGCACGAAGGGCAACTGGCGGATGTGTTCACGCCGGGTCTCTACATGCTCGAGACCAACAACATGCCGATCATGACCTCGCTGCAGCACTGGGATCACGGCTTCCGATCGCCCTTCAAATCCGAGATTTATTTCGTCAACACCACCCGCTTCACCGGGCTGAAGTGGGGCACGAAAAACCCGATCATCTGCCGCGACCCCGAGTTCGGCCCGGTGCGCCTGCGCGCCTATGGCACCTATTCGGTGCGCGTGTCGGACCCGGCGAAATTCCTCGTCGAGATCGTCGGCACCGATGGCGAGTTCACCAGCCACGAGATCAGCTTCCAGATCCGCAATATCATCGTGCAGGAGTTCTCGCGGCTGATCGCCTCTTCGGGCATTCCGGTGCTCGACATGGCGGCCAATACGCAAGAGCTGGGCAAGATGCTGGCCGAGGGCATTTCGTCGACCATCGCCGAATACGGCCTGTCGCTGCCCGAGCTTTACATCGAGAACATCTCGCTGCCCGATGCGGTCGAAAAGGCGCTCGACAAGCGCACGTCGATGGGCGTGGTGGGCGATCTTGATGCCTATACCCGCTTTCAGGCCGCCGAGGCGCTGGGGGCCGAGGGCTCTGCCGCCGGTCAGGCCATGGGCACCGGCTTTGGCGCGGGCATGGGGATGGCCATGGGCGGCGCCATGACCGGCGCGCAGGCGGGTCCGTGGGGCGCGCGCCCGCAGCAGACCGCTGCCACCGCGCCGCCGCCTCCCCCGCCGCCGGTGGAACATGTGTGGCACGTGGCCTCGGGCGGCCAGACCAGCGGCCCCTTCTCCAAGGCCAGGCTCGGACGCATGGCGACCGAGGGCGAGCTGACCCGCGACAGCTATGTCTGGACCCAAGGTCAGGACGGCTGGAAACGCGCCGAGGACGTAACCGAACTGGCGCAGCTCTTCACCGTTCTGCCACCGCCGCCTCCGGGCGTCTGATCGCACGGGAGGCTACCGGGAAGGAGGCGGGCAGCACCGCCTCCGGCCCCGCTTGGCCCAGCAGCGCCGGGGCAAGGCAGGCATCGGCGGGAAATTTGACCGACGGGTCGGGCACCGCCGGGAAGGGCCGCGCGGGCGGCACCTGCGAGGCCACCAGCAGCCGACCATCGAGGCAGAGGTCCTGCGCCGCATTGCCGATGTTGAAGCCGAAGCCGTCCTGACCGCAATCCGTGCCGAACCCATCCATGTTCCACGCCTGCGGCATCAGGCTTTGCGGGCCGAAAACCTCGAAGGCGTTCTGCTGCGGCAAGAAGGTGAGCGACCATGTGGTGTCTTCGGTCTTCATGCCGAGCGCCCAGCGACCAATCGGCTCGCCCTCGTGGTAGCCCTCGACGACGAAGCACTCCACGTCCTCGCCAAAGACACGCTCGCGCTCTGCAAGCGCCGCGTCGATGGCCAGCGCGCCGCGCATCTCGTAACCGTCGCCGCCCTGCCACTCGAACCGCCAGGACAGGTCGGCGGCCATGGCCGCGCCGCTGTAGAGCGCAAGCCCGAGGACAGCCCCGGCGCATGTGTTCAGTCCTGTCATCACGGTCTCCGGCATCTCTGTCCCCGGCACCCTAGCCTTGGAGCTGCACGCGAGAAAAGCGCCTGTCGCGAAGTTGTGTGCGCAAGCCCCTGCGCCCGCAGCGCATCGGGCAAACGCTTGCCCGAAAACCGGTTCCCTCTCCCGTCCCATCCGCCTAGGGTGGCGCTGCCGGAAATGGCGGATCTGGAGGCACTTCGGGCATGAACGAAACCCACCGATTTCCCTGCGAGCAATGCGGCGCCGACTACCGGTTCGATCCGTCGACGAGCGAATTGGTCTGCGATCATTGCGGCCACAGCCAGAAGGTCGAATCCACGGGTCCATGGGAAAGCGACATCCGCGAGCTGGATTTCCGCGCCGCGATGGACAACCTGCTGCCGCTTCAGGAGATGGAGGACCTGCGGGTCACCCAATGCCCGAACTGCGGCGCCGAGGTCGAGTTCGATCCCGACACCCATGCCACCGAATGCCCGTTCTGTGCCACGCCGGTCGTCGCCGACACCGGCACCCACCGGCAGATCAAACCCAAGGGCGTGCTGCCCTTCGCGCTTGACGAGAACGCCGCGCGCGGCGCGATGAACGACTGGCTGGGGCGACTTTGGTTCGCCCCCAATGGCCTCAAGGAATATGCCCGCAAGGGCCGCAAGATGCAGGGCATCTATGTGCCCTACTGGACCTTCGACGCCCATACCCGCTCTGCCTACAGCGGCGCGCGCGGCACGGTCTATTATGAGACGCGCACGGTGATGCGTGACGGCAAGCGCCAACAGGTGCAGGTCGCCAAGGTGCGCTGGACCCCGGTGCGCGGGCGCGTTGCGCGCTTCTTCGACGACGTGCTGGTGCTGGCCTCGAAGTCTCTGCCGAAGAAATTCACCGATGCGCTGGAGCCGTGGGATCTGAGCCGGCTCGAACCCTATCGGCCCGAGTTCCTCGCCGGATTCCGCGCCGAGGGCTATCAGGTCGATCTCGACGCAGGGTTCGTCGAGGCGCGGCATATCATGGACCGGCAGATCACCCGCGACATCAAGTTCGACATCGGCGGCGACCAGCAGCGGATCACCTCGGTGGACACACAGGTGTCGGAAGTGACCTTCAAGCATGTGCTGCTGCCGGTCTGGCTGGCGGCCTACAAGTTCCGGGGCCAGACCTACCGCTTCGTGGTCAATGGCACCACCGGGCGGGTTCAGGGAGAGCGCCCCTGGTCGATATGGAAAATCGCGCTGGCCGTGATCATCGGGGCAATCGTCGCGGGATTTGTCGGCTACATGCTGTCGCAATCGCAGGGCGACGTCAGCTTCAGCATGCCGACAGGCTATTGAGCGACGCCCTCCGGACGCGCTAGGTATAGCGCTAACAAGACCAAGAAGATCACCGACGAGGGAGTGAGAGATGATCCTGTGCTGCGGAGAATCGCTGATAGACATGCTGCCCAGAACCAGCACCGGCGGAGAGCCCGCCTTTGCGCCGGTTGCGGGCGGCGCGGTGTTCAACACCGCCATTGCGCTCGGCCGACTTGGCGCGCCTGCAGGCTACTTCGGCGGCATCTCCACCGATCTTTTCGGCAGCATCCTCGCCGATGCGCTGACCGCCTCCAAGGTTGACCACAGCGCCTGCCCGCGCTCTGACCGACCCACCACGCTGGCCTTCGTAACGCTGGTGGATGGTCACGCGCGCTACGCCTTCTATGACGAGAACACCGCCGGGCGGATGCTGTCGGAGGCGGACCTCCCCGCGCTGGACGGTGACACCGAGGCGCTGTTCTTCGGCGGCATCAGCCTCGTTTCCGAGCCCTGCGCCGACACTTATGCCGCGCTCTGCGCGAAGGCGGGCGACCGGGTGGTAATGCTCGATCCCAATATCCGACCCGGCTTCATCAAGGACGAGGCGCGCTACCGCGCCCGGCTTGCCGCCATGCTCGCGCGGGCCGACATCGTGAAAATCTCCGACGAGGATATGGCATGGCTCGGCACCACGCCCGAGGCGCTGATCGAGGGTGGCAGCACGCTGGTGCTGGAGACGAGGGGTGCCGAGGGGGTCCATGCAGTCAGCGCCCAAGGGAGCCTCGAGGTGCCCGCCACACGCGCCACGGTAGTCGATACGGTGGGCGCTGGCGATACGTTCAACGCGGGCCTTCTGGCCGGGCTCAGCCGCGACGGGCGGCTGCGCCGAGACGTCCTGCGCAGTACCCCGCTAGAGACGCTGCGCCCTGCCGTCGCGCTGGGTGCGCAGGCGGCGGCGGTGACCGTCAGCCGCGCCGGGGCCAATCCGCCATGGCTTTCGGAACTGGAGCCGCAGGCATGAGGGCGCTGATCCAGCGCGTCTCGGAGGCGAGCGTCACGGTAGAAGGCGCGGTCATCGGCGAGATCGGCCCGGGCCTGCTGATCCTGATCTGCGCCATGCAGGGCGATACCGAGGCACAGGCCGACAAGCTGGCGGCAAAGATCGCCAAGCTGCGCATTTTCCGCGACGAGGAAGGGCGAATGAACCGCTCGGTGCGTGACACAGGCGGTGCGGCACTGGTGGTCAGCCAATTCACCCTCGCCGCCGACACGCGGAGCGGCAACCGCCCCGGCTTTTCCAGCGCGGCCGCCCCCGACGACGGCCAGCGGCTTTACGAGTACTTCGCCGGGCGCATCGCCGCCGAGGGCATCGCCACCGCCACAGGCCGCTTTGGCGCCGATATGAAGGTGGCGCTGATCAACGACGGGCCGGTAACGATCTGGATCGACAGCGAGGGCTGAGCGGCGCGCTCAGAGGTCGCTGCCCGCCACAAGCGTGCCCTGCAGAAAGGCAAGGTCCAGCTCGGTGCGCGCCAGCGCGAAGCGGCTGGTGATCTCGGCCTCCTGCGCATCCAGCGCCCGCTCCAGCGGCCCCAGAAGCTGCGCCGCATGGCCCCTGCCCGCGCGGTAGTCGCGCAGTGCCAGCGCCGCCACTTCAGCCGCGGCGGATGCCTGCGCCGCCGCAGCCGCAGCCTCGGAGCGCAGCCGATCGCGATCCCGCGCAAGGCCGCCGATTTGCATCTCCGCTTCCGACCCTGCCGCCCGCTCCGGCCATTGAACCTGCAGCGACGGGGCACCCCAGTCACCGGCCTCGGCCCCTTCGCCTGCATAGCCCGCCGCCTCTTCCAATGCATCGAGCTCCTCGGCAGAGCGGCGCAGCTGCAGCCCTTCCATGTGGGCATGCGTCCCAAGGCGCTGCCGCGCCTCCTGCTCTGCGCGCGCGGCCTGCGCCTGCATCAGCGGCAGCGGCACGGCACCGACCATCTCACGCAAGGCACCCGCGCCCGCGACGCCGCCAAGCCGGCCATCCGCCATGGCGACCAGCTCGCGGCGCGCGTCCGCTTCAGCCTCGCGGGCCTGCGCGAGACCGCGGCGCACGTCCGCCACCTCGGCGCGCAGTTGGGCAAGCTCGGAGGACATCAACTCACCCGAGGCAACCGCCTGCGAGATCGGCCAGTCCAGCCCCGCAAGATCGCGATAGCTGGCCTTATAGAGCGCGGCACGCGCCCGCGCCTCCTCACCGGCCAAATGCTGGCCGAGCGCCTCATGCACGTGGACGTTGGCCTCTTCCGCCAGCGCCAGTGCCGCCGTTTCGATCTGCGCCTGTGCAAGGTCGCGCTCTGCCAGTTTGCGCGAAGTGTCGAACCGCTCGGGCCGCGCTATGATGCGCGCGGACATATCGCGCAGAGCGCCCAGCGACGCACCGCGCGCGAGCTCGGGCAGCCAGCTCAATTCCTCGGTCTCTCCGCGCAGCGGCGCGAGGCGCAGCTCTGCCTCGGCACCGAAAGCAGACCCCTGCAGCACTGCCGCCGCAACCGCCGCATAGGGCGTACCGGGCACGAGCGCCGAGGGGCGCTGCGCGAGCTGGGTCATCAAATCCGCCCCGTCCGGCTGTGCGCGCAGGCCGAGCGCAGGCGCAGCGGCGGCGACGCTGGCCGTGTAGGGCTGCGACGCCGGAGCGTCCGCGCCATAGGTTTTCATGCATGCGGGCAGGAGCGCGACAAGCGCAAGACCTCCGACCCAATGGAAAGACGATCGTGCCATCTTCCCCTCCCTCTCAACTCGAACACTCGCAAACCGGCCACGGCAACGTGCCGCACCGCTTAGGGGACCGACGGAAAGCGAAATCACCTTCGAAAGACCCGGCGAACGAAAACCTCACCCGGCGCGGCACCCAAGGGGCGCACGCCATTGCTTCGTTCTGCCGATGATCACACCACTCTGCCTGTCACGGGCCACTCGTCCAGATGGTGAACGGCAGCCTCTTACCCTGCATTCAGGCGTATCTTATTTTCGCCTTATTTCCCAGACGCCGAGCCTAGGGGCCCGGGAGATTGCGCAAATTTGAGAAAGCGGCGTTGCTGGAATGTCGCGCCGAGTGACGCCAAGGCGACACAGGACAGCGAGGGTAGCGCTCACATAAGAGTAAGCGCCCCTAGACAGTCGAAGACGGCGCGAGTCGCTTCAGGTCAGCAAAGGGGCGATCACCGGATGCTTGCGCGGGGCGCGGCATAGGGTGAGCAGAAGATCGGCAAGTTCCGGTTCGTCCACACGTTTCGCCGCGGCCTTGGGGCTGAACCACTTGCGCTTGCGTTGCTTGCGCTCTTTCCAGTCGCGCTTCAGCGTCTCGACGATCATTGGATAGACCCTGACCCGGCAACGCAGCGACGCGCCACAGTCCAGCCGTTTGGGGTAATGGTAATGGCCGATCAGGTCCTTCCCGACGAAGCCCTTCGCCCCGGCTTCCTCGAGCGCTTCGATCTCCGCCGCGGCCCAAGGCTTCTTGCCGTCCATCTCCCAGCCCTTGGGCATCACCCAGCGACCGGAATCGCGCGAGGTGACCATCAGAATCCGGAGATTGCCTTTCTTGTCCCATTGCAGGGGAAGTGCTGCGATTTGCTCACCACGTGAGGACATTAAGTCGGAAGCCTTTCGGGGAAACCCGTGCGTGTTATCCAAGAAAGGTAAAGCTTCTGTGACGTTCGGCAACGCGCGCCGTACAAAATGCGTCACGCAAGCCAAGCAGATATGCGTTTGGAAAAACGGCCACCCTGAAAACACCAAGGCCACCGCAATGCGGTGGCCTTGGTGTTTGCCATTCCCTGGTGGGAAGTGGCGGACCGAGGAGGATTCGAACCCCCGACCCCTTGATTCGTAGTCAAGTACTCTATCCAGCTGAGCTATCGGTCCGTCTGCGGCGGGGTTTAGAGTTTGTGCGGAGGATACGCAAGAGAGATTTTCGAAAAACTTCCAAACTTACCCCAAGTCACCCGTAGGAAGGCGAATTTCGAAGCAGGTGCCATGCTCGTCAGAGCGCAGGAGCTGCAGTTTTCCGCCGTGATTCCGCACCAGCTCCGCGACGATGGCGAGACCGAGACCCGCGCCGCCCTTGCGTGCGCCGCCCTGAAACGGCTGGAACAGGTGATCGCGTGCTTTTGGCGGCAGGCCGGGGCCCGTGTCGGTCACCTCGATCACCCAATCCTCGTCCTCGGCGCGGGCGGACACGGCAATTTCGCCCTCCTCACCCGAGCCGGTGATCGCCTGACGAGCGTTGCGCACCAGATTCGCGATGGCGCGATAAATCTGCTCGGGATCGCCGCGCACCTGCATCGACGCGGGGATGTCCTCCGACAGGCTGACCTCATGGTCGCCGATCGCAAGCCGCTCGGCCTCGAGCACCTCGCTCACCAGTTCGGCGAGGTTGAAATGGGTCAGCAGCGGCGCGGGCTCCTCGGCTTTACCAAAGGCTAGCGTGGTCTCGCACAGCGAAACGGCGCGGGTGATCGAACTGACCAGCTTGGGCGCCATACGCTTGACCGTGGGGTCTTCGGACATCTCAATGCGGTCAGTGAAGAGCTGCGCCGAGCTGAGGATATTGCGCAGGTCGTGACTGACACGCGCCACAGCCCCGCCAAGCTGCGCCAGCCGCTCTTTCTGACGCAGCGACTGCGAAAGCTGCGTCTCCAGAGATTTCAGCGCCTCCTCGGCTTCGCGAATCTCGCGCACTCCGGCAGTGGGCCTGATGATCCGGCGCGCATCCTCGGGGTCTTCGGCGTAGCGCTGCATGTGGCCGACCACGCCCTTGATTGGCTTCATCAGCAGCGCCCGCACCGCGAGGAACAGCAGCACCGCCGTGACGATCGACATCATCGCCGAAAACAGCAACACGCGCAGGCCGAACTCGATCATCGCCGTGCGCAGCGGCGCGCTGTCCATAGTGACCTCGATCAGCTCGCCGCCATCGTCCTTGGGATAGCCCAGCACGCGGATCAATTGCGGCGTGGTATCGGCCAGCGTCACCAGCGCGTCTTTCATCAGAATCAACGGACCGGCCTCGCGCAGATCATAGCTGGCGTCGACAGACCCGGGCATCGGCGAGGATAGTGCCAGCTCGCGCCGCTCGTCGCGCTGCAACACCACGTTGTAGACCCCGGCATTTTCCAGAAGCTCTGCCTCCAGTTCCGGCGCCAGCACGTCATCGGCCAGAAGCGCCAGAGAGGCGATCTGCGCCCGTTCCAGGTGGTCGTTGAGATAATCTTGCCGGAATCGCGCCACCGAGGGCACGAAGATCAGCACTTCGGCCAACATCACGAACACCGTCGTGAGCACTAGGAAGCGGCCGGAGAGCGAATTGAACATGGAGTGCAGTCTTTGGCCTTCTGGGGCGGTCAGGGAAGCAGACGCTGAACTGTTCGTGTAACAGCCTTGACCGTGCGGTTTTCAAACAATCTGGGTGTGAAATAGGATCCGGCAACCCGTTTGTTAAGCTCCCCCATCGTCGGATAGGGCGCGACCATGCCTGCCAACTGACTGATTTTCACGCCTGACGAGAGCGCCAGCGCCCAAGTGGAGATCAGATCCCCCGCCTGCGCGGCGACAATACTGGCCCCCACCGGGCGGCCTTTGTGGACCATCACCTTGATCAGCCCGACCGTCTCGCGCTCAGCAATTGCACGGTCATTGTGCTGCACCGCCTCGCGCAGCACCTCGAGCTTGTCGCCGTAGCGCTGACGCGCCTCCACCTCTGTCAGCCCCACATGCGCCAGCTCCGGCTTTGTGTAGGTGGCGCGCGGGATATGGCTGTCGCTGGCCCTGGCTGGCAGGCCGAAAAGCGCCGAGCGGATGACGATGCCCGCGTGATAGCCCGCCACATGGGTGAACTGCAGCCCGCCCGCCGCGTCGCCAATGGCGTAGACCTTGCGATTGCTCGTCCGTAGTCCTGCATCCACCGCGATCCCGGTTTTGCTGGTCTCGATGCCCGCGACATCCAGCCCCAATCCTTCGGTATTCGCCCGGCGTCCCGCCGCCACCAGAAGATGCGAGCCGGTGAGTCGCTTGCCGCTCTGCAGGAGCAGCTCAATGGCGCCACCGTCGCGGCGCGCCTCGCTCACGGTCTCGCCTTCGAGAATCGTCACCCCCTCGCTGCGCATGTGGTCGAGCACGATGGCCGCCATTTCGGGATCCTCGCGCCCCAGCGCCTTTGCCCCCTCGACCACAGTGACCTGCGCCCCGAGCCGTCGGAAGGCCTGCGCCATCTCCATGCCGATCGGACCGCCGCCGAGGATCAGCAGATGAGAAGGCAGATCTTCGATGTCCCAGAGCGTCTCATTGGTGAGATAGGGCACATCCTCGAGCCCCTGCACCGGCGGCACGAAGGGCGAAGAGCCGGTGGCCAGCACAATGCGGCGCGCGCGGATGCGGTGAGCCCCCGCCTCGACCTCGCGCTCGGAGATAAATCGCGCGTGCGCGCGGATGACCCGCACGCCCAGCCCCTCGAACCGCTCCTGCGAATCGACGGGCGCGATCCGCGCGATGGTCTGCCGCAGGTGCGCGCGCACGCGCAGCCAGTCCACACGCGCCGGAACCACATCCACCCCGAAGGCCGCCGCCTGCCCCGGCGCATGCGCCTGCGCGGCCGCAGCGATCAGCGCCTTGGACGGCACGCATCCGTAGTTGAGGCAATCGCCCCCCATCTCACCGCGCTCGACGAGCACCACCTTGGCCCCCATCTGCACGGCGCCCGCCGCCACCGACAGCCCGCCGGACCCGGCACCGATGATCAGCAGGTCGGTCTTGATCTCTTCCATGGCACTCATACTCCCTTGCGCGCACGCCAAGCGCGCAGAACGATGGGCAAGGCCGCCAGCGCGGCGAGCCCCATCAGCGGCCCGATGACCTGCGGCGCCCACAACAGGCTGAGATCCGGCGTCTCGCCCCGGTCGAAGACCGAGCCGACGCCAACCCCGATCGAGGTGAAGACCAGCGCGCCGGGGATGATTCCCAATGCCGTGGTCCAAGCAAAATTGCCCAGCCCCACGCCCACCAGAGCGGGCAAAAGGTTGGCGACGAAGAAAGGCACCGCGGGCACCAGCCGCAGCAGCAGCAGCACGCTGATCTCATTTTCGCGCAAGGCATCGCGCAGGCGCCGGATGCGCCCCTCGGAGGCGTCCAGCTTTGCCGCGAGCGTCTGCCCCAGCCCCGCCCGCGCCGCGAGGAAGATCGCGATGGCGCCAAGGCTGGCGGCGATCACATTGAAGGCCGTGCCCGCCCAGAGCCCGAAGAGGAACCCGCCGGTCACCGAGGCCACCGCCGCACCGGGCAACGAGAACGCCACGATGGTCACATAGGCGGCCACGAATCCCCCGGCCATCAGCAGATAGTTCTGATCCCGCAGCGCCAGCAGCGCCGCGCGATTCTCGGCCAAGGTCTCGAAACTGATGTAGTCACGCAGAGTCACCGCGCCGATCACCGCCACTAAGGCGATAAGCGCGAGCGGAAGGTGACGCCAAGGGCGCGCAGCTGAGCTGTCACGGGTCTGCTTCGGATCTGTCATGTCCCTAGAATGGCGTTTAGAATCCCTGACGCACAGCCCGATCACGCCGCCTTGATCGGCGGTGACGTCGGCGGCGGGCTTTCCCCGGCCCCCGCGCACCATGATACACCCCCGAAAGGGCCCGCGCAGGAAATGTTGCGACGCGCATAGGATAGAGGTTTGACACGCGGCCCGGTCATGCCTATAGCACGGGCCTCGAATGACCCGGCCCAGCGAATCCGCTTTGGGCCGTCTGTGATGTAAGCTCATGCTGTCAGCGACTGGCACCTCGGGCAAGCGCCGCAGGCAGCAATGAGACCATTATGTGAGACAGGCCTCGACAGAGGCCCGACCAGACGGAGAAGAGCGCGATGAAACGCACCTTTCAGCCTTCGAACCTCGTTCGCAAGCGCCGCCACGGCTTCCGGGCCCGGATGGCGACCAAAGCCGGCCGCGCGATCCTGAACGCGCGCCGCGGCCGCGGCCGCAAGAAGCTCAGCGCCTGAGCCGAGCGCTCTGCCCATGGCGGAGCGGAAGCACAAGACACCGGCCAAGGCCGCTTCGGGACAGACCGAAGCGGCCTTTGCGCTTGGCGTCCGTGCGAATGGTTCAGACGCGGCCCCAGACATGAGCAGTCCTGCCAAGGACAGCGACACGCCCAAGCTCGAGGTCCTGCGCAAGCGCAGCGATTTCCTCGCGGCGGCGCGCGCGCGACGCCAGCCGGTGTCGTCCTTCCTGCTGCAGGCACGCTATCGCGATGACGGCACCCCCGGCATCCGCGTTGGGTTCACCTGCTCGAAAAAAGTCGGCAATGCCGTCGCCCGCAACCGCGCCAAGCGCCGGCTGCGCGAGATCGCACGGCTGAACCTGCCGCAACTGGGCAAGCCCGGTTGGGACTACGTGCTGATCGGACGCGCGGGCGCCACCGCCGAGCGCGATTTTGCGGCGCTGCAGGACGATCTGGGCTACGCGCTGCGCCGAATCCACGACGCATCTGGCCCCAAGCCCCCTCGCAAGCCGCGCCACAAGAGCGAGGCATGAGCCCGCTCGCCCATATCGCCGCCCTGCCCGTGCGCGCCTACCGGCTGGTGTTTTCGCCTTGGGTTGGCCATGGCTGCCGCTTCCAGCCGACCTGCTCGGCCTACGCCATGGAAGCCCTCGAAAAGCACGGCGCGTTTAAGGGCTCTTATCTGGCGATTCGCCGCATTCTGCGCTGCCACCCGCTGGGCGGGTCCGGCATCGACAACGTACCTGACTGAGGCCGCCCATGTTCGACGATGACGCCGACGACATCCACCCGCTGTTCTACGGCGCTCCGAAGAGCACCGAGTTCAAGAAGCTGCGCAAGCGCATCGTGCAGAACACCCGCGAGGCGGTGGAACACTACGGCATGATCGAGCGGCGCGAGGATGGCACCATGCCCAAATGGCTGGTCTGTCTCTCGGGCGGCAAGGACAGCTATACGCTGCTGGCGGTGCTGCACGAACTGAAATGGCGCGGCCTGCTGCCGGTCGAGATTCTTGCCTGCAATCTCGATCAGGGCCAGCCGGGCTTTCCGGCGACGGTGCTGCCCGAGTTCCTCGAAAAGATGCAGGTGCCGCACCGGATCGAGTATCAGGACACCTATTCGGTGGTGATGGATAAGGTGCCGCAGGGCCGCACCTATTGCGCACTCTGCTCGCGCCTGCGCCGTGGCAACCTCTACCGGATTGCGCGTGAGGAAGGCTGCTCGGCGGTCGTGCTGGGCCATCACCGCGACGACATTCTCGAGACCTTCTTCATGAACCTCTTCCACGGCGGGCGCCTCGCGACCATGCCGCCGAAGCTGGTCAACGAAGAGGGCGATCTCTTTGTCTACCGCCCGCTGGCGCATGTGGCCGAGGTGGATTGCGAGAAATTCGCCAAGGCGATGAACTACCCGATCATTCCCTGCGACCTCTGCGGCTCGCAGGACGGGCTGCAGCGCCAGCAGGTGAAGCAGATCCTCGATGGTTGGGAAAAGAACTCGCCCGGTCGCCGTCAGGTGATGTTCAAGGCGCTGACCAACATCCGCCCGTCGCACATGATGGACCCCAAGCTTTTCGACTTCGCCGGGCTGATGCGCGACATGAACAAGCGCGCTCCCGATGCAGACGACGGAATTCCCGACCTGCGTTAAGCGAAGCCTTACTCTCTTGCGCTAGGCCTTTCCCCGTCTCTGAAGATGCAGGGGGCGGGCCATGCCGCCGGTTATCACTCACAAGATCGCCTATCTCCGCAGCGCGCTGCAGCGCTGGTCGCTTGGGCGGCATATGCTGGCGTTCATCCCGGCGCTGTCGCTGGCGGGCTACTGGCTGGGCGGAGAATTGGCGCTTCTCGGTGTCGCGCTGACCCTGCCGCTGGTCTACGGGCTGGTCTGCAGCACCGAAGGGGCGCAGCGACACCCGGCACGGCGCAGTCTCGGGCAGGACCTCGTCAGCATGGCCGCCGCGCAGGATTTCGCCCAGCACAGCTTTGAACAGGCGCGCGCCGCCGAGATGCACACCGCCTGCCTTCTGTTCGAGGCGGAAGGGATAGAGACGATCTCGCGCCGCATGGGCGAGGATGTGGCAGAAACCCTGCGCGTGCTCCTGCTGCGGCGCCTGCGTCAGGCGCTGCGTCCCGAAGACACCGCCATGCGGATCGGCGATTCCCGGTTCATGGTGCTGATCGCCCCCGGGCTGCGGCTCGACCTTGAGGCGCTGATCGCCCTTTCCGACCGCCTCCAGCGCATCCTCGAAGAACCGGCTGTGACTGACAGCGGGCTGCATTATCTCTCTGTGGCCATAGGGTTTTGCGGCTCGGCACGGCTGCGCCCAGGCGCCGATGGCGCGGATATGCTCGACTGTGCGCAGGCCGCGCTGCGCGAGGCTTCGGACAATGCGCCCTCGGCAATCCGCGCGTGGAGCGAAGGCATGCGCTCGGAGCGGCGCGCCCGCACCGAACTGCTGACCGAGGTCGAGGCGGCGCTCGCGAAAGGACAGATACAGCCGTGGTATCAGCCGCAGTTGTGCACCTCGACCGGCGAGATCAGCGGCGTCGAAGCGCTAGTGCGCTGGATACACCCGCAGCGGGGCATCATCCCCCCTGCCCAGTTCCTAGAGGCCCTGCACGAGTCGGGGCGTATGGACCAGCTTACCGAAACCGTCCTTCACCACGGCCTGACGGCCCTTAGGGACTGGGACGCACAGGGGGTGTTGATCCCTCGCCTCAGCATCAACTTCTCGGATGTGGAATTGCGCAACCCACGTCTTGTCGATCGGCTGAAATGGGATCTCGACCGTTTCGGCCTGCCGCCAACACGGCTGGGAATCGAGGTGCTCGAAACCGTGATCGCGGAAAGCCCCGAGGGCATCATCCCCCGCAACATCATGGAGCTATCGCGGCTCGGCTGCCGGATCGATCTTGATGATTTCGGCACCGGCCATGCCTCCATCGCCACGCTGCGCCGCCTCACGGTGCATCGGCTCAAGATCGACCGCAGCTTCGTGGCACGGGTTGACCGCAGCGAAGACCAGCGCCGGATGATGGCCGCCGTGCTGGGCCTCGCGGACCGTCTGGGTCTCGAGACTGTGGCGGAAGGCGTGGAAAGCAGCGGCGAACACGCGCTTCTGGCCCAGCTTGGCTGCGATCATGCGCAGGGCTTTGGCATCGCGCGGCCCATGCCCGCCGCGCAACTGGCCGATTGGGCGATGGCGCATGCAGAGCGTATCGCCGCGGCGCAAAAACTGGGGCGCGGCCCCGCCTGAGCGCTCTCCGGCAGCCCGGCACCCACCATAAAAACCGCCACTTGGCCCCCGCAACCCTCGGCGGCGCTTCGGCCCGAGCGGACAGGATGCCCCGGATAACGCCACGCTCCAACACTGGAATAGGTCACAAAGCCCCTTGCAGGGTATGAATCAGCTTGACCTTTGGGGGTCTGCCCTGTTGAACCCGGCTTTGACTTTCCAAGGACAGGTGGCAGTCTCTCGCATGGACAATCAGAACAAGAATCTGCTCATCGCAACAGCGCTGAGCTTCATCGTGATCCTCGTCTGGTTCCTGCTCTTCCCCCCGCCGGAAGCGCCGGTCGACGAGACCGCCCAGACCACCGAGCAGACCGTCGAGTCCGCCGAGGGCGTGAGCACCCCCGCCGCAAACGGCAGCGCGCAGACCGCGCCCGCCGCTGGCACCTCGGCTCCGGCCGAAGCGACCGTCGACACCGCGCGCGTCGACATCGACTCCCCGGCCTTCGTCGGCTCGATCGCCCTGACCGGCGGCCGCATCGACGATCTGAGCCTGCGCAACTACCACGAAACCAATGACGAGAGCTCGCCGGTGGTGAAGCTGCTCGAACCCGTGGGCAGCGCCAACCCCTATTACGCCGTTTACGGCTGGGCGCCCGGCAACGGGCTGCAGGCTGGCGACGTGCCCGGCCCGAACACCGAGTGGACCGTCGAAGACGGCGAGACGCTCGGCGCGGACAGCCCGGTCACCCTGCGCTGGGACAGCCCCTCGGGCCTGATCTTCCGCCGCACCTTCGCGGTGGATGAGCAATTCATGTTCGACGTCACCCAGTCGGTCGAGAACCCCACCGACGCTGAAGTGGCCGCCGCGCCCTATGGCATTCTCGCCCGTCACGGTGAACCCTCGGATCTCAAGAACTTCTTCGTGCTGCACGAAGGCGCCATCGCGATGACCGACGGCACGCTCGACGAGAACAAGTATAAGAAAATCCGCGACTTTGATCCCACCGCAGACGCGAGCACCCTCGCAGAGACCTATCAGGTCTCGGAGAACGGCTGGATCGGTTTCACCGAGCACTATTGGGAAACCGTGCTGATCCCCGACAATGGCACCAGCTACCGTCAGGCGATCAAATACAACGAAGCGCGTGACATCTATCAGGCCGAAGTGGTCATGCCGACGCAGACCATCGCGCCGGGCGCCACCGCCGAGGTCTCGACCCGCATGTTCTCGGGTGCCAAGGTCTGGGAGATCATCAACGAGTATCAGGATCAGGGCGTCGACCGTTTCGTCGACAGCATCGATTGGGGCTGGTTCTTCTTCCTGACCAAGCCGATCTTCTGGCTGCTGCACCACATCCACCAGCTGATCGGCAACATGGGTCTGTCGATCATCGGCCTGACCATCCTGCTGAAAGCGATCCTCTTCCCGCTGGCGTATAAATCCTACGTCTCGATGGCGAAGATGAAGGAACTGCAGCCGCAGATGGAAGAGATGAAGAAGAAGGCGGGCGACGACCGTCAGAAGCTTCAGCAAGAGATGATGGCGCTCTACAAGCGCGAGAAGGTCAACCCGGCCTCGGGCTGCCTGCCGATCCTGCTGCAGATCCCGATCTTCTTCTCGCTCTACAAGGTGATCTTCGTCGCGTTCGAACTGCGGCACGCGCCCTTCTTTGGCCCGTTCCAAGACCTTTCGGCGCCCGATCCTACCTCGCTCTACAACCTGTTCGGCCTGCTGCCCTGGGCGGCGCCCGAGCCGGGCACGACGCTGGCGATGATCTTCATCGGTATTCTGCCGATCCTGCTGGGCATCTCGATGTTCCTGCAGCAGAAGCTGAACCCGGCGCCCGCCGACCCGGCGCAGAAGATGATCTTTGCGTGGATGCCTTGGGTGTTCATGTTCATGCTCGGCGGCTTCGCCTCGGGTCTGGTGCTCTACTGGATCACCAACAACACGATCACCTTCACCCAGCAGTACATCATCATGCGCAGCCATGGGGCGAAGCCTGACGTGTTCGGCAACATCAAATCCGGCTTCAAGCGCAAGCCCAAGGACGCGAAGTCGGACGGAAAATGAGCGCGAGCGTCACCCAGATCTGGCGCCACCCGATCAAGGCCCATGGCCGCGAGGCGCTGGATCGGGTGACGCTCATCGCTCACCACTGCCTGCCCTTCGACAGGGCTTGGGCGGTGGCGCATGAGAACTCTGCTGTCGACGGGTCCGAATGGGCCCGTTGCGGCAATTTCAGCCGGGGCGCCAAGGCGCCCCGGCTCATGGCCATCAGCGCCGAGCTGAACGAGGCGGCGGGCACCATCACCCTGCACCACCCGGACCGCCCCGATCTGACCGTCAATCCCGACCGCGACGGCGATGCTTTCCTTGACTGGGTGCGCCCGCTGATGCCCGAAGACCGGGCGCAATCGGCGCGGCTGGTTCGGGCGCAGGCCCGTGGCATGACCGACGCCCCCTTTCCGTCGATCACCCTGTGCAACATGGCCTCGCACCGCGCGGTCGAAGCGCAGATGGGTCAGCCGCTGTCGATCCACCGCTGGCGCGGCAACATCTGGCTGGACGGGCTGGCACCGTGGGAGGAGTTCGACTGGCTTGGCCGGCAGGTGAAGATCGGCTCTGCGATCTTTACCGTGCGCGAACGGACCGGCCGCTGCGCCGCCACCACCGCAAACCCCGAGACAGGCCAGCGCGATGCGGATACGCTGGGCGCGCTGCGGCACTGGGGGCATACGGATTTCTCGGTGCAGGCCGAAGTGACGACAGGCGGCGAGATCGCCCTGGACGACGAGGTAACTCTGCTGTGACGACCCCCCTTCCCTTTCCCATCGCCGAAGACCCCGATGACGCTGCCCGCGAGGCGGCGCGCAAGGCCTTTGCCGGTGACGTGCAATTCCTCAAGGGCGTGGTCGCCATGGACGGGCTGCCGCCCGACGACCGCCCCGAGGTCTGTTTTGCCGGGCGTTCCAACGTCGGCAAGTCGAGCCTGATCAACGCCCTCACCGGCCGCAAGGGCATTGCCCGCGCGTCGAACACGCCGGGCCGGACGCAAGAGATCAACTTCTTCACGCTGAACGAGAGCCATTATCTCGTCGACCTTCCGGGCTATGGCTTTGCCAATGCCCCTGTTGCAGTGGTCGAGAAATGGCAGCGCCTGCTGAAGCAGTATCTTTCTGGCCGCGTCTCGCTGCGCCGCGCCTTCGTGCTGATCGACGCGCGCCACGGGGTGAAAGCGGTGGACGAAGAGATCATGGATCTGCTCGACAAATCCGCCGTGACCTTTCAGGCCGTGCTGACCAAGACCGACAAGCTCAAGGCCAAGGACCTCGACAAGATCCTGAGCCAAGTGCGCGAGAAACTGTCGAAACACCCCGCCGCCTACCCCGAAATCGTGCTCACCAGCTCTGAAAAGGGCGAAGGGATTCCGACGCTTCGCGCGATCATTCACGGACTTTCCTGAGATTCCCCTTCGCAAATCCTGACGCAGGGTCTAGTTCTCTGCGGGACGAGAGACGTTTCCCGCATCGAGGATGCACCACAAGATGAAGAAGCAGACGATGAACCGAGACTGGATCACCACCGCCCGCACCCTCAACGAAGCCCTGCCCTACCTGCAGCGCTATACGGGCGCGATCGTGGTGGTGAAGTTCGGCGGCAATGCCATGGGTGACACCGACGCCATGGCAGAATTCGCCCGGGACATCGTGCTGATGCGTCAGGTCGGGGTGAACCCGGTTGTGGTGCACGGCGGCGGCCCGATGATCAACGACATGCTGGCCAAGCTGAACATCAAATCCGAGTTCAAGCGCGGCAAGCGGGTCACCGATCAGGCCACCGTCGAAGTGGTCGAGATGGTGCTCACCGGCCTCGTGAACAAGCGCATCGTGCAGGCGATCATGGATGAGGGCGGGCGTGCCGTCGGCCTCTCGGGCAAAGACGATGATCTCATCGTTTGCGAAGCGGATGATCCGGAACTGGGCTTTGTCGGCCGCCCGGTCGAGTGCAACGTGCAGGTGCTGCATGATCTCTTCAAGGCAGGGATCATCCCCGTTGTCGCGCCCGTCGCCACCGGCATGGATTATCTCGAGACCTTCAACGTCAACGGCGACACCGCCGCTGGCGCGCTCGCGGGGGCGCTTAAGGCCGATCGCCTGCTGCTGCTGACCGATGTGTCAGGTGTGAAGAACAAGGCGGGCGAGGTGGTCACGCAGATGACCCCCGAGGATGTCCGCGCAATGACCGAGGACGGCACCATCGCCGGCGGCATGATCCCCAAGACCGAGACCGCGCTGAAAGCGGTCGAGGAAGGTGTGCGCGCGGTGGTCATCCTCGACGGGCGCGTGCCCAACGCCTGCTTGCTGGAGCTTTTCACCGAGCATGGCGCAGGCTCGCTGATCCGCCGCGCCGATCTGGAACCGGTGCGCCCACGCGAGTGACCCTCGCAAGGATCGGCGAGGCAGCGCGGGCCGAGGGGCTGGCGCTGCGCGGCGCGTTCCATCCATCACAGGGCGACGCCGCGCCGGATGGCTGCGGCACGCTCCTCCTGCTGGGGCCCGACGAGCCGCGCTTTTGGCCGATCTTCTCGGGCTCCCCCGAATACCGTGACCGCACTCCCGACCCGATGGACCGCTGGTCCAAGCGGGTAATCGGCGCGTTGGCGCAGAGGTTTGGCGGGGCGGCGATCTTTCCCTCCGACGGGCCGCCCTACCCGTCGTTCCTGAACTGGGCAAAGGCCAGCGGCTCCGCCTTCACCGCGCCGCCGGGCATGCTCGTCCACAGCGAGGCGGGGCTGCTGATCAGCTACCGCGGGGCCATCGCCCTGCCAGAACGGCTCGCCCTGCCTGCTGCCCCCTCAGAAAGCCCCTGTGCGCCCTGCGCGAGTCCCTGTGTCGAGGCTTGCCCCGTTGGTGCCCTTGGCGACGGCACGCCCTATGACGTGCCCGCCTGCCAAGCCCATCTGCGCAGCGACGAAGGCGCGGAATGCCGGAACCATGGCTGCCTCGTGCGCCGCGCCTGCCCGCTGTCCGCGACCCTGCAGCGCGAGCCAGAACAGGCGGCTTTCCACATGGCGAGCTTCATGGGAAACTGGCATGAGGCGGAGGGATCATCATGAAACGGCTCATTCTCATGCGGCATGCCAAGTCCGACTGGTCGGTGGGCACGCCGGATCACGCGCGCCCGCTCAATGACCGTGGACGGCGCAGTGCCGAAGCGCTTGGCGACTGGCTGCGCACCGAAGACATCCTGCCTGATCAGGTGCTCTGCTCATCGGCGGCGCGGACACGCGAAACGCTCGACCTGCTGCATCTGGGCGATCTGCCCACACGCTTTGAAGACCGGCTCTATCTTGCGGGCCCTTCGGCGTTGCTCAAGAGCCTGCAGGCTGCCACTGGAGCAACCGTGCTGATGCTCGCGCATAACCCCGGCATCTGCGATTTCGCCAATGCCGTTGTCGCGCGCGGCCCCAACCACCCGCGATTCGCCGACTACCCGACGGGCGCAACCTTGGTGGCGGATTTCGACATCGACGACTGGGCGGATGCGCGTTTGGGCAAGGCGACGAGCCACGCCTTCACCATCCCGCGCGAATTGGTCTGACCCTGCACGCGGGCCCCACGCGGGCCAATGGGCAGTCCTGAAAATAAAGCGCCTGAAAATAAAGTGGCGCCCGCGATCCCCCTCCCAAAGGACCACGAGCGCCCCTGTAGCCGGTCACGGTTTGAAGGGACCATTCGAAAGGTCCGGGTCAGCCATATCAGATCGCGCATCCTCCCACGCAACGATCCGAACGCGGGCGACACTCGGACGACCTTTCGCGGATCGTCCCCTCATGAAACCGGCACAGATTGCATCCGGTCAGAGACCGGAGGAGCCGCCGTGCGACTCCGTGTCACAGAACGTAACACAAATGATAAAAAAACGAGCCCCAAAATTAATGGGACTCGCTGAAATAATGCAGATTTTTTAGGCGTTAGTGCCCAAGGATCTGGCTAAGGAACAACTTCGTGCGCTCGTGCTGCGGATTGTTGAAGAATTCCTCGGGCTCGTTCTGTTCGACGATCTGTCCGGCGTCCATGAAGATGACCCGATTCGCGACCTGACGGGCGAATCCCATCTCGTGCGTGACGCAGAGCATGGTCATTCCCTCTTCGGCCAGTTCGACCATCGTATCGAGCACTTCCTTGATCATCTCCGGGTCGAGCGCCGAGGTGGGCTCGTCGAACAGCATGATCCGCGGCTTCATGCACAGCGAGCGGGCGATGGCCACACGCTGCTGCTGCCCGCCTGAAAGCTGGCCAGGATATTTGTTGGCCTGCTCGGGAATCTTCACCTTCTCGAGGAAGTGCATCGCCGTTTCTTCCGCCTGTTTCTTGGGGATCTTGCGAACCCAGATCGGCGCCAGCGTGCAGTTCTCGAGGATGGTCAGATGCGGGAAGAGGTTGAAGTGCTGGAAGCACATGCCGACCTCGGAGCGGATCTTGTCGATGTTCTTGAGATCCGAGCTCAGCTCGATCCCGTCGACCATGATGCTGCCCGCCTGATGCTCTTCAAGGCGGTTGATGCAGCGGATCATCGTCGATTTCCCCGAGCCCGAAGGCCCGGCGATGACGATCCGCTCACCGCGGTAGACGGTCAGATCGATATCGCGCAGCACGTGGAAAGTCCCGTACCACTTGTTCATGTTCGTGATCTGGATGGCCACCTCATCGGAGACCTTCATCTGGCTGCGATCGACTTCGCGTGTTGCAAGTTCAGACATGTTGGTCTCCTTAGCGGTGCTCTCTGCGGAGCTTTTTCTCGAGGAAGAGCGAATAGCGGCCCATGCTGAAGCAGAAGATGAAGAAGCACAGACCGATAAAGACGAAGAGTTCCCAGTAGACACCGTTCCAGTCGGTGGTCGCCCGGATCGAGTTGGACAGGCCGATGGGATCCAGCAGGCCGATGAAGACGACCAGCGTGGTATCCTTGAACAGGCCGATGAAGGTGTTCACGATCCCCGGGATCGAGATCTTCAGCGCCTGCGGCAGGATGATCAGCCGCATGGATTTCCAGTAGTCCAGACCCAGCGCATCCGCGGCCTCATACTGCCCTTTGGGAAGGGCGGCGAGACCACCGCGGACCACCTCGGCGATATAGGCGGCCGAGAACAGGGTAACCATGATGATGACGCGCAGCATCAGGTCAAAGTTGGTGCCCGGCGGCAGGAAGTAGTTCAGCAGCAGCGAGGCGGTGAACAGCCAGACGATCAGCGGCACGCCGCGGATGATCTCGATAAAGGCCACCGAGAACTTGTTGATGATGAACATGTCCGACTGACGCCCCAGCGCCAGCAGGATGCCCAGCGGCAGCGACAGGACGATGCCCGACACGCCGATGATCGTGGCCAGCATGAAGCCGCCCATGTTCTGCGTCGGCACGCTCTGCAGCGCCAGCGGTAGCACCGAGGCGAGACCCGATGCCAGCGGACCGGCCACGAAGAGCCAGTAGAGCACCGGAACGATGATGGTCAGGATCACCGCGCCCAGCGAGCCGATCTTCGGCGCGGCGAAGGTCATGATCGCCCAGCCGATGACGAAGCCGAGGATGGCCGCGATCGGCCCCCAGAGCGATCCGCCCCAGAGCAGCCAGAACAGCGCGAAGGGCGCAAGCGCGGTCACCCAGAGCGCCTTGCGCGGCACCGAGCTGAACAGCACCGGCGCGACCGCCGCGAGGAACAGCAGGAAGGCGAGGATCGGGCGCCAGTAGAGGTCTTTGGGATAGAAGCCAAAGATCAGCTGCGGCCAACGCTCGGCCAGCACCGCCCAACAGGCCACCGAGGCATCGGCCCCGTAGAGCTCGTCGCGGATGGCGCGACATTCACTGAGGCTCGAGGCATCCCAGATGCCGCGCAGGGCCCAGGGCAGCAGGTGGCTCAGGGCAGCATAGATGACCCAGAGCGAGAGCAGGGTGAGCAGGATGTTGAGCCAGCCGGAGAACAGGTTCTCGCGGATCCATTTCACCGCACCGACCTGCGTCAGCGGCGGGTCCTGCTGGTCAATCATCGAGTCCCGGACATAGGCGACGGTTTGTGCGTGTGTATCGCTCATGTCACCGCTCCTTCAGCTTCACGGAGGAGTTGTAGATGTTCATCACGCCCGAGATCAGCAGGCTCAGCACCAGATAGAACAGGCCCAGCAGCAGCATGCCTTCCAGCTCACGGCCGGTCTGGTTAATGGTGATGCCGCCCAGGGTCGAGCGCACGTCCATGTACCCCACGGCGATGGCGAGCGAGCTGTTCTTGGTCAGGTTGAGGAACTGCGAGATCAGCGGCGGGATGATCACCCGCAGCGCCTGCGGCAGGATCACGAGGTTCATCGTGGTGCCCGGACGCAGACCCAGCGCATAGGCGGCCTCGGTCTGGCCTTTCGAGATGGCGAGGATACCGCCACGCACGATCTCGGCGATGAACGCGCCGGTGTAGAGCGACAGCGCCAGCCACAGGGCGATCAGCGAGTTGCGCAGATGCACGCCGCCGTCGAAGTTGAAGCCGCCCAGTTCAGGCTTGTCGAGAGATGCGCCCAGCAGAAGCAGCACCACGATCACCGGCACCAGCACCGAGGCGATCTGGAAAGGCAGCGTCATGGGGCGTTTGCCGGTTGCTTCCTGAATATGGGTCGCGCGCGTGCCAAGCACCTTGGCACCGACACCCCCGGCGATCAGTACGGCGAGGATCAGCAGCCAGTCCCAGACCGAAGAGGTGGGGATGACCTCTCCGCCCTCACCTGCCTCAGCGCCACCCGAGGCGTCTGCGGCGGTGGAGGTGGCGTCATTGTTCTGGCCGGTCTGCACACCGGCCCCGCCGGTGGCGATGCGGCTGGCGCCATAGGTCCCGGCCATATTGGTGCTCGGGCTCGCGGCTGCGGCGGGCGCGGGCGCTTCGGGCGCGGCAACCTCATTGCCCCCCAGCGAGCGGCTGAACACCACGTTCGGGATATAGACCCCGCGGTTGGTGATCGCGACGCTTTCGCCCAGAATCATGGAAGACCCGTCTTCGCCGCGGAAGTCCCGCGGTGTCGGCATGGATTCGGTCATCAGCGCGAAGATCAGCACGATCCACAGCAGCAGCGGCACGTTGCGGAAGCCTTCCACGTAGACCGCAGTCAGGCGCGAGACGACCCAGTTGTTCGACAGGCGCAGAACGCCCGCGATTACCCCCAGCACGGTGGCGAGGGCACAGCCCAGCACGGCCACCAGCAGGGTGTTCAGAATGCCCACCAGCGCCGCACGACCGTGGGACATCTGGTTGTTGTAGTCGATGAGCTGCTGGTTGATGTCATAGCCTGCAGGCTGGCCGAGGAAACCGAAGTCGAAATCCTTGCCCAATGCCTCGAGGTTATGGATCGTGTTCGAAATCAGCCACGACAGCAAAAGCGCAATCAGGATCATTGCCACCACCTGGATGGTCATCGATCGATAGCGCGTGTCGAAAATGAGCTGACTCAGCCGGAAGCCTCGCTCCGGCGGATCCGTCATGGTCGCCATAAATGTCTCCCCGGACATTTGCTGTGTGGGCTACCGCAGCGGTTGATCCGCCGTCCGTCCCCTCACGCAAACGCGATATTTTTCTTGTTTAGGTGGAAAGGGGCGCAGGTTTCCCTGCGCCCCTCGCCGTAGTCGATCTTAGCGGAACGGCGGGCTGTAGAGCAGGCCACCTTCGGTCCACTGCGCGTTCAGACCGCGCGACAGGCCGATCGGGGTTGCTTCGCCGATGTTCTTCTCGAAGAGTTCGCCGTAGTTGCCGCCCGCCATGATGGCGCGCTTGGCCCATTCTGCGTCGAGGCCGAGCATCGCGCCCAGTTCACCTTCGGTGCCGAGCAGACGGTTGATCTCGGGGTTGTTCGTCGGAGCCGAGGACAGCTCTGCGATGTTTGCCGAGGTCACGCCGTATTCTTCAGCGGCGACCAGTGCGTTCAGAGTCCAGCGAGCGATGTCGCCCCACTCGTTGTCGCCGTGGCGAACCAGCGGGCCGAGCGGCTCTTTCGAGATGATTTCCGGCAGGATCACGTGATCGGCCGGGTTCTCGAAAGTGGCGCGGGTCGCTGCGAGGCCCGAGGCGTCGGTGGTGTAAACGTCACAGGCGCCAGCCAGATACTGCTGCTGCGCTTCGGCGTTGGTCTCGATCGGAACCGGCTCGTAGCTGATGTTGTTGGCGCGGAAGAAGTCCGCGAGGTTCAGCTCGGTGGTGGTGCCGGTCTGGATGCAGACGGTGGCGCCATCGAGTTCTTTCGCCGAGGCGATGCCCAGCGACTTCGGTGCCATGAAGCCCTGACCGTCGTAGTAGTTCACGCCGACGAATTCGAACTTCAGGTCGACATCGCGCGAGAAGGTCCAGGTGGTGTTACGCGCCAGAACGTCGATCTCGCCCGAGGCCAGCGCGGTGAAGCGGGTCTGGCCGGTGGTCTGGGTGAAGGCAACCTTCATCGGGTCGCCCAGAACGGCTGCGGCGAGCGCGCGGCAGTACGCCACGTCGAAACCCTGCCACACGTTGTTTGCATCGGGTGCCGAGAAACCGGCCAGACCCGTCGACACACCGCACTTCAGCTCCCCGGCCGCTTTCACGTCGTCCAGGGTCGCAGCACCTGCAGCGCCAGCCACGAAGGCGGCAGCCGTCAGAGCGCCCAGAGTTACGGTTTTTTTCATGTTAACCTCTTCCTGTTGCCCGGCCCCTTGTGGACCGGCTCTTGATCCTTGCTGGATCGGTTTGTGCAGCCAGGGGCTCCCTCCCTGTGCTGGGGGGAGTTTGGGAGGAAACTTTCGGCAAGGTCAAGCCGGTGCGGCGCGAAAAAGGCATGCAAATGCCTGCATCTTACGCAACGACTCGGGAAGAGATATACGTTTAGGCAGTACCGCAGAGGGCAAAGAAGCGGTGCGCGTGCAGAAAGGCATCGCGTTTGATCTCAGCGGCTTCCGTGGCCTCTTCGTCCTCGCCCCAGAGTTCCGCCTGAAAGCTCTCGTCCAGTCGCGACAGCGCCCAGATTTCCTCGGCGTCATGCGCCTTGCCGGTGGCGGCGAATCCCAGCACCAGCGAGCCGGTGAGCGCCACGAGATCGTGGAAGGCGGCCAATTCGAACGGACTGAGCGCATGGGTACGCTCGCGCAGCACCCGCAGCGCGGGCTCGGGCTGCGGCGCATGCATCAGCCCCTGCCGCGTTTCGAGCCGCGCGCCAAGCTCGCGCTCGGCCCAATCGAGCAGCGGGTCCCATTGCGCCTGTTGGCGCTGGACCAGCACGTCGGGGCTGTCGGCGCGGTAGCACAGCAGATCGCTGTCGCCGTATTCGGCCAGCATGTCCGCCACATCCGCGTGCTGCGTCGCCACCTTGTCGATGGCACTGTTGGCGGTGCGCGTGAACGGCATGGTGGTGGGGGCGATCTTTTCGTCCTGCGCGCGCCATTCCTCGGCCATGGCCTCGGCGATGGCGCGGCTCGGCACCACCAGTGCGGCCTTGCCCGGCGTGCGCAGCGGGCGCCCGTCGAGATGCACAGAGAAACCGCCCTCGGCCTCTTCGACCGTGGCGTCCTTATAGAAGCGGCGGGGGGCCCATTCGCTCATGCGGCTTGGCTCCAGAGTTGGTCCAGCAGCGCCGGAAGCGCGCGGATATCGTCGATGATGCTGCGCGCCGAGGCAAGGCGCGCGCGGTCGTGATAGCCCCAGCTGACGCCGATCCCGTGGATCCCGGCGGCGGCGGCCATATCCATATCAAAGCTCGTGTCGCCCAGCATCACCGCGTCGCGGGCATCCACGCCGGCTTCGGCGAGCGCGGCCTGCAGCATGGCCGGATGCGGCTTCGACGGGTGATCGTCAGCGCACTGCTGGGTGACAAAGAGGCTGCGGATGCCGTGCCCGTCGACCAGCTTGTCGAGCCCGCGGCGCGACTTGCCGGTGGCGATGCCAAGCAGCCATTCGGGCCGCGCGTGCAGCGCCTCCAGCATCTCGCGCACATGCGGATAGAGCGGCGAGCTGACCGGCGTGCCCGATTGCGCGCGCAGGCGCATGTAGGTCGTCTTGTAGCCCTCGACCATCGCCTCGACGGTGCGCGCATCGGCCTGCGGTGCCAATTGCGCCACGGCCACCGGCAGCGACAGGCCGACAATGCCGAGAATCTCTTCGCGACTCGGCGTCTCGATCCCGACCTCGGCAAAGGCGCCGCGCATCGACGCGAGAATATCCGCCTGACTGTCGACCAGCGTGCCGTCGACATCGAAGATGATCAGTTTCAGGTCCATCGCTCAGTGCAGCTCTTCGAAGGGATCGTCCGCCGCCAGATCCTCGGTCCAGCCGAAGGTCTCCCAGCTTTGCGTCATATGCT
This sequence comes from Salipiger sp. CCB-MM3, assembly GCF_001687105.1. Lineage (NCBI taxonomy): Bacteria > Pseudomonadati > Pseudomonadota > Alphaproteobacteria > Rhodobacterales > Roseobacteraceae > Salipiger > Salipiger sp. CCB-MM3. Next base: position 1,276,507 of record NZ_CP014595.1, read on the forward strand.
CGGGCAGCGGCGCAGTGACGGTGACCGGCTTCTTGGTCACCGGGTGCAGGAAGGTCATCGAGCGGGCGTGCAGATGCAGCTTCTTCGAGATGATGCCGCCAAGTTGCGCGCCCCAGCCATCGCCAAGGTTTTCCTGACCGGAGCCGCCGTATTTGCCATCGCCGATGATCGGATGGCCGATCTCGGCCATATGCGCGCGCAGCTGGTGGGTGCGCCCGGTCACGGGCTCCATCGCCACCCAGCTTGCCCGCCCCGCAACACGGTAGAGCGTGGCATAGAGCGTATGGGCGCGCTTGGCGCCGGGGGTGCTGTCGATCTCGCGCGGGTGGATGGCGCGCATCTTCTCGCCCTCGCCGCCCTTGCCGTGGCCGCCAGCCTTCACCAGCCCGTATTTGATCTCGCCAAGGTAGGGCGTCGGCACACCGGCCACCAGCGCCCAGTAGATCTTGCGCGTTTCCTTGTGGCGGATCGCGGCGGTGAGCGCCTGCGCCATCTCGCGGGTGCGCGCCAGCAGCAGCACGCCCGAGGTGTCCTTGTCGAGCCGGTGCACAAGGCGCGGCTTTTCTTCGAAGCCGAACTTCAGCGCCTCGGCCAGCCCGTCCACATGGCGTGTCTGCTTGCTGCCGCCCTGCGTCGGCATCCCCGGCGGCTTGTTCAGGGCGATGATGTGATCGTCCTTCCACAGCACGCAGGACTGGATCAGCTTGCTGTCGGCCTCTGAGACCTTGGGCTTTGCCGGGGCGGTCTTGGCCATTTCCTCGGGCTCGGGCAGCGGCGGCACGCGCACCTGATTGCCCACCGCGAGGCGGGTCGACGCTTTCACCCGGCCACCATCCACGCGAATCTCGCCCTTGCGGCACATCTTCTCGATGCGGCCCTGCGGCACATGCGGGAAGTGGCGCTTCATCCAGCGGTCGAGGCGCTGATCGCCATCGCCCGGCCCCACGGTCACGGTCTGTACTCGGCTCATGCGAAGAAACTCCTGGTCAGCAGCAGCCCGGCAAAGAGCGCGGCAAGAGAGACGGCCACCGAGGCCGCCACGTAAATGCCTGAAAGCGCGATATCTCCGCGCTCGTAAAGCGTTGCGAAGTCAAGGGAAAACGCGGAAAACGTGGTAAAGCCTCCAAGCACGCCGGTCATCAGGAAGGGCGCGAAACGGTTGGCCGAAAGATTGCCCAGCAGCACCACGATGACGCCCATGGCGAAGGAGCCGACGATGTTCACCGTCAGCGTGCCCCATGGGAATCCCTTGCCAAGCAGGCGCGCCATGGCAAGCCCGGTGAGATAGCGCCCGCTGGCACCCAGCGCTCCGCCGAGCGCGACCTGTAAAACCGTGAGGATCATGCGCGGGAAATGTCCTGCATGTGGGGAATTGTCAAGTTTCCGGGCCACTGCGCATAGAAGGGCGCGCTGCCGCTGCCCGGCAGGAAGAGGGGGCCCTGCCCCCTCGGCGCTGCGCGCCTCACCCCCGGGATATTTGCGCCAAGAGGAAGATCAGGGATTTCGCTCGCGGCGCAGCTTTTCGAAATAGTCGACGCGCTTTTTCAGGTCGCGCTCGAAGCCGCGCTCGACCGGCGCGTAGTAGCTGCCGCGGTCCATCGCCTCGGGGAAGTAGTCCTGCCCCGAAAAGCCATCGTCGGCGTCATGGTCATAGGCGTAACCGCTGCCATAGCCCTGATCCTTCATCATCGCGGTCGGCGCGTTGAGGATATGCTTGGGCGGCATCAGCGAACCGGTGCGCTTGGCGGCGCTTCTGGCGGCCTTATAGGCCACATAGGCGGCATTGGATTTCGGGGCCAGCGCGAGGTAGATCACCGCCTGCGCCAGCGCCAGTTCGCCCTCGGGGCTGCCCAGCCGCTCATAGGTCTGCCAGCTGTCGATGCAGATCGCCTGCGCCTGCGGATCGGCCAGACCGATGTCCTCGACGGCCATACGGGTCAGGCGCCGGGCAAGAAAGCGCGGGTCCTCGCCGCCCTCCAGCATCCGCGCGAACCAGTAGAGCGCGGCATCCGGGTCCGAGCCGCGCACCGCCTTATGCAGCGCCGAAATGAGGTTGTAATGGCCATCGCCGCTCTTGTCGTATTGCGCGGCGCGGCGCATCAGCCGGGCCGAGAGCGCCTCGGGGGCCAGCGGCGCGTCGACCTTCCACGCCATGATCTGCTCGATGAGGTTGAGCAGCGCGCGGCCATCGCCATCGGCCATCTCGAGGAGCGCCTCACGGGCGGCGGCATCGAGCGGCAGGCTGCGGCCCAGTTCCCGCTCGGCGCGCTGCGCGAGGCTTTCGAGATCGGCATGGCCCAGCCGCTCGAGCACCAGCACCTGCGCGCGCGACAGCAGAGCCGCATTGAGCTCGAAGCTTGGGTTCTCGGTGGTGGCCCCCACAAGTAGGATGGTGCCATCTTCCATATGCGGCAGGAAGCCGTCCTGCTGCGCCTTGTTGAACCGGTGAATCTCGTCAACGAAGAGCAGCGTGCCCTGCCCGTTGGCGTGGCGGTGGCGCGCCGCCTCGAACACTTTGCGCAACTCGGGCACGCCGCTGAAGATCGCGCTGATCTGCACGAAATGCAGGTCCGTGGCATCGGCCAGCAGCCGCGCGATGGTGGTCTTGCCCACCCCCGGCGGCCCCCAGAAGATCAGGCTGGAGAGCGCCCCCGACGCCAGCATCACGCCAAGCGGCGCTTCGTGGCCGAGCACCTGTTGCTGGCCGATCACCTCGCCCAGCGCCTTGGGGCGCAGGCGGTCCGCCAGCGGGCGCGGGCCGGACTGTGCGGGCGTCGCAGCCCCGGAGGGGTCGTCGAATAGATCGGCCATCTGTGTCAGCCCCTCCCATGGCCCTGTTCAGCTTTTGCCGCGTCAGGCCCTGAAGCGCAGCGAGATGCGGCCATTGCCGCGCTGCGCGTCGATCTGGATGCGCGGCGCCGCGTCTTTCAGCAGACCGTCCACATCGCCGGGCAGCGCGATCTGATGGCCGTTCACCGCCCGCAGCAGATCCCCGCGCTGCAGGCCGATCCGCGCGCCCCATGGGCCGGGATCGACCACCACGACGCCGTCGCTCCCCGCAAGCGGCAGGCCAAGCTCGGTCTGCACCGCCGGGTTCAGCCGTGCCAGCGTCAGCCCCGGCAGCACCGCCCGCTCGTCCAGCGTGACGCGCTGCTGCGGCGGCTCGTCGGGCGCGGCGATCATCGCGACCTTGGCTTCTTTCTGCGCACCGTTATGAAGATAGGTGATCTGCGCCTTATGGCCCAGCCCTGTCACCGACATGCGGTAGAGCATCTCTGCCGGCGTGTTCACCGGCTGGTCGTCGACCTCCAGCACCACATCCCCCACGTCGAGCCCGGCCTTGGCGAAGGGGCTGGCCTCATGCAGCTCCGAGATCAGCACACCGCCGGGCAGCCCCATGCCAAGGCTTTCCGACAGATCCGCATCCACGCTCTGCCCGGTCATCCCGGCCCAAGGACGCTCGAAGGAGGTGTTGCCCGCTTCCGCCTGTTCGACGAATTGGCTCACCAGCGCCGAGGGGATGGCGAAGCCGATGCCGTTCGATCCGCCTGAGCGGGTGAGGATCGAGGTATTCACGCCAATGAGCTGGCCTTTCACGTCGATCAGCGCACCGCCGGAGTTGCCCGGGTTGATCGGCGCATCAGTCTGGATGAAATAGCCGCGCGCATTGCCGGTGGCGGTGCCCGAGCGGGCGAGGCCCGACACGATGCCCGAGCTGACGGTCTGCCCCACGCCGAAAGGGTTGCCGATGGCCAGCGCCAGTTCGCCCACCTCGACGGAATCGCTGTCGCGCAGCGGCAGGAAGGGCATGCCCTTGGCGCCGTCGAGCTTCAGAATCGCCAGATCGGCTTCCTCGTCGGCCAGCAGCACCTCTGCGTCATATTCGGCGCCATTGTTGAGCACCACGCGGATGTCGGTCGCCTGCCCCACCACGTGGTAATTCGACACGACGATGCCGTCCGCCGACAGGATCACCCCCGAGCCCAGCGAGTTCTGCACCCGTGGCCGCCCTCGGAAATCGCTGAACAGGTTGCCGAAGAGCGGATCGCCCGCGAAGGGGCTTCGCGCCTCGACCACGCGGCTGGCGTAGATATTGACCACCGCCGGGGTCGCCTTTTTCACCAGCGGCACGAAGGAAAGGGAAATCTCCGCCTTGCTCTGCGGCACCCTGGTCTTGGCCGGGGTTTCGGCAAGCGCCGGCACGGCTGTGAGGGCAAGGCTGAGGGCGGGAACGATCAGGATGTTTCGCAGCATGTAGCGGTCCTCCAGTACCTCTTGGGATATGTCGGGCGGATCTTTGGAATGCAAGTCACGCCCCGGTGCGCGACCCGTGCGCTTTGCGTGTGCGAGGCGCGGCCAAGACCGGAGCTGCTAAGACTGGAAATGCCGCGCGCGCCGTGTCAGAAGCCGCCGCGTCAGTCATTGGAGTGCCCTCATGCAGATCGTCTCGCTCATCGCCCGCCCCGGCACGCTCGATACCGCGCTGGTCGACAGCCTGCGCAACGCCTTCGGCGGCGGCCCCGTCACCGTGCTGTCGGATGGCGAAGCGGCGGAATTCCCGATCGAGACCGCGCCCGGCAACTTCGAAGAGGTGCGCGCCTCGCTCGCCGATCAGGCAGACGTGAACCTGCTGCCGGGCGAAGGCCGCCGCAAGAAGATGCTGCTGGCGGATATGGACAGCACGATGATCCAGCAGGAATGCATCGACGAGCTGGCCGAGGAAGCCGGCGTCGGCGCGCATGTGAAAGAGATCACCGCGCGGGCGATGAACGGCGAGCTCGACTTCGAAGGCGCGCTGACCGAGCGGGTGGCGCTGCTGAAGGGCCTGTCGGAGAGCGTCATCAACAAGGTGCTCGAGACCCGCATCACGCTGATGCCGGGCGGCCCTGCCCTCGTGGCGACGATGAAGGCCAACGGTGCCTATGCGGCGCTGGTCTCGGGCGGGTTCACCGCCTTCACCGGCAAGGTGGCGGCGCAGGTTGGCTTCGACGAGGACCGCGCCAACACGCTGCTGGTCGAGGACGGCAAGCTCACCGGCATCCCGGCACGGCCCATCCTCGGGCGCGAGGCGAAGGTGCAGGCGCTGGAAGAGATCACCGCGCGGCTCGGCATCACCGAGGCCGACGTGCTCGCTGTGGGCGACGGCGCGAATGATCTGGGGATGCTGGGCCGCGCCGGGTTTGGCGTCGCGCTGCATGCCAAACCCTCGGTGCAGGCGGAATGCGCGCTGCGGGTGAACCTTGGCGATCTGACCGCGCTGCTGTTCCTGCAGGGCTACGCCCGCGAAGAGTTCGCGGGCTGAGAGCTGGGAGGAGGGGGCGCTGCCCCCTCGCCGCTGCGCGGCTCACCCCCGGCGTATTTTCAAAGAGAAGAAGAACCCCGCGGTCACGCCGCGAAGAGCGTGTCCAGCGGCCGGATTTCCCCGGTGAGATGGCCTGCGAAATTGCGCAGCTCGGGGTTGAGGAAGCGGTGCACGTCGGGATGCGCCGGGTCCGCCACGCCAAGCCGCACCAGCAGCGCGGCCATCACGCATTCCGCCGCGCGCGTGGCGCCGTCGATGATCTTGACCGCAACGCCCAGACCGCGCTCCGGCAGGATGGCGACGAAATAGCCCTCCGCCCCGGTCTTGATCGCCAGCGGCTCCAGCGCGGCGCGCATGAGCAAGGTGCAGGCGCGGCCTTCCCCCGCCACCAGATCGGGATAGGCATACATCGCCTCCACCAGCTGCGCCCCGGCGCGGCTGAGCGTATCGCCGCGCGGCTGCGCGCTGGCGAACCACGCCATGGCCCGCGCCATGCCCGCCATCGTGGTGGCGTGGTTGGGGGCCGAGCAGCCGTCGATGCCGAAACAGGGGCTTACCGCGCCGGTCACCTCCTCGAAGGCATCGCGCACCGCCACCTGCACCGGATGCTCTGGCAGCACATATTCGGGACCGGCCCCCAGATACTGGCTGAGCGTCAGGAAGCCCGCGTGCTTGCCCGAGCAGTTGTTGTGCAACTGGCAGGGGCTTTCGCCCTCGCGGATCATCTGCAGCTTCAGAGCCTTGTCGCGGCTCGGCTGGGCGCCGCAGCGCAGGTCCGCCTCCGACAGTTCCAGATCCGCCAGCCACGCTTCGACCGCCGCCACATGGATCGGCGCGCCCTGATGCGAGGCGCAGGCGAGCGCCAGCTGTGGCGGGGTCAGATGCCATGCCTCGGCGGCCCCCGAGGCGACCAGCGGCAGCGCCTGAATCATTTTCGACGAGGAGCGCGGATAGACCACCGCATCCGGATCGCCCCAAGCGTGTACGATGCCGCCGGAGGCGTCACAGATCACCGCGTGGCCCATATGCAGGCTTTCCGCGAGCGGCCCGCGACGGACCTCCACCAGAGGTACGGCGGCGGTGATGGGCTCTTGACGCATGGGGGTCCTCACAAACGAGCGATAATCTGCCATCGGGGCTTTCTCGCCCCGCGTGTTTCGGTCTATTGTCCCGCCGTCGAGCACGAATGGTCGCGCCGGTCAAGGGACCGGAACAGGTTGGAGGCGCGCCACACATCTAGAGGCAAGCACGGCTGGAGGCTGCAGGTATGAAGTCAATTCTCGGTGGGGTTCTGGGCGCAGCGATGGCGCTGACCGCAACGGCGGGTCTCGCGCAGGAAGAAAGCACCAACCGGGTGAATGCGATCACCGACTGGTCGGTGTTCGAAGGCAACAGCCCGCGCGAATGCTGGGCGGTGACCACCTATAAGGAAAGCGTCAACACCAAGGACGGCCGCGTCGTCTCGGTGAAGCGCGGTGATATCCTTCTGATGGTCTTCTACCGCCCCGAGGCCAATGTGATGGGCCAGGTCGCCTTCACCGGCGGGTACCCGTTCGCGGGCGGCTCGACCGTCGAGGCGAATGTCTCGGGCGAGACCTTCGAGCTCTACACAGAGGGCGAATGGGCGTGGCCGGCCACGCCGCAGGACGATGCCAAGATCATCGCGGCGATGAAGCGCGGCGCCGATGCCACGCTGACCGCGCGCTCGAGCCGTGGCACGCAGACCAAGGACACCTTCTCGCTGCTGGGCTTCACCGCCGCGGTCGAGGATGCGGAGAAGCGGTGCACCAACTAAGCCGGTAGCGTGGAAGTATTTGGAGAAAGATGAAAGGCACCCCGAGGCGCTTTCATCTTTCCGAAAATACTCAAATTCCGGCGCCGCCACGCACACGCCGGTTGAAATTTCAGGAGCCATCCACAGATGAGCTTCACCGAGGGAACGCGCCTGCGCGTTCCCTTTGACTTTTTGCAGGCGAATCCTGTATGGAGAGGCCTTCTTTTTCCGAGGATGACGAGATGACCGCCAGCGCGCCGATCACCCAGGACGTGGTGACGATCCCCCGCAAGCAGCCCGAAGAGGGCAAGGTGAACCTGATCGGGCTCACCCGTGACGCCCTGCGCGCCGCCTTGATCGAGGCTGGCACGCCGGAGAAACAGGCGAAGATGCGGGTCGGCCAGATTTGGCAGTGGGTCTATCACTGGGGGGTCCGCGAGTTCTCGGCGATGACCAATCTCTCCAAGGATTACCGCGCCCTGCTCGACGAGAAATTCGCGATCTCGCTGCCCGAGATCGTCTCGAAGCAGGTCTCGGCGGATGGCACGCGCAAATATCTCGTGCGCATCGCGGGCGGGCATGAGGTCGAGGTGGTCTATATTCCCGAGGAAGATCGCGGCACGCTCTGCATCTCCTCTCAGGTGGGCTGCACCCTCACCTGCTCTTTCTGCCACACCGGCACGCAAAAGCTGGTGCGCAATCTCACCGCCGGCGAGATCATCGGTCAGGTCATGCTGGCGCGCGACGATCTTGGCGAATGGCCCGAGCCGGGCACCGGCACCGGCGAGAGCGGGCCGCGCCTGCTGTCGAACATCGTGCTGATGGGCATGGGTGAGCCGCTCTACAACTTCGACAACGTGCGCGACGCGATGAAGATCGCAATGGACGGCGAGGGCATCGCCCTGTCGCGCCGCCGTATCACCCTTTCCACCTCGGGCGTCGTGCCGGAGATCGCCAAATGCGCCGAAGAGATCGGCTGCCTGATGGCGGTCAGCTTCCACGCCACCACCGACGAGGTGCGCAACAAGCTGGTGCCGATCAACAAGCGCTGGAACATCGAAGAACTGCTGAACGCGCTGCGTGAATATCCGCGGCTGTCGAACTCAGAGCGCATCACCTTCGAATATGTGATGCTCAAGGATGTGAACGACACCGATGCCGACGCGCGCCGTCTGGTGAAGCTGATCTCGGGCATCCCGGCCAAGATCAATCTCATCCCGTTCAACGAATGGCCCGGCGCGCCCTACCAGCGCTCGGACTGGGAGCGGATCGAGCGGTTCGCCGACATCATCTACAAGGCTGGCTACGCCTCGCCGATCCGCACCCCGCGCGGCGAGGACATCATGGCCGCCTGCGGTCAGCTGAAGTCGGCCACCGAGCGCGCCCGCAAATCGCGCAAGCAGATCGAGGCCGAAAGCGGCATCGGCGGCGCGGCTTGACTTACCTGATTTAATTAATCAGGATTGCCTCACCCAGCCAGTCCCGTCTCCGGGACAGCCCGGATCGACGGCCCCATCGGGCGACTGGCTGGGAGAGGTTCCATGCGACATGAACGGTTCGACCGGGTGGCATTGCGCCCCGCGGAAGCGCGGGTGGTGCGGCTGCTGAGGCTGTGGCGCGAGAATGACGAAGCCACCGCGCAGCTCGAATTGCGCGACGCGCTCGGCTTCACGCGCGCCCGCGTCTGCCTGCGCGCCTTGGGTGATTTCGCGAATTTGCTCACCACGCACGGATGGCATGCCCCGCTCATCCTCGCCCCGGACGCGACGGGCCTCTCCGACGATGAGCGCGCCATTGCCCGCTTCGTGCTGACCGCCACGGAGCAAGACCGCGATCTGGCGCTGGCCGAAGCCACCATGCTGGTCACCCCATCCATATTCTGACGCTGACCAACGCCGCCGAGCGTCTTGGCCTGCCGCTGCTCTGCGAGGAATGCCGCGCGCGCCTCGATTGCCGCCTGAACTGATCCCCATCACGGAAGCGTGCCAAGTGAAAGCGCGCCCTTGACCTTCCAGTGACTGGAAGCCCTATGTTGTGAGGCGACCAAGATTGGAAGGAGTCGCATCATGGCCGACGGAAGCCTGCGCTTCGAAGTGACGAAGATGACCTGCGGCGGCTGCGCGGGACGCGCGCAGAAGGCGCTGGCCGGGGTCGAGGGCGTCACCGACGCCTCGGTGAACCTCGCAACCAAGATGGCGCATGTGGAAGGCAGCGCCGGGGTGCCCGCGCTGCGCGCGGCGCTGGACAAGGCGGGCTACCCTGCCGGCGAGTCGACCATGCGCCTCGGCATCGAGGGCATGAGCTGCGCCTCCTGCGCGGGCCGCGTCGAGCGGGCGCTGGCCGATGTGCCCGGCGTGCTCTCGGCGACTGTGAACCTCGCCAGCGAGACCGCCGAGGTGAAGCTGCTGAACGGCTCCGCCGAGGCCCCGGCGCTAATCCACGCGGTCGAAGGCGCGGGCTATAAGGCCAGCCTCGCCAGCGACGACAGCGCCGAGCAGGAAGCCCGCAAGAGTGCCGAGCAAACGGCACTGAAACGCGATCTGATCGTTGCCGCCGTGCTGACCGCGCCGGTGTTCATTCTGGAGATGGGCGGCCATTTCATCCCCGGCTTTCACGATCTGATCGCCGGAACGATCGGCATGACCACCTCCTGGCTGATCCAATTCGTTCTGGTCACCGCGGTGCTGGTCTGGCCGGGCCGGCGGTTCTACCAGATCGGCCTGCCGCTGCTGCTCAAGGGCGCGCCGGACATGAATTCTCTGGTGGCGCTCGGCACATTGGCGGCTTGGCTCTACTCCACCGTCGCGCTCTCCCTGCCCGGGCTTCTGCCCGAGGGCACGCGGGCGGTCTATTTCGAGGCGGCGGGCGTGATCGTCACGCTGATCCTGCTGGGCCGCTTCCTCGAGGCGCGCGCCAAGGGCCTCACCGGGGCGGCGATCAAGCGGCTGGTCGGGCTGAAACCCTCGACCGCCCGTGTCGAGCGGGAGAACGAGATCACCGAACTGCCCATCGCCGAGGTGGTGCAGGGCGATGTGCTGCACGTCCGTCCGGGCGAGCGCATTGCCGTTGATGGCGAGGTGCTGACCGGGCGCTCTTATGTCGATGAGAGCATGATTACCGGCGAGCCGGTGCCGGTGGAGAAATCGGACGGTGCCACGGTGGTTGGCGGCACGGTCAACGGCGCGGGCGCGCTCAGCTTCCGGGCCACCGCGGTGGGTGCCGACACTATGCTGGCGCGGATCATCGCCATGGTCGAAGAGGCGCAGGGCGCCAAGCTGCCGATCCAAGCGGTCGCCGACAAGGTGGTGATCTGGTTCGTGCCAGCTGTCATGGCCGCCGCCGCGCTCACCTTCCTTGCGTGGCTGATCTTCGGCCCCTCCCCTGCCCTGACCTACGCGCTGGTCGCCGGGGTCTCGGTGCTGATCGTCGCCTGCCCCTGCGCCATGGGGCTCGCCACGCCGACCTCAATCATGGTCGGCACCGGGCGCGCCGCTGAACTGGGTGTGCTTTTCCGCAAGGGTGACGCGCTGCAGCGGCTGGAAAGCGTGGGCATCGTCGCCTTCGACAAGACCGGCACGCTGACCGAGGGGCGACCCGAACTGGTGCGCACAACCGCCGCGCCGGGCTTTGACGAGGGCGACGTGTTGCGCCTTGCTGCCAGCGCCGAACAAAGCTCGGAGCACCCGATCGCGCGGGCGCTGGAGCGGGCCGCCGAGGGCACCCTGCCACCACAGGCCGAGGAGGTCGAAGCCATCGCGGGCCACGGCCTCAGTGCGCGCGTCGAGGGGCACCGCGTGCTGGTCGGTGCCGCGCGGCTGATGGCGCGCGAGGGGATTGACCTTGGCGCGCTGAGTGCTGTCCATGACGAGATCGCCGGGGCCGGGCAAACGCCGGTGCTGGTCGCCATCGACGGGCAGATCGCCGGAGCGCTGGCCGTGGCCGACAAGGTCAAACCCGGCGCCAAGGCCGCCATCGCCAAGCTGCACGACATGGGGCTGAAGACCGCGATGATCACCGGCGACACCCGCGCCACGGCGCAGGCCATCGCCGCCGAGCTGGGCATCGACCATGTGGAGGCCGAGGTGCTGCCTGAGGGCAAACGCGATGCGGTGCGGGCGCTGCGCGACGCGCATGGCGTTGTGGGCTTCGTCGGCGATGGCATCAACGACGCCCCGGCGCTGGCCGAGGCCGAGGTCGGGCTCGCCATGGGCACCGGCACCGATGTCGCCATCGAAAGCGCCGATGTGGTGCTTGTCTCGGGTGAAACGCGGGGCGTGGTCGAGGCCGTGCACCTGAGCCGCGCCGTGCTGCGCAACATCCGGCAGAACCTCTTCTGGGCCTTCGGCTACAACGTGGCGCTGATCCCGGTGGCGGCTGGGGTCTTTTACCCGGCCTTCGGCACGCTGCTTTCGCCGATGCTGGCGGCGGGCGCGATGGCGCTTTCGTCGGTCTTTGTTCTGAGCAACGCGCTGCGTCTGCGCAGGCACGCCCCGGCCATGGCGCCGGAGCGTGCCGCGCGCCCGGCGCAGTCTGCCGCACCGCAGGAGGCCGAGGCATGAATATCGGAGACGTGGCCACCCGCGCCGGGCTGCCGCCCAAGACCATCCGCTATTATGAGGATATCGGCCTCGTGACGCCACACCGAGGCGCCAACGGCTACCGCGCGTTCACAGAGCAGGACGTGCACAAGCTGGCCTTCCTCGCCCGCGCGCGGACGTTGGGCTTTACCATCGAGGACTGCCGCGCGCTGCTGGCACTCTACGAGGACGAAAGCCGCGCAAGCGCCGAGGTGAAGCATATCGCCGAGGACCATCTGGCGCAGATCGACGAGAAGCTGGCGCAGTTGCAGCAGATGCGCGACACGCTGGCGCATCTCGTCCACGCCTGCCACGGCGACGACCGCCCCGATTGCCCGATTCTCAGCGATCTGGCCTCGGAGCCCTGCAAAGCACCGTCCGAGCCCTAGGGTGCTTGGGTCTCGAGCTCCAGTAGCGCCCGGCGGGTCGCCTGCCAGACCGGCATCACCGCGTCGAGGCTGCCCACCGGCAGCGTCTCGCTCGACCGGGCGCGCTCTTCCTCGACGCGCAAGGCGGCGTGCAGGGCGCTGGCACCAAACACCGCCGCGGATCCCGCGATCCGGTGGACCTTCTCGGCATAGCGCGTCGGGTCGATCCCGGCGCGCATTTCCTTCGCCAGTTCGCGCAGGCCGTCTTCGGTCTCGGACACGAAACGGTCGCGCAGCGAGGCGAAAAGCTCTGCCCCAAGCGTCGTCGCCGCGGCGTCGAGCGCCACGTCATCCAGCACCGGGGCGTCCCGCCGCCCCATATCCTCCGCGCCCTGCGCCTCGGGGAGCGGAGCAGCAACCGGGGCAATGCCCGCGATCGCTTCGGTCAGCGCGCGCCATGTGATCGGCTTGGTCAGGGTCACCTTCATGCCCGCCTCGCGGAAGCGCGCGATATCGGCGGGCAGCGCATGGGCGGTGAGCGCGACGATGGGCGTTTCGGCGTTCGGCCCGCCCCCGGCGCGCAGACGGCGCGTGGTTTCGACACCATCGAGGCCCGGCATCGAAATATCCATCAGCACGAGGTCAAAGGGCTCTTCCGCCGCGATCTTCAGCCCTTCTGCGCCGTCGCGCGCCTCGATCACCGTATGCCCCATCTTGCGCAGCATGGCGTTCGCCACGAGGCGGTTCACCGGATTGTCCTCGACCACGAGGATGCGTGAAGGGGCCATCTGAGGGTTCTGCACCAGGGCTGGCGGCAGCGCCTGAAGCGGCGCACGTTCGGCGGGCAGCGCAACGCTGAAGCGCGTGCCCATCCCCGGCGTGCTTTCGACCGAGACCTCGCCTCCCATCGCATTGACCAGCCGCCGGACGATCCCCAGCCCTAGCCCGGTGCCCTCGGCCGCACGCATGTAAGAGGAGTCGAGCGTCACGAAATCCTCAAAGATGCGCTCCTGCTGGTCCTCAGCGATGCCGATGCCATTGTCCGCCACCTCGAAATGCAGCGTACCGGTCCGGTCGGGACAGTCCAGCGTGAGGTGAATTTCGCCATTCTCGGTGAATTTGATCGCATTGCCCATGAGGTTGACGAGCACCTGCCTCAGGCGCGTCGGGTCCCCCATCATCAGCGGGCAGCCCCCTTCGGGCAGCGAGACTTGCAGCATGTTGCCGCGCGCCGCCGCCGTGGGCCGCAGCACGTCCACCACTTCGCGTGCAAGCTCCACCGGATCGAAGGGCGCGCGGGCAAAGCTGAAACGCCCGGTCTCCAGCCGCGTATGATCGAGCACGTCGTTCACATGCTGCAAAAGCACATCCCCGGCGCGGCGCAGGATCTGCAGATATTCGCGCTGATCGCGGTTCAGTTCCGTTTCGGTCAGCAGTTCCAGCGCACCGATCATACCGTTCAGCGGCGTGCGCATTTCGTGGCTCATGATGGCGATGAAATGCGCTTTGGCCTTTTCGCCCTCAACCGCCTTGTCGCGCGCCTCGACCAGTTCTTCCTCGGCGCTGATGTCGCGGGTGATGTCGCGGAAATAGACCGCGCGCAGCATATCTCCCTCATGCTCCGTCTCGGTCACCGAAAGCTCCATCGGGTAGCGCGTGCCATCGGCGCGCAGCCCCTCGCAGCGCACCCGGCCTCGCCCGGCATGTCTCGAAAGGGTCAGATCGCGCGCCTCCGGGCTGCCGGGCGGGAACAGCAGTTCAGAGGCGGGACGGCCCAGCGTCAGATCGCGGCCATGGCCGGAAATGCATTCCGCCGCGCCGTTGAACTGCAGAATTCGCCCCGCGCCATCGGTCACCACGATCCCATCGAGCGCCGTCGAGACCACCGCTTCGAGCCGGTGATTGGCGCGTGCGCGCCGCTGCGCCTGATCGCGGGCCACATGCATCAACTGCCAGAGCGCCACCACGCCGAGCGCAAGCGCCAGCACGAGGATCAGGGCCATTCCCGAAAGCCGCACCAAAGAGTTCATCACCTTGCGCCGCTGGGTGTCGGACGCCGCCGAGAACGCCCGTACCCCCGACAGAGAGACCTCGCGGATCGCCAGTCGCACCGGTTCGGCCCGCACCCGGAGCTCTGGCAGCGCCGCCAGCAGGTTTTCCTCGGGGCCGTCGATCAGCGGCACGGTGTCTTGCAGAAACTCGCGCACGGTGCGCATCGGCCCTTCTGCGGTGGGCGTGTTGACGATATCTGCGTAGAGCGCGCCGCGAGAGATCGTCTGGTACCGGCTGTAGAAAATGTCGAACGCCAGCCGCAGCGCCTCTGGGTCGGTATAGCCTTCGGGTTTATCAAGCTCGGCCTGCAGGCTGCCGAACTCCACCTCCATCTGCGCCAGAGACCACTGGCCGTTGTCCGAGTTGGCCGTGGCGAGCCCTTGAATCTGCCGCGCCGCGTCCACCGTCAGCAGCACCAGCGCGGCAAGGCACAGCACGATGAAAGGCGCGCTCAGCGCCGCCCAGCGTTTCCGGTTCGGCAGGCTGCTGCCGGATGAAGGGTCGCTCGCGTCGCTCACGGTTCGATTTCGATCCTTCGCAATTGCCAGATGCTGCGAGAGAAGATGATCTCGCTACGATACTCGGGATTGTCGTCATAAGGATAGACCACCCAGAGCGGCCCCTTGTCGCGCACGCTCATCGGCTTGCCGTTGCGGGCCCATGCGATGATCGGCCCATCGGGTTCGGCATCGCTGACCGGGATCTCGACCCAATACTCGTTGATCGCCACGGCACGGAGACTGCCATCTGCGACCCCAAGCTCTTCGAGCAGCCGATGCAGCGAGACCCCGGTGAAGGTCTGCTCTCCCTCAGTCCAGATCGTCTCGGTGGTAAAGCTCGTCTCGCCAAGTTCCTTGAGCATGGGCAGATCGAAGGACGCCCCCTCGGGCACGTTGGAGACCGACAGCGGCCCATCCACGGTCAACAGCACCGGGCCGCTTGGTGTGCGCAGCGTCTGCGCCCAAGCGGTCGAGCCGGAAAAAGCCCCGGAAAACAGGCAAACGAACATCAAAACCACCCAGCGGCACATCAGTGGCCAACCTCCTTGCGAACTTCGTTGCCGGTCAATATCATACGTCGCTGTTACCCAAGCGCAAAGACGTACCAGATTGCCAGTGCCCAAACTAGTTTTCGAAACTAAGCGGTAAGACTTTTGCGCCAGAACTTGCTTGCTGCAAGCAGAGGTCTTGGCAGGAGGACACATGCGTATTCTGGTCGCTGATGACCACGATCTCGTCCGCGAGACGATCGCCGCCTTCCTCCGCTCGGAGGGTATCGACGAGGTGTTCACCGCCGCAACGCTGGACGAGGCGATCGCGCTGGTCGAGCGTGGGCTGACCTTCGATCTGATCCTGCTCGATTACAACATGCCCGGCATGGCTGGCCTTTCGGGCCTTGATCGGATGCGTGACGTCTGCGGCGGCGTGCCTGTCGCCCTGCTCTCGGGCACCGCCACCGCCGATATCGCGCAGGCTGCGATCCGCTCGGGCGCCGCCGGGTTTATTCCCAAGACCCTGCCGTCCAAAACCATCGTCAGCGCCGCTCAGGTGATGGCGGCGGGCGAGATTTTTGCCCCCTACAGCTTTATGACGCAGGCCCCCGACGGCAAGGCCGCCGAACTGACCCCGCGCGAACGCGAAGTGCTGCGCGGGCTCTGCGAGGGCAAATCCAACAAGGAAATCGCCCGCGACCTCGATCTGCAGGAAGTGACCATCAAGCTGCATGTAAAGACGCTCAGCCGCAAGCTGGAGGCGCGCAACCGCACCCATGCGGCGATGATCGCCAAAGAGCTGAACCTGGCCTGAGCGGCGCGCTGCGGGGCTCTGCGCCCTACACCCGCGCCCTAAATCCAGCCGCCCTAAATCCAGCGCAGACGGCGCAGGATCAGCAGCTGCAGCCCCACGACCACCGCCAGACCGCCACAGAACATCCAGAAGGCCATGGGCTCGCCCGCGCCCGGCATCCCCGCGACGTTGATGCCAAAGAGCCCCGTGAGAAAGCCCAGTGGCAAGAACAGCGCTGACAGCACCGACAGCATATACATGTTGCGATTGAGCCGGTCCGACAGTTGCCCCGCAAGCTCGTCGCGCACCAGCGCCATCCGCTCGCGCATCGCATCCGCGTCTTCGACCACACGCTCGATCGCGTCCAGTTCCTCTTCCATCTGGCGCAGGTCGTCGGCTTCGAGCCAATCGGGATGGCTGGTTTGCAGCACCTTCAGCGCGTCGCGCTGCGGCAGCAGGTAGCGGCGCAGGATGATCGCACGGCGGCGCAATTCGACCAGTTGCTGACGCATGGCGTCATGGGTCTCTTCCAGCACATCCTCTTCAAGCTGGTCAGCCTCCTCCTCGATGCCGCGCCAGAAGGATTCGATCCGGTAGGTCAGCCGCTCGACCAGCAGAGACAGGAATTCCGCGCAATCCTTAGGTCCGCCCCCAAGCTCGAGCGCCTGAGCGATATCGTCCACCGCCCGCACCTTCCGGCGCGACAGGCTGACGATGCGCTGCTGGTCGATCCAGAGCCGGATCGAGACCATGTCCTCGGGATCGTCGCCCTCGATCGTGTTGATCCCGCGCAGGATGACGATCAACCCGTCGCCAATCCGCGTGATGCGCGGCCGGGTCTCTTCAGCGACCAGCGCGTCGATGATCGTCGGATCGAGATACGAGAGGTTATCGACGATCCATCCCGGCGCATCCGCGTGTGAGGCTTTGAGGTGAACCCAGCCCAAAGTCTCGCTGCGCAGCACCTCGGGGGCCTCAGCGGGCGTGAGTCTGCGCCCGGCGGTGGGCCCGTCGAGGACGAATCCGGTTTCGATAAGATCTGCGGGGCGCGGCACAAGGTTTTGCATGGCAAAAATGTACATTGGGCGCCGCAAAGGGCAAGTCCCGGCAGGTCATGAAATGTTACTTAAATTTCATGCAGTTGTCGCGTCACCGCCACCTTCCCCTCGCCTCTGTTCATTTTCGCACAGTGTCCGGCTCTTTTTTGGAAACCCCGGGGTTTTCGAACTAATCTTCACGAAAATGGACAGGCTAAAACTAAACTCGATAGTTCAATTGCCCCTATTTTGTGCGGTTTATGAACTCATTGGGATTTGCGTGCTCACTTTCAAGTGCACGCTTTCGCGATCTTCTGTGAGCGTTCCCGTGATTTGCTAAATGGCCGTGGAATAACGATTTATCACTCATCCCGAAACGAAACGGGACGCGGCGACGCCTGACGCCACCGCTGATCCAGGAGTAAAAAGGAACGTCGTTATGAAAACTCTTATCGCATCCGCCCTCGTTGCCACTGCCGCTCTGACCGGCGCCGCTTCGGCTGCTACCGCTACCGCAGCTCCCGCACAGAAAGAGCTGCAGCAGCTCGTGCCCGGCACCAACCTGTCCGGCCTGAGCGACGCCGAGCTCATCTCGGTTGTGCAAACCGTGGATGACCTCGACAACGCCTCGCAGAAAGCAGCCGTCGCAAAGGCGCTGATCGAGACCCTGAATTGATCGCCTGCCACGCCCTTCGCGGCGTGAGCACGCAGACCAGACGGATGGGCCAGCCGCTCTGACCGGCCCGTCCGCCAAGCCCCCCCGCGCCCAAACGCGGATCAAAGCACAATGGCATCGCAGAATGCCCGCTTCAAAGTTACGGAAGGAACCTCCCATGAAAACGCTTATCGCATCCACTCTCATCGCCACCGCAGCCCTGACCGGAGTTGCCTCCGCAGCCCCCTCCGCCGCCGCAAACGCCGCGCGCGTGATCGAGGCGAACGTGCCGAACGCCGACCTCTCGGGCCTGAGCGACCAGCAGATCGTCGCCGTGGCGCACACGCTGCAGCAGACCGAAGGCGCAGCCAAGAAAATCGGCGTGACCGAAGCGCTGATTCAGTCGCTGAACTGAGCTCCGCCGGCCGCGGCTTGAGGGCCGCGCCCGCACAACTTCTCAGCACCAGACGCAACGCGCCCCCGCAGAGCCCTGCGGGGGCGCAGTTGTGTTTGAGGCCTATCAGTCCCGCGACGATGTGGCCTGCGCCCTGAGCCGCCCGCAGCGCTCCCCCCGCGAAGGCGGCCCGGCACACTATACTTCACCAACGAAAAAGGGCCGCCCAGAGGCGGCCCTTTCCCGATCTGCTGCCCGGCGTAGGTGCCGGGCGCGCGTTCATCACTCGAGGATTTTCGAGACGACGCCCGAACCCACGGTCCGGCCACCTTCACGGATGGCGAAACGCAGGCCGTCTTCCATCGCGATCGGTGCGATCAGTTCGACGGTGAACTTCAGGTTGTCGCCCGGCATGACCATCTCGGTGCCCTCGGGGAGGGTCACGGTGCCGGTCACGTCGGTGGTGCGGAAGTAGAACTGCGGACGGTAGTTCGCGAAGAACGGCGTGTGACGGCCACCTTCTTCCTTGGTCAGGATGTAGACCTCACACTCGAACTTGGTGTGCGGCTTCACCGAACCCGGCTTACACAGAACCTGACCACGCTCAACGCCTTCACGGTCGATGCCGCGCAGCAGGGCGCCGATGTTGTCGCCTGCTTCACCGCGGTCGAGCAGCTTGCGGAACATTTCCACACCGGTACAGGTGGTTTTCTTGGTGTCGCGGATGCCGACGATTTCCAGTTCGTCGCCGACGTTCACAACGCCACGCTCCACACGGCCGGTCACAACGGTGCCGCGGCCCGAGATCGAGAACACGTCTTCGATCGGCATCAGGAACGGCTGGTCAACGGCACGCTCCGGCTGCGGGATGTACTCATCCACAGCAGCCATCAGTTCCTTGATCTTCTCTTCGCCGATTTCCGGATCGCGGCCTTCCATTGCGGCCAGAGCCGAGCCTGCGATGATCGGAATGTCGTCGCCCGGGAAGTCGTACTCGGACAGCAGCTCGCGGACTTCCATTTCCACCAGCTCGAGCAGTTCCGGATCGTCCACCTGGTCGACCTTGTTCAGGAACACGACCATGGCGGGGATACCCACCTGGCGGCCCAGAAGGATGTGCTCGCGGGTCTGCGGCATCGGGCCGTCAGCTGCGTTCACAACCAGGATCGCGCCGTCCATCTGCGCCGCGCCGGTGATCATGTTCTTCACGTAGTCGGCGTGACCGGGGCAGTCCACGTGTGCGTAGTGGCGTGCTTCGGTCTCGTATTCCACGTGCGCGGTCGAGATCGTGATGCCGCGTGCTTTTTCTTCCGGCGCGCCGTCGATCTGGTCGTACGCACGGAAGTCACCGAAGTATTTGGTGATCGCTGCGGTCAGCGTGGTTTTGCCGTGGTCAACGTGACCGATCGTGCCGATGTTGCAGTGCGGTTTGCCGCGCTCAAACTTTTCCTTTGCCATCTTTACAGACGTCTCACCTCTAGGGGGTCGACTGCGACCCGGTTTCGCATCGCGGGCCGTTTATTGAGTCGAGAGCAGAAAATCAAGCGTCTGTTGACAAATGGCGGCTTCGAAGCGCGGTTATTCGGTCACGGTTTCGCGCTCTCGGCCAGCCTTGGCCGATGTCGCAGCGGCAATTTCGGCCTCCTACCCCGCGCCCGGACGCTCCTGCGCAGCGGTTTCGGCCTCCGTGTTGGCCGCCGCGAGACGCGCTTCCGCCGCATCCTGCGCCGCCTCGCCGCCGAACCAGCCCTGCGCGCGCAACTCGCGGCGCATCCACATCTCGATCTGCAGCGCCGCATTGGCCGAGAGGTTGCGCATCTGCTCGGCCTTCGACTGGGTCAGCCCAGAGCCCGCCAGCGTTTCGGGGGTGATCGCCTCCATCACGGTGATCTGCTCGGGCGTGTCGTTGAGCTTTTTCTGCGCCGCATCATCCCAGATTGTCACCTTCAGGATCAGCGCCGACTTGGGGCTGAACACCAGAGGCACGCCGGGCTGGGCCAGCACATAGCCTTCGACGCTGGTGCCGATGTGATAGTATTTCTCGCCGCCCTGCCGGTCGAAGCGCTCCTCGATGGCGTGATCCACCGCGGCTGTCCATTCCTCGGCGCTGGCCTCGCGCGACAGCGGTCCCTTGACGATGTTGGGCGCCACCACCTCGGAAAAGCCGAGCTTGAAATTGCCCAGCGGCTCCGCCGGTTTCTCAAGATTGCGCTGGCCGTTGGCGCAGGCGGTGAGCCCGAGAAACATGGCAAGGGCGGCGGCAAGGCGGAACATGGTCGAACTTTCGGCAAACACTGGGGCCCGAGGGATAGCCCGACGGCGGCGGCGCTGGCAATCTCCCGGCTTTGCCGTGGCCCTCGGCGCACCTATCTTCTGCTAAGAGGTGTGACATGATCGAAACGTCGTCCGAACCCCAAAGCCCCGCACCGCTGCCGGTGCGCGCGCCGCTGGTGACCGAACCCTTGGGCATTCTGGCCAGCCTGCGGGCGGCGCGGCGCAATCTGCTGGCGATCATCCCCGACCTCGCGACCCGCACGCCGATGGTGTCGGGCCGTACCGGCGCGCGCTGGCATATGCTGATGGAGCCGGGCGCGATCCGCGAAGTGCTGCTCGAACGGCTCGACGACTACCCTAAGTCGATGGTCACCAAGAACCTGCTGCGCCCGGCGATCGGCGAGTCGATGTTCGTCGCCGAGGGCGCGCAATGGCGCTGGCAGCGGCGCGCCGCCGCCCCCGCCTTCTCCGCCCGCAATATGAGCAACCTCGGCCCGATCATGGCCGGCGCGGCGGACCGGGCGGCGCAGCGGATCGCCGCACAGCAGGGACGCGCGGTCGACCTCTACGAAGAGATGGTCACCACGACCTTCGACGTGATCTCGGAAGTCACCTTTTCCGGCGGCGAGGCCTTTGCCCGCGACGCGGTGCATCGGGCGATCGACGGCTATATCGCCGAGGCCGGGCGGATCTCGCTGTTCGACGTGCTGGGCCTGCCCGATTGGGTGCCCCGCCCGGGGCGCATGCGCTCGGCGGGCGGGCTGACCGAGATGAAGCGCGTGGCGGATGCCGCCATTGACGACCGCGCTGCCCGTGGACCGCGCGAGGTGCCGGACCTGCTGGATTTGCTGCTGGCCGGCGAGGACCCGGAAACCACGCGCCGCATGAACACCGCCGAGCTGCGCGACAACCTGCTGACCTTCATCGTCGCCGGGCATGAAACCACGGCGATCACCCTGTCGTGGGCGCTCTACCTGCTGGCGTTCGATCCCGAGGCGCAGGAGCGCGCGCGGGACGAGGTCATGGCGGGGGTCAGCGGCGGTACCGCCAGCGCCGCCGAGGTGGCTGAACTGCCCTATCTGCGCCGGGTGATCGACGAGACGCTGCGGCTTTATCCGCCCGCGGGGATCGTCTCGCGCACGGCGCAGGTGCCGGACGAGCTCTGCGGGCGCGAGATCAAGCCCGGCGATACGGTGATGATCCCGATCTACGCGCTGCACCGCAGTCATCGCCTGTGGGAAGATCCAGACGCTTTCCGGCCCGACCGCTTTCTGGAAAAGCCGCCGCGCTACGCCTATCTGCCCTTCGGCGACGGGCCGCGGATCTGCATTGGCGCGGCTTTCGCACTGCAGGAGGCGCTGATCGTGCTTGCATCGCTGCTGAAGCGCTTTCGCTTCAGCGCCGTCGAGGGCCGCGCGCCGGAGCCGGTGATGATCCTCACCTTGCGCCCCGAGGGCGGCGTGTGGCTGGAGGCCGAACCGCTCTGACGCCGCGCCTCCGGCACGCTTCGGATATGCGCATTTGGAAAGAGAAGAAGCCTTGGGAACTTCGGTCCTTCTTCTCTTCGGAAAATACGCTGGGGGTGAGGCGCGCAGCGACGAGGGGGCAGCGCCCCCTCTCTTTCTCAGTCGCGGTTGGCGCCGGGCACCCAGAGCACATCCGCCGCGCCGCCATCATTGGACATACGCGCGGCGCAGAAGAACCAGTCGCTGAGCCGATTGAGATAGGTCACCGCCGGGCGGTTCACCTCCTCCAGCGTGGCCAGTTCCACCGCGCGGCGCTCGGCGCGGCGGGCGACGGTGCGGCACTGGTGCAGGAAGGCGGAGGCCGCCGTGCCGCCGGGCAGCACGAAGCTGCGCAGCGGTTCGAGCTGGGCGGTCATCGCGTCCATCTCGGTCTCGAGCCGGTCGACCTGCGCCTGCGTCAGGCGCAGCACCGGGTAGCCGGCCTCGGCGTCCTTGGCCATATCGGGGCGGGCAAGGTCGGAGCCGAGATCGAAAAGATCGTTCTGGATGAGCGCGAGTTTCGCATCCAGCGCCGGGTCCGCGTGCAGCCGCGCCAGCCCGACCACCGAGTTCAGCTCGTCCACCGTGCCATAGGCCTCGA
Organism: Salipiger sp. CCB-MM3; assembly: GCF_001687105.1. Lineage (NCBI taxonomy): Bacteria > Pseudomonadati > Pseudomonadota > Alphaproteobacteria > Rhodobacterales > Roseobacteraceae > Salipiger > Salipiger sp. CCB-MM3. The sequence continues at coordinate 1,298,830 of NZ_CP014595.1, forward strand.
CCCGCGGCGCGAATTTCGGCACGCGCGAGCCATCGACCAGCGCCGTGTCACCCTTGTCGCCAGTGCGGGTGTAAATCTTGTTGAGCACGACCATTCAGCTTCTCCGGATCAGCACAAAGACGAGGATGAGCACCACCGCCGCAAATTGCGCGATGATGCGCCAGCGCATCGCCTTGTTGGCGTATTTCTTGTTGAAGGCGCCTCCCTTCGCGAAAGAGCCGATGCCGAAGAGCAGAATGCCCACGACCGCCATCATCACGACGGCAACGACCAGAAACAGCGGGTCATCGCGCATGGATTTGCCTCCCTATCCTCTTGCTTCCCACATAGCCGGTTCGCGGCCAAAAGCGAAGGCGCGCGGCTGCGACCTTAGCGCGCTCCACCGCGCCTCCTGCAGTTAGCGGGTGCGTTCGATGATCCAGTCGAGCAGGCGCGACGGCAGCAGGCGGCGCAGCGTGCCCATGATGTGGGTCGGCGTGGTGACATAATAGCGCGGCGCGGGATGATCGCTCTCCAAGGCGCGGATCAGCTTTTCGGTGACCGCCGAGGCGGGCAGCTCGAATGTGTCCTCTTGCGGGGCCGCATAGAGCCGCTTGCGCAACGAGCCTTCGTATTGCGCGCGGCGCGGGCTGTCCTGCCAGTTCACCCAACGCTCGAAATGGGGGACGGAATTGGCGCGGATCTTCGAGGTGATCGGGCCGGGCTCGACGAGGATCACCTTGATCGGCGTGTCCGACATCTCGATGCGCAGCACGTCGGTCAGCCCTTCGAGCGCGTGTTTGGTCGACACATAGGCCCCGCGCCACGGCATTGGCACCAGCCCCAGAACCGACGAGCAGTTGATGATCCGCCCGTGCCCCTGCGCGCGCATCACCGGGATCACCATGCGGGTCAGCGTGTGCCAGCCGAAGAGGTTGACCTCGAAGATCTCGCGCAGCGCGCCGGTGGGCAGATCCTCGAGCGCCCCCGGCACCGCGTAGGCGCCATTGTTGTAGAGCGCGTCGAGCGTCCCGCCGGTGGTCGCCAGTACCTCTGCCAACGCCGCCTTCATCGAGGCCTCGTCGGCATAGTCGAGCCGCGGGCTCTCGAAGCCTTCGGTCCGCAGCCGGGCGCAATCCTCTTCGCTGCGGCAACTGGCGAACACCCGCCAGCCACGGGCGCGCAGCCCGCGGGCCGCCGCAGCGCCGATGCCCGACGAGCAGCCGGTGATCAGAATGGATTTTCGGGATTCTGTCGCAGCCTGTTCGGTACTCAATGCCATACGCCGGTCTCCTGTTCGCAGAGACCGGGATAGGCGAGGCGGGCGGGGGCTGCAATCGCTGGCGGCTCACTCCGCCGCCTCAGGTCACAGCCTTAGTTCACCGCCTCAATTTACAGCGGCGGCGAGATAGGCGTCATACATCCAGCCAGCGGTACCGCCATCTTGCGCCTGCAGCTTCACCCAGCCATCGCCGGGATCGCTGAGCACCTCGACGCGGTCGCCTTCGCCGAGCTGACCGACGACGCTGTAGCTGGTGCCCGGACCATAGCGCAGGTTGACCCGGCTGCCGGTGACCTTGCGCAGATCCGCGGGCGTCTCAGGCTCGGCGCTTTCGGGCTCGAAGCTGGCCGCGATGGGTTTGTCGGGCACTGCCGCCAGCGCAAGGTCCATGCTCTTGGCTGTCGCCGCCGCCCCAGTGACCTTCGCCTCGGTCACAGTCGCCTGCGATTCGGCGGGCCCCACATCGGTGAGCGAGGCGGTGCTGGCGCGGGTCACCTCAGGCTCAACGGCGGCGTCTGCTGAAGCTGCGGGCAGAGTTTCGGCCTCGGCTGCGCGGACCATCATCGGCAGATCGACACCATTGGTTCCGGCGGAGAATTCCGCGCCTCCGGACATTGAATACCAAGCCCAGCCCAGAAGGCCAAAAGTAAGCACCATAAGGCGTTTCATGCTGAAATCTCCTGAACAGAAAAGGGCTGGCTGAAAAAGGCCGCTGGCGCACCGTTCCAATACTCGGCGTCACGCTCAGCATAGCCGATTTGCGCGCTCGCCTTAAGCGGGAATCTGGAAAAATCCGCTCTGAATGGAATTCGCGGTGCGGATCGCTTGCCCGCGCTTTTCTGCGCGGGTATCACAATATGCATGAACGATATCGTCGATGACCCCAACATGAACCCTCGTAACGTGGCAGAGACCCTGCGCCGGGCAATCGGCGAGCGGTACCTGACCTATGCTCTGTCGACGATCATGAACCGGGCGCTGCCAGACGCCCGTGACGGGCTCAAGCCCGTGCATCGTCGTATCCTTTATGCAATGCGCCGGCTGCGACTTAGTTCCAGCGGAGGCTTCCTGAAGTCGGCAAAAATCTCCGGCGACACGATGGGGGATTTCCACCCGCATGGCGACGCGGCGATCTATGACGCCATGGCGCGCCTCGCGCAGGACTTCACCATCCGCTACCCGCTGGTCGACGGTCAGGGCAACTTTGGCAACATCGACGGCGATAACCCGGCGGCCTCGCGTTATACCGAGGCGCGGATGACCATCATGGCCGAGGCGCTGCTGCAGGGTCTCGACGAGGACGCGGTGGACTACCGCCCGAACTACGATGGCCGTCTCGAAGAGCCCGTGGTGCTGCCCGCCTCCTATCCCAACCTGCTGGCCAACGGCTCGTCGGGCATCGCGGTGGGCATGGCGACCAACATTCCGCCGCACAACATTGGCGAGCTGATCGACGCCAGCCTGCATCTCATCAAGTCGCCGAACGCGCTGGACGAGACGCTGCTGCAATATGTGCCCGGTCCCGATTTCCCCACCGGCGGGGTGATTGTCGAGTCGCGCGAGAACATCGCGCAGGCCTATGCCACCGGACGCGGCTCGATCCGCCTGCGCGCGAAATGGGAGGTCGAGGACCTTGGCCGCGGACAATGGCAGGTCGTGGTTACCGAGATCCCCTATCAGGTGCAGAAGTCCAAGCTGGTCGAGCGGCTGGCCGAGTTGATCCAGACCAAGAAGGTGCCGATCCTCGCCGACATCCGGGACGAGAGCGCCGAAGACATCCGCATGGTGCTGGAGCCCAAGAGCAAGAACATCGACCCCGATCTGCTGATGAACCTGCTGTTCAAGAACAGCGATCTGGAGATTCGCTTCTCGCTCAACATGAACGTGCTGATCGACGGCGTGACGCCAAAGGTCTGCTCGCTGAAAGAGGTGCTGCGCGCCTTCCTCGATTTCCGGCGCGACGTGCTGTGCCGCCGCTCGCGGCACCGGATGGAGAAGATCGACCACCGTCTCGAGGTGCTGGAAGGGCTGATCATCGCCTTCCTCAACCTCGACCGCGTCATCGACATCATCCGCTATGATGAGGACCCCAAGGCCGCGCTGATGCGCGAGGACTGGGGCCGCAAGACCGCCCGTGCCACCTCCGAGGCCGATTACGTCTCCCCTGCCCCGGTGTCGGGCGAAGACGAGTTCGGCCTGACCGAGGTGCAGACCGAAGCCATCCTCAACATGCGCCTGCGCAGCTTGCGCAAGCTCGAAGAGATGGAACTGGTCGCCGAGCGCGACAAGCTGATGGAAGAGCGCGCCGGTCTCGAAGACCTTCTGGCCAGCGAAGACCTGCAGTGGAAGCGTATCTCGGGCGAATTGCGCGAGGTGAAGAAGGCCTTCACCAAGGATCTCGAGCGGGGTGCGCGCCTCACCGCCTTCGCCGAAGCGGGCGAGGTCGAGGAAGTGCCGCTGGAAGCGATGATCGAGCGCGAGCCGATCACCGTGGTCTGCTCGCAGATGGGCTGGATCCGCGCGATGAAGGGCCACATCGACCTGAACTCGGAACTGAAGTTCAAGGACGGCGACGGCCCGCGCTTCATCTTCCACGCCGAGACGACGGACCGCCTGCTGGTCTTCGGCTCGAACGGGCGCTTCTACACGATCTCTGCCGCCAACCTGCCCGGCGGGCGCGGCATGGGCGAGCCGCTGCGGCTGATGGTCGATCTGCCCAACGAGGCGCAGATCATCGACATTTTCGCGCATGTGCCGGGCCGCAAGCTGCTTCTGGCCTCCTCTGCCGGGGACGGCTTCGTGGTGCCCGAGGCGGATGTTCTGGCGCAGACCCGCGCGGGCAAGCAGGCCCTCAACGTCCGAGAGCCCGCCTTCGCCAAGATCTGCAAGCCAGTGACGGGCGACGCGGTGGCCGTGGTCGGCGAGAACCGCAAGGTGCTGGTCTTTATGCTCGACGAACTGCCCGAGATGGGCCGGGGCAAGGGCGTGCGCCTGCAGAAGTACAAGGATGGCGGCCTGTCGGACCTGACAACCTTCACGCTGGCCGACGGCCTCACTTGGAAGGACCCGGCCGGGCGCACCCGCACCCAATCCGACCTCAGCGAGTGGATCGCCAAGCGCGCCACCGCGGGCCGTATGGCGCCGCGCGGCTTCCCGCGGGACAATACGTTCACCTGATCTGCCACGGCAGGCAGGGCTGAAACCTCAAACAAGGGGCCGCCTTCGGGTGGCCCTTTTGCCGTTTGGCTCCGCTGAAAGCGACCCGACGCCCCCTCTGAACCAAGGTCTGCGAATCAAGTTTCGGCCCGTCCTAAGCCTGATCAGGCACCAACTCAGCCCATCGCCTATTTTTTGTGCAGAACGCCAACACGCGCGAAACGCGTTTCCGACCGTTCGAATTTCCGCCGCGACATCGCGCTGCTCCGCGTCCACACAAGCGCGCTAACGCAGCGGCGTTTTGGCACGCTTGGCCAAATTGGCACTGTTTCCCTCGCGTTCACTTCGCTATCACCCCACGGGAGAACCAGAAGTGCCGTGCTTGCTGCGGCGAAACAAAGGGAGTGATCCGCTCATGAAGGTGCTTGTGCCCGTGAAGCGCGTGATCGACTACAACGTGAAAGTCCGCGTGAAAGCGGACGGCACGGGAGTCGATCTTGCCAACGTCAAGATGTCGATGAACCCGTTCGACGAGATCGCCGTCGAAGAGGCCATCCGCCTCAAGGAAGCTGGCAAGGCCGAGGAAGTGATCGTCGTCTCGATCGGCGTCAAGCAGAGCCAGGAAACCCTGCGCACCGCGCTGGCCATGGGAGCTGACCGCGCCATCCTCGTGACCGCCGCCGATGACGTGCACACCGACATCGAGCCCCTCGCCGTCGCCAAGGTCCTCGCCAAGATCGTCGAGGAAGAGGCC